>CALFML010000412.1 GCA_937879845.1 uncultured Myxococcales bacterium
CGCCCCGCCCCACATCTCCAGGGAGAATAAGCCGGACAGATGGCGGGCGAGGGCGGGGGCGACGCGCATCATGTCGTAGGTGCGCAGGCGCGTGGCAAGGAGCGACTGATGCGCGTCGCGCAGCGTGGTGTCGGTGAACAGCAGCGCCTTTTGCTCGCGCAGCCCGCGGCAGAACTCCTTGGTGCCAAGCTGCTTCCACAGGTCGCGGCTGCCCGGCGGCGGGGCGGCGTCGGGGTCAAAGCGCGGGACGACGGGGCGGCGCAGGCCGCTCGGGCGGGTCCCTTTGACATCGGGGTTGCCGTTGACGCTGACATCGCCGATGAACTGCAGGAGCTTGGTCGCGCGGTCAAAGCGCTCCGGAAACGTCAAAAGCTCCGGGGTGTCGGCGATGAACGTGGTGGTCGCCTTGCCGGCGATGAACTGGGGGTGGCGGATGACGTTGCGGAGAAACGGAATGTTGGTGCGCACGCCGCGGATGCGCCACTCCGCCAGCGCCCGATCCATCTTCAGACAGGCGTCGGCGTACGAGAGGGCGGAGGCGCAGACCTTGACCAGGAGCGAGTCGTAAAACGGCGTGATCATCGCCCCCGAAAACGCCGTGCCCGCGTCGAGCCGGATGCCGAAGCCGGCGGCGGAGCGGTAGTGGGCGATGCGGCCGTAGTCGGGCATGAAGTTGTTGGCCGGATCCTCGGTGGTGATGCGGCACTGGATGGCGAAGCCGCGCAGCGAGATCGCCGCCTGATCGCGGATGCCGAGCTCGGGGCTCGGCAGGGCGTAGCCCTCGGCGATGCGGATCTGGCTCTTGACGATGTCGATCCCGGTCACAAGCTCGGTCACGGTGTGCTCGACCTGGATGCGCGGGTTCATCTCGATGAAGTAGTAGGCGCCGCTCGGTTCGACGAGGAACTCGACGGTGCCGGCGTTGACGTAGCCGACCGCGGCGGCCAGCCGCACGGCGTCTTGGCACAGGGCATTTTGCAGCACCGGGTCAAGACTCGGGGCGGGGGCGATCTCGACGACCTTCTGGTGGCGCCGCTGCACCGAGCAGTCGCGCTCATAAAGGTGCACGGTGTTGCCGTGCGCATCGGCGAGGATCTGCACCTCGATGTGCTTGGGGCAGGGGATGTATTTTTCGAGAAAGACCTCGGAGCGGCCAAAGGCCAGCTGCGACTCGCGCTCGGCCTGGGCGAACAGGGCGCGCAGCTCGGACTCGTCGTGGCAGACGCGCATGCCGCGGCCGCCGCCGCCAAAGGACGCCTTGAGGATCACCGGGTAGCCGATGCGGCCCGCTTGCGCGGCGGCGGCGGCGGCATCGGGCAGCGGAGCATCGGTGCCGGGGACCACGGGGATGGACAGGGTCTGGGCCAGGCGGCGGGCCGCGGTCTTGTCGCCCATCTGCGAAAGCACATTGGCGGAGGGACCGATGAACGTGATGCCGGCGGCGCGGCAGGCGCGGGCCAGGGCGGGGTTTTCCGACAGGAAGCCATAACCAGGATGGATGGCGTCGGCGCCGTGCCGCTGGGCGATGGCGACGATGCCGTCGATGTCTAGGTAGGCGCCGATCGGATCCAGGGCCGCGTTTAAGGGATAGGACTCATCGGCCTTATAGCGGTGCAGGGCGGAGTGATCCTCTTTGCTGAACACGCCCAGGGTGCGGATGCCAAGCTCGGTGCAGGCGCGGAAGATGCGGATGGCGATCTCGCTGCGGTTGGCGACCAGGACACTGGCGAACTTTCGGATCGGGTGACCAAGAGACATAACTTCTCCGCGGCGGGCGCAGCCCGCTACAAGGACGATAGCTGAGAGGGAGAACAGGCGTTCTAAGTGTTTAGAATACGCGCGCAAACCGCGCGGTGGGAGGAGATTGTCTGGTCTGTGCCGAGACAATCGGGGGGCGGGCAGAGCCGCCCCTTGCGACAATCAGTTGGCGGGGATGCGGACGTGCAGGAAGCTGAGGCACATCTCATCGGAGGTGTTCTCACCCCAGGTGACATCGCGCGGCATCTGCTTCTGTCCGTCCACCACCGGCTGGTTGGCGTAGCTGTTGTCGTAGTCGCACTCCAGCGTGATGCTGTCGTTGCGCGACAGGGCCACCGGCTCTTTGAACTGGTAGGCCTGCTGCCAGTGGAAGTCCCAGCGCGGGATCTCCACGAGCGGTCCGGCGTTGACCGAGGTGACGATGCGCTTGCCGAGGGTGTGCATGTGCGGGGTGGTGCCGGAGATGACAAGCTCCGTGCCGGGGATCTTGGCGTAGGTCATGATGAGCGAGACCGGCACATCGATGATCTGCTTGGCGTCGGGGTCGCCGGCCGGGATCTTGAGTTGATCGGGGTTGGCCAGCGGCAGGAGGAACAGCTGGTTGGCCGGCTTCTCGTTCAGAAATTCCAGCGTCGCCACGGTGCGGTCGCCCTGGCCGTTATTCTGGCGGTTGTTGTAGTGGACCTGCATGACGAACAGGGAGCCCTTGTGCACAAGGAGCCCTTCGTCATCGCGCAGGCGGCTCGGTACGCCGCCGGGGGCCCAGCCGGTCACCATCTGGGCGCTGCCGGAGCCGGCGCCGCCGAAGCAGGTGTAGCCCGGTCCTTCTTCGGCATCGTCCTTCTGGCGGACCTTGGCCGCGCCGGCCGCCGGAATCTCGAACAGGATGACGTGGTGGACGATGCGCGGGTTGCCGGGGCGGACATCGCTGGCCCGCAGGTAGCGGTCGGCGGTAAGCTTCGGGTCGATGATGAAGCAGCGGTAGTCGTCGGTGAGCTTGGTGTTGGGGTTGTAGGTGACCCCCATGTCGGCGACGAGGTCGGCGCGCGGCGGCTCGACCTTGTCGGCCGGCGGCAGGACCACGCGGGGGGCG
>CALFML010000413.1 GCA_937879845.1 uncultured Myxococcales bacterium
GCTCCGATGGCGCCGGCGCAGCCGCTGTCCAAGTCACGCTTCGCCCTGGGTCTGGCCCTGGCGGCCTGCGTCCAGACGGCGACCGGCTGCGGCGCGGCCGACGAGCTGACTCCCCAGGTCATTGTGGTCGACCACACCGTCGCCAAGTTGTCCTTGGGTTCGCTCAACGCTCTCAACGGAACGTACGGCGCCAGCTGCATCGGCCGAACCGGCAGCTGGAGCTCCGCAATCGGCAGCTTCTCCGGCTCGCTGGATAACGCGCAGCTCTCCGTGGTCAAGGGAAACAGCACCTGCGCCCTGACGCTGACCTCGGTCCTTATCGGCAGCATCCGCTTTGTGCCGGCCAGCACAGTCATCCTGGGAGCAAACTACGCCAACTCGGCAGTGGCTTACTCCGTGGAAGGCGACACGGAGGTCGCGTTCTTCGGCAACCTCAAGCTGAGCGACGCCACGTTCACCTCGTCGTTCTCGATCTCGCTGCTGTACTCGGATGACTCGGCGGCGGCGTCGGCCGGCTCGGCCCAATCGACCTATAAGTACAACTCGCTCGGCTCGACCCAGAGCAGCATCCTGCCTTCTGACTACGAGGTGGACGGCTCCACCGTTGCGGTCCAGACCGACGCCAACAAGACCATCTCCGATGTCTCCGGCGCCATCGATCTGACGGACGGCCAAGTCACCGGCCAGGAGTACGTCATCAGCGCGGTCGCGCTTTCTGCCACGCCGAGCTTCGACGAGATCAACGCCGCCTACGAGGCCGGCACCCCGGTGACCATCTCGGGCGCCAACCCGTCGGTCTTCGCCTCGGCACTGGGCCTGGTCGGCACCTCGCTGGCCAGCAGCAGCGCCACGCGCGAGATCATCGTCGCCCATATCGTCAACAACATCCGCGCCTACCAGGTCATCACCCTGACCGTGCTTGCGCCGTAACCCCGACCCGCCGTCCGGGCGCAGTCGATGCCCGGACGGCGGTTTCCCGAAGCTCCCCGCCTCACCGCCCATCCTTGCGCCTCCCCCCTTTCGCCCTCCCCTGCCCCGCTTCTCCCATCAGCCGAAAATCCCAAACCGCAGCCATAAAGACAGTTCGGTCTGCCCTCTAATAAATTCCGTAGGGGTGCGCCGTATGCGCACGGCCGCCGGCGCCGGCCTGAACGGCCCCGCTTGATGCGGGAGCGTCCACGCCGGCACCGGAACCTGGGATGGAGTTTTGCGGTTGCAGCGGAAGAATTGGAGCGAAGCGGCGGCGGCGCAGGATGTGAAGTGGGAAGGGCGATGGTTCCGATGCGGCATCAATCCGCGGAGCGCCCTGTTAAGGAGCGCTGAAGGTGATCCGGAACACCTCGTAGGAAGTCGTTCCCGCCACGGTATTGGCGAGGATCAGGGTCCGGATCTGCGGCATCGCCAGGTTGGCGCCGGTCAGGAAGAAGCTGTCGGCGGCGATCTCCGGGTTGCTGGGGGCCAAAGTCTGCGCCGGCAGCGTCTGGAACTCCGCGTCCACCGCAGCGAAAGAAGGAGCGGCGCCGAGATCGTTGGCCGACACGATGAAGGTCTGGCAGAGCGTGTTCATGGCCATAAGGACCCCGCCGCCGCTGGTGCTCTGGACGATCTTGTTCGCGTCCACCTGCATGACGAAGCTCGTCAGGTCGATGCTGTAGTCGGGCGCACTCACCCCGCCGGTCTGGAGACCGGCCGACTGCACGCCGTAGTTGGCGACTACGCCGGCCGACGCCCACCGCGGATCTTCCGAGTAGACCAGGTCGACCGTGAAGTCGGAGCCGAAGGACAGATCCGGCTGAACGCGCAGGTTGCCGTAGAACGCGGTCGGGGCGCTCTGCGAAGGCGCGAAGGGGTGCGCCTGCGCCGCGTAGTCGGCGGCAAGGGCCAGGTTGCCCGCCGGAGCGTACAGAACGCTGCCGCCGAGCGAACCGACGCGGACCGAGGACGCCCACAGCTTGCAGCCGCTGTCATTCTTGATCACGCTAAGCGCCGGGTTGGTGAGCCCGCTGAAGCCGCCGATGCCGACGCTCCAGCTGCCGCTGCGGTCGATGCAATCCGCGCCGTAGGTACCATTTACCTCCAAGAAGTCGCCCAGGCTCAACGGCTTGACCGTGCGATCGACCAGGGCGACAGACGGGTTCACGACCGGCGAACCGCAGCCCGCAAGCAGAGGCGCGACGAGGGCGAAGGACGAGATGAGCTTGGCGAAGCGGGTCTGGGTATTGGTATTGGTGCGCATGGGAGTGTCTCCTTTACTTTTCGAATTGGACGGGTTCATTCCGTTTCAGGTAAATTCCGCCTGCGGTCCGCGGCGGTACGGATACTCTCTTGATGACTGTGAGAATCCGCCGCCGCGTGGCTTGATCAGAAGCAATGCAGCAGGCGTGCCATCACGATCGGAATGATGCGGAAGCCGCTCTTCCCATCTTTCAGGGCTCAGCGCAGCCGCGGATCGGGCTTTTCTGTGGGCCTACGTCGTCAAAACCGCCATCTTCAGAATGAGTTGGCTCTCCGATTCTGATCGGATTCAGTCTGGATTGCGCCCGAGCGCGCCAGCACCACCTGAGATTGACGTTTTTTGGCGTTGGCGCGGCGCGTGCATAATCGGCTTATGAGATGTTTGGGCAGCTGCTCGGGCGGCCCCAAAGGTTCAAGGCGACCTGTATGCAGCAGGTAGGAAATTGGAGGATGGGCGTGGACACAAATACAATGAAGGAAAAACGTCGGTCGCAGCGCGTTCCTGCCGAGATCACGGTCCTTGGGGAAGTCGAAGATCGGCGTCTCTCCATGTGCACCGAAAACATCAGCCTGGAGGGAATGTTCCTGTTCTCCCGGGAGTTCGTCCGGCCGCGCTCCGTTTTTCCGGCGCGAGTGTGGATATCCAACGATGAGGAGCCGCTTCAGGTCTACCTGACCTCGCACTTTATCGAACGGACCTGCATGGGCTATGGGATCGGCGCGTCCATCTCCGGAATCTCCGCCCGCGACAGCTCCTACTGGGAGACATTTTACCGTTCCTGCGCCGCCGGCCGCGCCGACCAGCTGCGGCAGTGCATCCAGTCCGAGCGGCTGGTCCGCAACCGCCGCCTGCTGGTGGTTGATAATGCGCTCAGCCCGCTGGCCATCCAGGCGCTGCGCAAGCAGGGGCTTGAGGTCGTTCAAGATCGGAAGAGCACACGTCTGAATTCCAGTCACGCCAATGTATCTCGTATGCCG
>CALFML010000414.1 GCA_937879845.1 uncultured Myxococcales bacterium
CCGCGTCCGAGCCCAACATACGCGCTCGTCGGAGCTACATCGAGCGCCAGGGACAAGCCCAACAGACTCAGAAATCCCCATGCACATAGCGGCTCGCTCAGCCTGCAGCCGATCCGGTTTTCAAACTGGGCCTGCACGAACAACGTCACAGAGTCCGTGCGCAACACGAGCTCTGCGCCTGCGTGCAGCTCCGGTTGAGATTCCCCCAGAGTCGCCCACGCCGCCGTTCCGACGCGCAGAATCTTGAGGATATCCCCCCCCAATGCCGCCCCGACCTCCACCGTGGTGCTGCGCGGGCCGTCCGGAGCACCGGCCTCAACGAAGGGACCACTCGCCAGGTTCATGGCGGCAAAAGCAGCGCCGCGGCTTTTCGGCAGTAGCCCTTTGGGAAGCGACGCTTTGCAGAACAATCGAATCCGCTCAGGTACAGGCAGACCCAGCTCATAGAATCGCAGCGGAAACGACACCCCGCATTCGCCGACCTCCATCGCCGAGAGCATCAGACCGGGCTCGAATCGTCCCCCGCTGGCCTGGTGATTCGCATCGAGCGCGAGCACGCCGAGAGCGCGCAGGTGGATCCCGTAGTCGCCGCTCTCCGGACAGGGGAGCATCCCCAGACACCGACTACCCAGTGGGAGGTTCGGCAGTCGCTGAACCACGGAAGTTGCCGGTGTATCGCCGCGGGCCGGATGTGATGAACAGCAAAGCAGCAGCGTCGCCAGAACCAACCGCCGGACCGCGAGAGAGGCATCAGCTCCGCATTTTTGAATTTTTAAAAAATGAATGATTAATTCGAACCAGAACATGGGGGGCGATTTACCACACTTGACTGACCGGCGCCTACCAATGGCTCGGGCCGATAGGTGGCACAGCGCCCCCAACCGATAAGCAAGCCGACTTGATTGCAGACTGAGAGCAGGACTGAGCGAGCGCTCCCGACGAGGTAAGGCGGAGAACCAGGCACCGGGCCTTGTGCGAATCGATCCGCAACCGCTCCGAAGGGGATAAAGACTGGTGATTATCGACGTCAGCTGTGCAGGGCGACATTTAGCCCAGCAACCTATACCTCCGCGATGGGCAGCTGTCGCGCATCACGCTGCTGGATTTTGGCATCGCCCGGCAGCAGTGGGCGAGCACCGCGCTCACCCGCATCGGCGACGTCATCGGCACGCCGCGCTACATGGCCCCGGAGCAGGCGCAGGGACGTAAAGACATCTCGCCGGCCTGCGATGTGTACTCGCTCGGCTGCATCCTGTTTGAGTGCCTGACCGGCAAGATTCCCATCGATGCCGAGCATGCCGCCGCGGTCCTGACCAAGATTCTGTTTCAGGAGGCGCCGCCGCTGCGCTCGCTGCGTCCGGATCTGCCGGCGGAGCTGGAGGCGCTGCTAGGACGCATGCTGGCCAAGCGCCCGACCCTGCGGCCACCTAATGCCGATGCCCTGCTCCTAGAGCTGGCGGCGCTTCCGCCGCTCCCCCTGGGCGATCAGCGCGTGCCGCCGCAGTCCCGCTCCCTGACCGGCCGTACCGTGGGCCTTGGTGAGGCGCAGCTAGTCAGCGTGGTCGTGGCCGATCGCGGCATGACGCAGACGGTGGAGCTGCAGGCGGTGGACTCGCTGCCGGACTGTCCGCCGCAGTTTGATCGCAGCGCGCTGCGCGCCGCGCTGTCCATCTACAGCAACCAAGTCGATGTGCTGGTGGACGGCTCCGCGGTCGTCACGCTGGCCAACACGCACAAGAGCAGCGCCACCGATCAGGCGATGCAGGCGGCGCGCTGCGCGCTGGCGCTCAAGGAAAACTGGCCGGACGCCCAGGTGGTGCTGGCCACCGGACGCGGCGTCATCGATGAACAGGGACCGCTGGGGGAGGCCATCGACCGCGCCTTCCATCTGCTGAGCGAACACGCTCACGGACTCTCACCGGCGGCCGCCCCGGTGATTCTGGATGAGGTGACGGCGCGGCTGCTCGATGCCCGGTTCGAGCTGGACGTCGGAGTGGCCGGCAGCTTCATCCTGCGCAGCGAGCGGGCGGAGTATGACCCGGGACGGCCGCTGCTCGGCCGGCCGACCCCGTGCGTCGGACGCGAGCGCGAGTTCGGCGTGCTGGAGGGGCTTTTTTTCGAGTGCCGCGATGAGGCGGTGCCGCACGTCGTGCTGGTGACCGCCCCGCCGGGGCTTGGCAAGTCGCGGCTGCGCCATGAGTTTGTCCGCCGCTTGCACGGCCGCGCCGAGCAAGTGGAGGTCCTGCTCGGCCGCGGCGACCCGATGAGCGCCGGCTCGCCGTACGGCTTGCTCGGCCAGGCGCTGCGCCGGCTGTGCGGCCTGGTCGAAGGCGAGCCGCTGCCGGTGCGCCGTGCCAAGCTGGCCGCCCAGGTGCGCCGCTACATGAGCGGCTCCGATGTCGAGCGCGTGGTCGAGTTCCTGGGCGAGCTATGCGAGATTCCCTTTTCCGATAACGCCAGCATCGCCCTGCACGCCGCCCGCCAAGATCCGCACCTCATGGGCGACCGCATCACCCAGGCGGCGCTCGATTTCATAAAGGCCGCCGGCGAAAAAGGCCCGCTGCTGCTCATCCTTGAGGATCTGCACTGGGGGGACGGGTTGACGGTGCGTCTGATCGATATCGCCCTGCGCCAGCTGCGGTCTACGCCGCTCATGGTGCTGGCGCTGGCACGGCCGGAGGTCGAAGATCTGTTTCCCCGGCTGTGGGCCGACCGGCAGCGCCAGGATCTGCGGCTCGACGGACTCAAGCTAAACGCCAGCGAGCGCCTGGTGCGCCAGGCCCTGGGCGACACGGTTGCGCCGGCGACGCTGCAGCGCATCGTGCGGCAGGCCGGCGGCAACGCGCTGTATCTGGAAGAGCTGATCCGCGCCGAAGCCGAGGGCAAAGGCGAAGCGCTGCCGGAGACCGTGCTGGCGATGGTGCAGGCGCGGCTCATGCGGCTCGCCCCGGGCGCGCGACAGACCTTGCGCGCGGCCAGCATCTACGGCCAGACGTTCTGGCGCGGCGGCCTCTGCTCCCCCGATGTCGATCACTGGCTGCAGATCCTCATCGATGGGGAGTTTATCGAGCACCATCGCAAGAGCCGCTTTCCCGATGACCGCGAATACGGCTTCCGCCACACGCTGCTGCGCGAAGCGGCCTATAGCTTCCTGAGCGCCGAAGAGCAGCGCCAGTGGCATCAGAATGCGGCGCAGTACTTGGAGCGGGCGGGCGAGCCGGATCCGGTGGTGCTGGCCGAGCACTGGCTGCGCGGCGGCGATCAAGGACGAGCGCTTTTACACTACACCCATGCCGCGGAGCAGGCGCTGGAGCGCAATGATCTCACCGAGGCATTGCGGCGCGTCGAATGCGGTCTGGAAGCGGGTGCGCAGGGGGAGGTCCGCGGCACGCTGTATGCGATAAAGACCGCGGCGCTGTTCCTGCGCAACCAGGTGGACAGCGCCCTGCACAGCGGCGCGTCGGCGCTGTCGCTTTTGACCGCCGGCAGCCGGCACTGGTTCCGCGCCATCGGCTACGCCAGCATGTCGGCGGCGGTGCTCGGCAATCAGGAAAAAGTCCACGAGCTGGCGCAGCACTTCGGCACTGTCCCGCCGCCCGCTTTTGCCCTGGGGACTTACTTTGAGACGAGCTCCCTGGTCGCGACGATGCTCGGGCTCATCGGCGATCGCGAGATGGCGGAGCTTTTCATCTCTCACATGCAGCAGGTCGGCGACACTAGCGAGAAGCTCGATCCGTACGCCCGCGCCTGGATGCAGTATGCGCTAGGCCGGCACGCCAATGCGCTGCAGCCAAAGCCGTGGTCTACGGTCGCGCACTTCCAATGCTGTCTGGAGTCGAGCCAGCTTATCGGCGACCGCCGGCAGCTGGCGATTGTCCTGGGGGATCTCGGCTTCGCGCTGGCGCGGCTCGGACTAGGCGCCAAGGCGGAGGCCAAGCTGCGCGAAGGACTGGAGCTGGCGCGGCAGCTGGATGAACCGGTCACCCTGATCTGGGTGCAGATGTACCTGGCGCTGCTCCTGGCAGAGCGGCGCGAGCCGGAGGCGCAAACGGAGGCGCAGCAGCTGACGCAGGCCATCTTCAAGACCATCGGCGAACAGTCCTACTATAGCGGCATCGCCCACTGCGCTCTGGCGGCGATTCACGGCGCCGCGGGCGATCATGAGGCGGCGGTGGCCAGCGGACACAAAGCGCTGGCGGCGCTGTTGCCGACCCGGAGCAGCGCGCCGCTGGGCTACGTTGCGCTGGCCCGCGCCCTGCTCCTATCCGGCCAGCCGGCAAAGGCCTGCAAGCTCGCCGAAGAAGGTATAAAGCTCGCCGAGTCGATAGGCGGCAGCGGCGGCAGCGAGGTTCCCCTGCGCCTGGTCCAAGTTCAATCCCTGCAGGCAAACGGCGCGCTCCCCCAAGCCGGCGCAGCCGCCCGCCCGCCCGCCGATGCCGTCGCGGCAAAGGCGGAGCTGGAGCACCAAATCGCCTTGCGCGCCGCCGACATCACCGATTCCGAGCTCCGCCTGGGCTACCTGTCGCGCGCCGTTGCGGGCCCGCTGCCGATCTTCTAACCGCTAACCGCGCTCCCGCCAAAAAGCGGCCCTCGACCGTCCCACGTAGTTTTCCCTGGCGTGGGACTCTCGACGGTGATAGTACTAAATAGCCGAAGTAGAAACCTCGATGCGCGCCTTACTTTATAGGACCGTGCTGCTGCTTGCGCTGCTGTTTGTCGGCACCGCAGGGCAGCGCCTGTCGGCGCCAGCACCCCGGCAAGGATTAAGCCCGCTTCAGCCGAGTCAGCGGCAGGCGGTGATTGCCCGCGGCTCGCTGCAGACGCTGGCCCTGGCGGTCTCCGGCCGGCAGACCCGGCGCGGATATGGTCCACCGACGGCGGCCTGGGTGCTACCGGCGCAAGTCAGGCCGAGCTTCCTTATTCCGCAGCATATCGAGTTCCAGCGGATTACCGCGGCGCCGCCCGAGGCGCTGGCGTTTGGCGTGCATGGTCCGCGCGCTCCGCCGGCGGACGCCGCTTTCGCGTAAGAGCACCTGGGAACTCCGGCGGCGTGAACCGCAGCGGCAGCAGCATTGTCCGGTTCGCGCCGCTCCGCTGGCGAGTCGGCGGTGAAGCGGCGCGCCGCGGCGGCGGTAGGTGCTAAGAAACGCGATGGGAACGGATCGCTCAGCGCTGCCGCCGCCGGCGCGCTGAAGCCGCACCGCAGGTAGCTTACGGACGTTGCGCTGACATCGGGCGCGCCGTCCTGATGCGGCGCAAGGGGTCCACTGGCTGGCCGTGGGCATCGCGATGGCCCTTACGCAAGAGGGAGTCCGCTATTGGACGCGCATATTTTTCTCAAAGCGCTGGCCATGGTGCTGGGAATCGCCGCCGTAACCACCGTGCTGTTTCATCGGCTGCGCCTGCCGGTCGTGCTTGGCTACGTGCTGGCCGGAATGATCGTCGGCCCCTACCTGCCGATTCCGCTTTATGCGGATCGCACGGTGGTGGAGACGCTGTCGGAGCTCGGGGTGATCCTGCTCATGTTTTCGCTCGGGCTGGAGTTCAGCCTGCGCAAGCTGGTGCGGGTCGGCGCGACCTCCGGCCTGGTCATGATCATCGAGGTGAGCGTGATGCTCTGGCTCGGCTACCTCGCCGGCCGGCTGCTCGGATTTTCCACCGTGGAGTCGGTGTTCACCGGCGCCATGGTGTCCATCTCCAGCACCATGATCATCGCCAAGTCCTTCACCGAGCAGCGCCCCGACCGCCGCCACGCCGATCTGGTCTTCGGCGTCCTGGTGTTCGAGGATCTCATGGCCATCCTGCTCCTGGCCGCCCTCACCGCGCTGTCGGCCGGGAGTCTGTCCGCGGCGACGCTGCTTAGCACCATCGGACGGCTCGGAGCGTTTTTGGCCGGGCTTATCTTTTTCGGGCTCCTTGTCATTCCGCGGCTCGTCCGCGCCATCGCGGGACTGGGCAGCGCGGAGACTCTGCTTGTCGCCTGCGTCGGGCTGTGTTTCGCGGTATCGCTGCTCGCCCAGTCGGTCGGTTATTCCGTGGCCCTTGGCGCCTTCCTGTCCGGCTCCCTGGTCGCCGAGTCCGGCGAGAGCAAGAAGATAGAGCACCTCATCCATCCGGTGCGCGATCTGTTCGGAGCCGTGTTCTTCGTCTCCGTAGGAATGATGATCAACCCCCGGCTCATCGCCCAGTACTGGCTGGAGGGAATGGTCCTCACCGCCGTGGTCGTAGGCGGCAAGATCTTCGGCGTCTCGCTCGCCGCCTTTCTCACCGGCCACAGCATCCGGGTGTCGATTCAGACGGCGATGACCCTGGCCCAGATCGGCGAGTTCTCTTTCATCATCGCCAGCATCGCGGTAAAGCAGAACGCCACCCGCCCGTTCCTCTATCCGGTGGCGGTCGCGGTATCGGCGGTGACGGCGCTGCTCACGCCGATGCTCATGCGCGCCTCGGTGCCGCTGTCGGCCTATGTCGACCGCCGGCTGCCGCGCCGGCTGCAGCTGTTCGCCACCCTGTACGGCTCCTGGGTCGAGGGGCTGCGTTCGCAGCCGCTGCGCCAGCGCTCCGAGCTGCGCCGCTTGATTCTGTTCATCCTCCTAGACGATCTGGCCCTGGCCGGACTGTTCATCGGCGCCGCCTTGTCTTCCTATCGCGTGCTGCCGCTTGTGGAGCAGACGCTGCATCTTTCGCACACCCTTTCGCGCATTGCCATCGCGGTGATCACGCTGGCGCTGTCCGTGCCGTTGTGGGTGGGTCTTGTCGGTTCAGCGCGGCGCCTGGGGAGCGCGCTGGCCAGCCGCGCGATTCCGCTTTCGCCGCAAGGCCAGGCGGATCTGGCCGCGGCGCCGCGCGGGGCGCTGACGCTGATTCTGGAGATCCTGGTGATCTTGCTCGCCAGTGCGCCGCTTTTAGCGATTACCCAGCCGTTCATTCCTTCCCTTACCGAAGCGCTGGGGATCGTGGTGTGGGTGGCCTTGGTCGGAGTGCTGGCCCTGGCGTTCTGGCGCAGCGCCAACAACTTGCTCGGGCATGCGCGCTCGGGGGCGGTGGCGGTGATCGAAGCGCTCGCCCACGCGGCAGAGCCGCCGGCGGCTCCGGCTGCCGACGCGGCGCAAGAAAGCCAAGGTCTGAGCACGCTGGAGCAGCTGCACCTGATGCTCGGGGGGCTTGGTTCCTGGTCGATGGAATACCTGGCGGATTCCGATCCGTGCGTCGGCCGGACCCTGGCGCAGCTCAACCTGCGCGGCCTCACCGGCGCGACCATGCTGGCGATCCGGCGCGGCGACCAAGGAATCGCCGCTCCCGGTGCGCAAGAGGTCCTGCGCGCCGGCGACACGGTCGTCATCGCCGGGAGCGCCGATTCGATAAAGAGCGCCCGGCAGCTTTTGCACAGCTTATCCCCAGCCGCTGCGGAGAGTGCCTATGAGTTCTTCGCCATCAGCGCTGATTAAAGGCCTGATGTTGTTCGCGAAAGCACACGACAGCACGACAGCACGCGGGACTGAGTCGGCGCAGCGCTGCCGGCGGAGGGTCGGTCGGGGCGGGGTCCATCTGTCTGCTCTGCTGGCCATGGCCGCACTGCTTTGGGGCGGATGCTCGGCGCGCAACACCGGACCCACCGAGGTCGGGGTCCGCACCTACCGCATCATTGGCAGCGGCATCGAGCCGCGCATCTATCCGCCGGGCGGGACGTACCTGTTCGCTCCGGGTCTGGCCGACTGGGCGACCTTCGATATCGGGCTCCAGAATCTGCCGCTGACCGGCGGCGAAAACGCCGGGCGGCCGATCGAGTTCAAGACTTTGGACGGCAACGATATTCGCGTCAGCGTTACGGTGAGCTGGCGCATCGAGCCGAAAAAGGCGCCGCAGATTCTGGAGCTCATCGGCCCCACCACCCAGAGCGTCCGCGATCGCCTGGTCGAGCCGCTGTGCCGCAGCATCATTCGCGACATCCTCAACGAGCTGCGCGCCGAAGAGTACTATGTTGCCGAGCTGCGCTTCGCCAAGGCGGAGCAGGCGCGGGCGCGGCTTGCCGCCGAGCTCCTTCCCGAAGGAATCCTGGTCGAGCAGGTGCTGCTCGGCACGCACCAGTTCGCAGCGGGCTACCAAGAGGTGCTGCTGCAGCGCAAGCTGGCGGAGCAGAGTCGTGAGCGCATGCGCAGCGAAGCCGCCGCGGCTCAGGCGGCGCAGCAGCGCGATCTCGAGCGCGCCACCGGGAGCGCGCGCATCGCCGTGACGCAGGCGCGCGGGGAAGCGGCGCAGCAGCACATCGCCGCCGACCGCCGGTTCTATGAATGCGACCGCGATGCGCGCGCCATCATCGCCGAGCGGACCGCCGCCGCCACGGCGCTGTCACGCAAACGGCAGGCCATGGCCGGCCCCGGCGGCCGCAGCTTGGTCAAGCTGCATCTGGCGGAGTCGCTGCACGAAACGCCGATCCTGATCATTCCCAAGCTGGACGGGGCCGCCCTGCAGCAGCTCGATCTCAACCAGCTCTTTCGCGCAACGATGCAGCGGCCAGCAGACTAGCAGGCTGTGGCAAAACGTAGCGAGCGGCCCCCGAAGTATTTTCCTCACGCGAAAGCGCGCGGCGTGGGGAGACCCAGCCGGCTTTGCCGGACGGTGACACGGGAGATTCCCTTGTATTAGTGAGCTTTATGGATGAACTGGCCGCGTGCCCCAAGGACGATTCCGTACTTGCGGCACTCGGCTAAAACGACGTTGAGCTGCGCCGGGCTCTTGCGCAGGCTCGCGTAGGAGCTGCCTACGAGCGCGAGATCGCTGAGCGTGCAGGCCGCCTTGCCGAGCAGCATTGCCGCTTGCAGCGGAAACTGCGGCTTGGCTTGGTTGGCCAGCGCGATGGTCTGCGGGTAGTCGCCGCGGTCAAAAGCGCTCTGGGCGCTCAAAAGGAGGCTCTGGGCGCGGTCCGCAGAATCGGGACCGGGCGTAGGATCAGACGATCGCGGCTCCGGCCCGGCGGCCGCGGCGGACTCGCTGCCCGGCGGCACCGCCCCCGGATGCGCGCCGAGGGTGGCCAGCGCCGCCGCGCTGCCGGCGACAAGCGGTGCTGACGCCGGCCGGGGCGCATCGCTATCCCCGGCCGCTTGGGCCGATGGCCAGGGCGGCGCGGCGGCGGCAGGCTCCTCAGGCGGCGGGCTTGCGGCCGCGGGGCGGCGGTCCGGCGCGCCGGCCGGCTCGCTTGCGGGAGGATTGGCGAGGCCGGGCTCGGCAGCGCCTGAGCTGGCGGCGCCCGAATTGGCGGCCGGATTGGCGGTCGGGTTTCTCGCCGCGGGTTCGTCTTTTGCCGATGGCTTGACAGCGGGGGACTCGCCGGGTGCGGCCGCGGGCGGAGTCGGCGCAGGGGTCGGCTCGGGGCGTCTTCCGTGGAGTCCCCATAGGGTTCCAACGACCAGCAGACCGCCGGCCAGTCCGGCGGCCCACTGCCATCGCGGCCGCGGCCGCGGCCGCGGCGGGGCATCAGAGCCAACGCGCATCTGCACCGTCACGTTGGCGTTGGGCTGCATCGGCGGCAGCGGGGCGCTGGCGGCGCGGCCCGGCGGCAGCATCGTCTTGGCCAGCTGCTGCTGGGCCGCGAGCTGCTGCAGCCGCGACTCGACCTCCTGCATCGTCGGCCGCGCCGTCGGGTCCTTGATCAGCATGGCGGCGACCAACGACGGCAGCTCCGGCGGCGTGGTCACGCCTTTATCACTAAGCTTGGGCGGCAGAGCGGCAATGTGCAGGGCGATCACCTCGCTCGCGGCGCGTCCGCCAAAGGGCGCCTGGCCGGTGGCCATCTGGAACAGCAGCACGCCGAGCGCGTAGACATCGATGCGATCGGCGACGGCGGCGGCTTCGGTGGAGGCGGCCGGCGCGGGGACGAGCTCGGGTGCGGCGGCGCCGGCTCGGCACTGCTCCGGGGCCAAGTACGTCGGCTCATCCAGCGGCACGAGCGGCAGCTCCGCGAGCTCGTTGTCGGACGCCGCGGGCAGCTGCGCCAGCCCCCAGTCGGTGATCTTGACCCGCTCGCCGCCGACCGCCTCAGGGTCCGGCACGAGCTGCAGCGACTCCGGGCGCAGGGCGCGGTGCACCACGCCGCGGGCGTGCGCCGCCGCCAGCACGGTCGCTACCTGGCGGCCCAGGCGCAGCAGCTCGCTCGGCTGCAGCCGCGGCCGCGCGCTCAGCCGGTTGGCCAGCGTCTCTCCCGCCAGCTGCTCTTGAATCTGATACACGCTGCCGTCGGGCAGCCGCCCGGCCTGGATGATCCGCACCACCGCTTGGTGCGCTAGCAGCTGCGTGACCCGCACGGCGCGCTGGCTGCGCTTTTCCATCTCATCGGTCGCCGAGCTGCCGCGGAATAGGCGCACCGCCACCCGCTCGCCGCTCTTTTCGCTGACGGCGTGCAGGAGGGCGTTCTTTTCTCCTTCGCTGACGGTCCGCACCATGCGGAAGCTGCTGATGCGCTCGATCATCATGAGATCCGGGAGGGCGGGGCGCCTAGCGGAGCAAAGCCGGAGGGCATTGTTTACCAATTTAACACAGCCGCCCGGCAGCGGCCGATCCGGGACCGCGGCGGGCGGAACGCCGACGGAAAGACCGCGTGATATAGTTACCCGGCCGGCCAATGGAATTCCTGCTCATTCCGCTCATCGGCCTTGTCGTGCTTCTTTTTAAGCGCAGCGTCGATGATCGCGAGCGCCTTTCACGCATCGAGACGCAGCACCTTGATCAGATCGCCTATCTGAGCAAGACCCTGACGGAGCAGCAGCAGGAAGTGGCGCGGCTGCGCGGCATGTCGCTGGAGCTTTTGAAGGCGCAGGTTGCGGTCCGCGGCCGGCTCACCCAGCTTATCGACTCGGCCGCGCCGCTTCAGCTTCCCGCGGCGGGCTCCGCGCCGCCGGAAGACTCGGCGCCGTCCGTTGCGTCAGCGAACGAGGCCGCCGAGCCCGACCGCGCGATCGCGGCGGTCGCGGGGCCGGACTTGCCGCCCATCGCCAGTCCGCCGCCTTACGCGGCTCCGGCGATCCATGCTGCCGAATCGGACGCGGACGCAGAAGCCGCGGCGCTGGCTGACGCCGCCGCGACCGCCGCGGCCGCGGTCGGCTTGGGCGCCGCTCCGGCAGAGTCTTGGCCAAGTGCCGCCGCCGAATCGGCGGAGCAGCCGCCCGCGCCGGCGGTGGATTCCAGTCGTGGAGAACGCGCCGCGGCGGCGGAAGCCGGCGAGCAGGCCGCGGCGGCCGCGGCGGCGCTGGCAACGACCCCGCCCGCGAGCCTCCCTGCAGACGGGATGCCGCCGCCGGCCGACGTTCCCTTGGCGCAGGCGAGCGCACCGCCGCCCAAGCTCGCCCCGGCGTTTGACTGGGAGACGCTCCTGGGAGTGCGCGGGGCGGCGTGGCTCGGCGCCGTGGCGCTGGTCATCGCCGGCACGCTGTTTGCCAAGTACTCGATCGAAAACGATCTGGTCAAGCCGCCGCTGCGCATCGCGTTTCTGATCCTGCTGGCGCTGACGGCACTGGGCGGCTCCGAGTTCCTGCTGCGCCCGCGCTACGCCACGACCGCCAACGCCATCTGCGGCGGCGGCATCGCCATCCTCTACGCCGCCCTGTTCGCGGCGCACAACCTGTACAGCCTCGTGGGCCTGCTGCCGACGTTCGCGCTCATGGGGCTCACCACGGTGACGGCGGCCCTTTTGGCGCTGCGCTACGAGAACATGTACATCGCGGTGCTCGGCATGCTCGGCGGCTTTGCCACGCCGCTGGCCTTATCGACGGGCCAGGACCGGCCCTACGGGCTGTTTGCGTACATCCTGATGCTCGACCTGGGCTTCCTGCTGCTGGCGGTGCGGCGGGGCTGGCATCGGCTGGCGCTGCTCAACAGATCGGAAGAGCACACGTCTGAACT
>CALFML010000415.1 GCA_937879845.1 uncultured Myxococcales bacterium
GCCATCAACAGCGCCATCGAGGTGGACCTGACCGGCCAGGTGTGCGCCGACTCCATCGGCAGCCGCCAGTACTCCGGGGTCGGCGGCCAGATGGACTTCATCCGCGGCGCCGCGCTGTCCGAAGGGGGCAAGCCGATCATCGCCCTGCCCTCGACCAGCAGCAAAGGGGAGTCGCGCATCGTGCCGCTGCTGCACGCCGGCGCGGGCGTGACCACCACGCGGGCGCACGTCCACTACGTCGTCACGGAATTCGGCGTCGCCAGCCTGTACGGCAAGAACCTGCGCCAGCGGGCGCGGGCCCTTATCGACATCGCTCATCCGGCCCACCGCGCGGCGCTGGCCGAAGCGGCGAGCCTGCGCTTCGGCATATAAGGAGGCGGCTGGCTGCGCGCAATATTTTCCCTCCGCCCAGGGAAAGGCGCAATTATTGCGCGCATCGAGCCAAGCGCTTGGACGGTGGAGCGGCACGGCAGGCGTCCCGATCCTCAGCTGCGGTAGGGCGACACGGCCGGCGGCTCATCCAGCCGGTAGCTGTGAGAGTACTCGTGCGGCGAGGCCGGGGTCTTGATGTGGCCTTCGCACCACCACGTCGCCCCACCTGTCTCCTCGCGGACCTTGAGGCATCCGGGGCAGGTGGCTTCGATCTGCGGCAGTCCGTCCATGGCGCGGAAGTCCTTGGGGCGTACCACCAGCACGGGACAGGGCGCCAGGCGCACCGTCTTTTCGGCAACGGAGCCGAGCAAGAGCCGCTGCATGCCGCGCCGTCCGTGTGTCCCGACGACGATCAGATCGGCGCGAATCTCCGTGGCCAGGTTGCATATCTCCGCGGCGACCGCGCCGACCCGCACGTGGGCAATCGAGCGCAGGACCTGCGCATCGCACCCCTTCAAGACGCGCTTTGCTTCGACGCCGAGCCGCTCACGCATGTGATCCGAGATTTGAATCAGGGAGACATGGCGGTCGGCGACCGGGACGAGCTCACTGGCTTCCTTGTCTATCACGGCGACGACATGCAGCTCGGGAGCGGTGTGCTGCTTGGCGACCGCGATGGCCTCAAGAAAGGCGTGATGCGCGCACTCGGAGAAATCGATTGCCACTACGATCCGGTATGGAGTCAACATAGGAGTCTCCTTCTTGGTGAAGTATTATCTAGGCTCCGGCAGCCTGCGCAGTCTCGCGGCGCGGAGCGTTTGGTGTTTACGCCGTGGCGATCAAGATCTCGCCCTGCTGCAGGCGGAATTCGAAGGGGAAGCTCGCCCCTTCTTCATAGTCGATGAGCAGGGTCATCAGATCGACCGACGTCACCAGACCGATGAGCTCACCGTTTGCATCGAGCACCGGCACCGCGTCGATATGGCGCGTGACCATGGTCTGGGCGAGCCAGCAGACGCTGGTGTCGGCCGTGCACGTAATCGGCGCCGGCGTCATCGCCGTCTCCACGGGATCGGCCGGCACCAAGAGCGCGCCGTCCGCGCCGCGCTGCGCCCGGAGTATCACATCCCGATCAGAAAGGATTCCTACAAGCCGGCGAGCCTGGACCACCGGGAGGTGGCGTATCTGCTGCTCGCGCATCAGCTGCCACGCCTTGTTCAGCGGGAAGGAGGGACTGACAATGGTGACTTGTCGCGACATGGTCGAAGATGCTTTCATGCCGACAGGGATAAGCATGCACCGTGCCGCAATCCGCCGCCTCCGCCGTCCTTATCGGCACTGCCGTCGCCCAGAACGATATTCCTTAAGCCAGACTGTGCTGACTTGGGCCAAGCGGTACGCAAGACCGAGCAACGGGAGCGCGGAAGATGGCGCTAGATTTGCGCGCATCGGTAGTTCACCTGAAAAAATTGCGCAGCGGCTACCGGCTTGGCTCCGCCGCTCCGTGCCGCCTGGAGCAGACTAGATCTCGGCGTCCTACTAAGAACAATCTATCGCTACAGAAAGTGCGGCGCGGCGACTCCGGCCGTAAAAAGTCCACAGACTGGCAGGTCTGTTTTGCGGCGCCTTGCTGCTGAAATAAAAGAGCACAGCTCACGAAATAGGAATTCGCCGCAAGAGCCGCTTATGAACCGATCGAGCTGCGCCGAGCGCGGCGATCGCCCGGCCCGCCTGGCGATCATGCACGCGGACCAGCCGCCCCTGTTCCCGCCCTGAGGCGCGCCGTCAGCCCTGGCTGTTTGTGACCAGGATGCTATGGGTTGGACTATTTCGGCCAGTGCCACCGGGTAGGCGCACAGGTATGCCTTGATCCGAAGTCGAGATCTTACGCCGGTTTACCGCAACTTGGTTTGGCCGACGGCTCGCGTTGCCGCGCGGCACCGCGTTTGCAAACACGCCTGCGTCGTCTCAACTCCGCTGGTTGCTTCAACTCCGCAGACCGACAGCGAATGAGGCCACTTATTACGCGGTCGGTTTGCGAAATTGCGCCTGTCAATACAAGGAGCCATCCGTGAACAAGCAGACGTTTCTCTCATCGACGCTGAAGCACGCCTTGCTGATCCTGGCCACCACCCCCTGGACCGCTGCTTGCGGACTCATCCCAGAGCTGCCCGCGAAAGCGACCCCCGGCGTCGAGGCCATGGAGCCGAGCATGAAGCCGAGCATGGACTACGACTGCAGCGGCACCAATGGCCCGATCAAGACGTTCGCCACAGTCGATGAAGTCAAGACGGCGCTCACCGGCAAGTGGGGCTACTGCTCCGGCGAGCCGGCCAACTTCAAAGAGCCCACTGAGTTCACAGCCGACGGGCACTGGTACACCCTCACCCGCGATTCAGATGGGCAGCTTGTCCGCAAGGGCGGCTTTTCCAGCAGCGGAACCTATGACATAAATACCTCCGGCATTGCCCCCTGGACCTCCGTGGACATCGTGCTTCACTACGACTCCTTCAGCTCCACCCTGTACTCAAACCTGGCCTTCCTTGATCTGCCGCGCGCGATGCAGAACGGCCCGGGCATCTACGTGCCGATCGACTAACGGTGCTTGGCGGCGAGTTCCAGGCGGCCTTCCTCCGCATCCAGGTGGAAATCGAATCGGGCCAGGAACGAAAGCCCGAGCAGTCCGTCGATGTCGTCGGGCAGACCATCGATCACCGCCGCCTCCACACCGTCTGCGATAGCGCCTTGGAGCGCGAGCGAGTCGAGCCGGGTGAGACGCGCCAGAGCGGCACCGTTGGCCGTGCTGACCCGGATCGAGGGACCTGCGGGAGCTGCGACCCGGGCCTTCTCGGCGAACTCTCTGCTGATCGTGACTAGGCTGGCCCCGGTATCGACAATGAACCGTCCGCGCTTGCCGTTTACCATCGCGCTGGCGAAGATGGCGTGGCTCCCCGGAGCGAAGTGGAGCTCGGCTGCGCCGCGCGCCGCTTCCTCACAACGACCTTCGCGGTAGAGCCGCTGCAGGCGCAGCTCAAGGCCCGTTTCTCCCTGGCTCTGCGGGTGCCAGTAGATGAACTGCTCGATGGCCAGCGCCGCATCGCAGGGACGCTTCAGGCGTTCATAGACATCGGCGACGTTGAAAGGAATCGATGAAATATCCGGTCGGATCGCCAGGGTCTGCTTGTAGTCCGCGAGCGCCTTGTCGAGCTCTTCCCGCTGCTCATAGACGATGCCGCGCCACCACCAATAGTCTTTGTCGGCCGGATTGTGTTCGATAAGGTCCGTCGTAACGGCAATCGCCTTCTCCCAGTTGCCGGTCCGCTTCGCGGCGCCGTACTCCTTCCACAGCAGCTGCTCTTGCCGTCCGCAGCGAACCCTGTAGGCGGTGGCCATGGGCAACACTTCACGGCTCACGCCGGCATCAATAAGAAGCTCAGCAACTTCGATCGCTGCCGCTGCGTCGCAAGGCTCTTTCTGGAGCTGATCTTGGAGCGCGAGGATGCGGGCGGCGTGCTCCCCATAGCGCGCGTTCTTCGCTTCGCTGGCAAGCCGCCAGGCTGCCCCCGCGGCAAGACCTGCCCCCAGAACAGTCAGCGCAGCAATATTGACGAACCGTCCGCGCCGGCGGCTCCGCGCGCAGTCTGCGCACAGGCTGCGCCTGCTGGCCCGGAAGCACGACTCGCAGATTCCCTTGTCACACTTCCAGCACGTTCTATCTGCATCCTCTATCGGATGATGCGCACATTTGGCCATAATATCTTCCTCATATATTCGTGAATTCGGCTGTGTATTTGCAATCGTCGGGTCAGGCTCGATCTTTCCCCTCCATATTCACTCCATACCCCTTCCCCATCAGCGGCCGGCGCCAGGAAACCTGCTTCCGACTACGAGCGCAATTGGCCCAGCGCCCCTTTGCAATCATAAAAGCAAAGCAAAGCCTGTGCCCATGTGCAACCTATCGGGCGCCACTTGCCTGGCCTTCTGGTGCGAGCTTGTGTGCGGGTCCTATCGCTTGGGCCGTGCTGCGCTGGCAACTCGCGGGTCTTCATCTTGGCTGGCGCGCGCGCGCGCGGTCTCCCCCTGCCCTGCTGGCAGCGCCGCCAAGGCCTCCGCAGCGCCAAGGCGGGCGAACCAGTCGGGATCATCGAGCAGCATCTCCAGCCCGGCAACATCGCCCAGCCGCCCGAGCG
This sequence comes from uncultured Myxococcales bacterium, assembly GCA_937879845.1. Classification (GTDB taxonomy): domain Bacteria; phylum Myxococcota_A; class Polyangia; order Palsa-1104; family JAEUJZ01; genus CALFML01. The sequence continues at coordinate 4,563 of CALFML010000415.1, forward strand.
CGTGCGCGGTCAGGCGCTTGGTCCAGCTATCCGCCACAGTATCCGGCCGGCCAAGCGCAGCACGCAACAGAGCCGCAGCATCCGGAGGCCGCAGCTGCCCAAGCGCATCTATCGCTGCCAACCGCCCCAGGTGGGCCTCCGGCGCGGTATTGGCCAGCCAGCTGCGGGCGATGGGAAGCGCGGCCGGATCGCCCAGCTCAGCCAGGACGCGCAGCGCGACCTGAGCCGCTGGGCATGCCGCTCCAGCGCTAGTGAGAAGGGTTTGCAGCATGGAAGCCGCGCGTGGTCCGCATAGGACAAGCCCCCTCTCTAGCGCCTTACGCTCGCGATAGAGCGCGTCAGCCTCGTCTCCCGCGTCCCCGCGCAGATCGACCGAGTCCAGACTTATAAGCTCGCGCACCATGGCTGCGGGGACTTCGTCTCCGGGAAGAGCGGCCAAGCGCTTGGCCGCAGCCATCGCACCGGAGAGATCCTCACTGCCAGCACACCGCCGCAGCTCGTGCATCAAACGGTCACAGGTAGGAGCGTCGGCTAGCGGAGGCATGGAGTGATTCTACAATACCGACAGACGGAGCAAGGAGAGGACAGATTCTTCGGGCGCCGCGCTCAGAAGCGGAGGCAGACCCCGAGCCGCCTATCGCCCGCGGCGGCGGGGTTCGCATCAGATCGGCAGAGATATTTCGGGGATGTTTCGGTTCGGGTCGGGCGCCGATGCGGTGGCGCGATGAGCCGCTGCGCCGGCGCGCCGTACCTGGGTCGGTTCGCTGCCGCTCAGAGCAGGCGCTCGGCATCGAGCAGGCGTAGCAGGCCGTGGCGAGCCGCGGTCCACTGCCGCGTCAGGGCGGCGGACGGCGCGCCGATCTCGCTCACGGCGTCCAGCAGCGCGAAGCTCGACGCGGGAGCGCGCGGCGACGGGGCGCGATCGGGGGACGGCAGGATCGTCTTCTTGCCGGCGTGGGCGTTGCGCTCCACGCGCACGATGCCGTCGGGGTAGCGCGAAAGGAGCGGCTCGATTACGCCCGCCACCACCGCGGAGGGCAGCGCCGCCCCGCTCGTTTCCGCCCAGCGGATGAGCGCGGTGAGGCCGCGCAGTGCGTCGTAGAAGTAAAAGCGCGGGAAGCACGGCTGCAGCCACGCCGCCGCCGCTTCGCGCTCGCTGGCATTGTGCACTGTCGGCGAGCCGCGCAGAAGCGCCCGCGCGATGAGAAAGTCCGCCGCCCGGTCGACGAACCGGCGCTCGGCCTCCGTCTGCGCCCGGCCGAGCATCGCCTCCAGCGGCGAAATGGTGCCGACCATCGAGCTCGGGCACTCCTCGCGCTGCAGGTACGCCTGCTCATCGCAGTTGAGGCCGCCGTCGGCCATCTGATAGCGCACAAACCACGGCTGCACCCAGGGCAGCGCCCGCGCCACGTCGATGCCGCACGCCGTGAGCACCTGCGCCATGCAGCCGAGCGCGCAGTGGCACGCGAGGTCGCGGTGCAGGTCGGTTCCCGGCGGCGCCTCGCCCGGGTGGATGGGAAAAATATGCAGCGGCAGCGCGTCGAGCCGCGCGACCATCGCGGCCGCCGTACGCTCCGGAATCCGCTTCGCTTCGCCGAGCTCGTACAGCACCAGCATATGCCACCACGGCGAGTCCCACTTGGGCCAGTACGGGTCGACCGCGATGCTGCGCAGCGCGACCTCCGAGTCGAGATAAGCGATGGAGTCGGCAACGCCCCGCGCAATCGCAGGCGTCATCGCGAGACTCGGTTCTGGGACGGCGGCAAGCCGGTTTCGTGCAATCACCCGAGGATAGTCGTCATCGGGCGGCGGCGCGTCAAGGCCCCCGTTGGCAGACCCGGCCGTCCGGCGCGGGCAGGGATCTTCAAACCAGGACTTCAGCAATCCCCATCATCGAGCTCCCAGACGGAGCGATACACCCCATGGGTCTGCACGTAGGTCAGCAGCCGCTCATAGAAAGGATTGGCTCCCAGCGTCGCCGAGTCGCCGATGATCAGCAGATGCCGGCGGGCGCGGGTGATGGCGACGTTGATGCGCCGCAGGTCGGTGAGAAAGCCGAGCTGCCCGCTGCTGCTTGAGCGCGTGAGGCTCAGCAGCACCGCCTCTTTCTCGCGACCCTGGAAGGCATCCACGGAGTCGATCTCCAGGTCGGCATATACGGCGGCGCCCAGCCGCGCCGCGGCGCGGTCGCGGAGCCGCGCCACCTGCGCGCTATAAGGGGCGATCACCGCCACATCGCGCGGCGCCAACCCAGCAGCCAGCAACGCCTGCAGCCGGCCGATGAGGAGCTCCGCCTCGCCCGGATTGTGGAAACTTTCGGTGCCGGGGGCGAGCTCCTCTTCCCAGCCCTTGCCCGCCGTGTCGATGAACAAGAGCGGCGGCGCCTCCACCGCGGGGTCTTTGAGCAGCTCGCCCAGCGTGCGCTCGGCCGCGTGGGGGTGGGCGCGCAAGGCGCCGTCGTACATCTGGGCGGACGGGAACGCCATGATGGTCTTATGCATGCGATGCTGCTCGCAGAGCAGCTGCTTGACCTCGGGTCCCTCGCCGTGATCACGCAAGAGCCGCTCGAACAGGCTGAGTGAGAGCCCGCCGCTGTGCGCCGCCGGAGACAAGATCGTCGGCGGCAGCTGGCGGTGATCTCCGGCCAGGATGAGCCTTCGGGCGCGCAGGAAGGCGAGCAGGGACAGCGGCTCGGTGGCTTGCGTCGCTTCGTCAATCAGCGCCAGGTCGAAACGCGCGTGGGCCAGCTCGCCGCCCGGCAGGCTGGCCAGCGTGGCGCAGACGACCTGCGCTCCCGCCAGAACCGCGCTAATCGCACTGCGCTCCAGCGCGCGGGCTTCCGCGATCAGCGCACGCGCATCGGTATGGGCCGTGCGCGCTTGCGTAAAGCGCGCGGCGCTGCGGCCCTGGCTGCGCTGGCGGCGGGCGTAGCCGCGCAGCGCCAAGGCCTCGGCAAAGAGCTCAGCGGCAAGCTGTCGATCCGGGTGAGCCGCCGCCTGCTCAGAAAGGGTGTAGCGGGAAAGCCGCTCGGCGACGCGCGCCGGATGGCCGACCCGGACCACGCGCAGCCCGCGGCCGGCGCACAGCTCCAGCAGGTGATCGACGGCGGCGTTGCTGGCGGCGGAGATGAGCACGCGCTCCCCGCCGGCCGCGGCCCGCTTTGCGATCTCGGCCAGCACGGTGCTCTTGCCGGTGCCCGGCGGGCCGTGAACCAGATAGAAATCCTGCGCCGCAAGGGCCCGCAGCACCGCGGCTCGCTGCTCGGTGTTAAGGTGTGCGGCGTCGTCCAGCTCCGGCGCGGCGCGGGCGCAGCGCGGCGGCGCCCGGCCGAGCAGGACTTCCACCCGCTTGCGCTCCGCACCGCTCCCCTGCGTCAGCTCTTTCACCGCCATGAGCGCGGCGCGGGCGCGGCTGTAGGTCACCTCATTTGCCTGCAGCTCGATGACGAGCCGGCCGCTGCGCACAAACGGCGGCGGCGGCTCCTCCAGCGCCAGCACAATCTCGCTCGCACTGCGGCGGGCCACGACCGCGGTCGGGATCTCTCCGAGCTCGGCCCGCCGGGGCCGCAGGGTGACCACATCGCCGCTGTCAATACGACCTTCGATGCGGCCGCCGCCCTCTCTCTGGAGATGCAGCAGCACCCGTCCTCCCAGGCCAAAGCTATCGTCGGCAAGGACCAGATCCGTAAAAGCATGGCCGCGGGCCGCGCGCTCGGTAAGCGTCAGCTCGCGCTGCAGCGCGGCGAAGCGCTCGGCCTCGGCTCGGCGCTCGTGTTCGAGCAGCCCGGCGAGTCGATCCAGCAAGTCCGCATGACGCTCCACCGCAGGGAGCCTACAATACCGCCAAGCGCAGCGGCAACTAGAGGCTGTCCCGGCCGCGATTGACCCTTCAAAATTTTTCTGCCGCCAAGTACGATCGGGCCCAAGATGCCAAGGGGCTTGCATCGGCGGACATGCTGGGCCGTGGGCGCTCTGTTTTTTGCCTCTTGGGTTCTTGCTTCTTGGGCGGCCGCAGCCCCCGGCAAAGGCGCTCCCCGGCGGGCCCTGATTCCCATCCGCAGCACGGCGGCACCGCAAGTCAGCGGCAGGCTGGCGCTGGTGATCGGAAACGGCGGCTATCGCCTGCCCCTTCACAACGCGCTAAACGATGCGGACGACATGGCGCGGACGCTCCGGCAGCTCGGCTTCCAGGTCTTGCTCCGCAAGGATCTCAATCTGCAGCAGATGGAGGAAGCGGTACGCACCTTTGGCGACCAGCTGCAGACCGCCGCCGTGGGTCTTTTCTACTACGCCGGTCATGGGGTCCAGGTGGGCGGCCTCAACTACCTGGTGCCCGTCGATGCGCACATCCGCAGAGAGGACGAGATCCGCTTCCAGTCGCTGAGTGCGGATCTGGTTCTAGAGAAGATGCGCGCGGCCGATGGCAGGACCAACATCGTGATCCTCGATGCGTGCCGCAATAACCCCTTTGTGAATTCCCGCGCTTATGCCGGGGCCGGAGGTCTGGCGCCGATGAATGCGCCGAGCGGAACGATCATTGCCTACGCGACCGGCCCCAACGCCGTAGCCAGCGACGGGCTCGATGGGCGCAATGGCCTGTACACGTCCCATCTTCTCAAAACCATCGTCCGCCCTGCGACTCCTATCGAGCAGGTCTTCAAGGAAGTCCGCGTGCATGTACGCGCCGATTCCGGGGGTCAGCAGACGCCGTGGGAGACCTCTTCCCTTCAGGGCGATTTCTTCTTCGTTCCCCTTTCGCCGCCGCGTCCGGAGCCCCCGCTGGCGGACAATCGACCGGCGGCCGCTGGAGACAAATCCGCGCCGCCGCCGCGCCCGGAGGCCCCGCCTGCCATAGAGCCGCCGTCGTTTGAGATAGAGAAGTCCGCGCCGCCGCTGGCGGAACCGCCGCCGATCGTCATGCCCGCCACCCCGAGCGAAGCGCTGGCCGCGGCAGCTGTCGAGTATGAAAAGGGCAACTACCAGGGAGCCATCGCCCTGGCCAAGGTCGGAGCGGCAGCGGATCTCGAGAAAGCCTGGCTGCTCATCGGCAAGGCCGCCTGCCGGCTGAGCGATTGGCGGACGATCGGCGATGCGCATCGCCACGTGAGCCACGCCAGCAGCCTGGATATCACCGCCACCTGCCGGGAACAAAAGATCGTTACCGCAGCGCGCGCCGCCGACCGCCTGGTGGCGGAGCGTGAGGCCGACCGGCTGGCGACGGAGCGTGAGGCCCAGCGGCTCGCCGCGCAGCGCGAAGCCGACCGCCTGGCGGCGCAGCCCAAGACCTGCCAGCAGAAGCTCAAAGCCTTGGAGTCAGGCTCGCCCAGCGCCTTGGCTGGGACCTGGGCGCAGCTGCGCCAGCAGAACTACCGGCAGGCCATCTCGCTCGCGGTGCCGCAGGTGGATGCCGCGCCGCAGTACGCCTGGCTGCTCATCGGCGTCGCGGCCTGTCATGTCCAAGACCGTGCCCTGGCGGAGCGGGCGTTCGCCAAGCTGCAGTTCACCGAGCAGCTGCTGCTCTCAAACTGCTGTCTCGGCGATGACATCCGGCTGGAGTTCTAGCTTCGCGGCCAGCGCGCGGCGGGGTTAGCGCGGCGCGGTGAGCTGCGCCAGAAAGCGCCGGCCGAACAGATACGCATCGCCGGGCCAGCGGGCGGACACGTAGTTTCCGTCCTCGACTACGAAAGCCGGGCGGTCGTCAGCGCGGGTGCCGCGCCGGGTGAGGTTGTACGGCCCGCGCTGAAACTGGGACGGCCGCGCCAGAGCCGCCCGCACCTCGTCCTCCACGTAGGTCGGATAGGTCCGGTAGTAGCGGCCGAGCTTCCAGAACGTGAGCGCGTAAGCGGCCCACTCCATATACTTTGGCAAGCAGGTGGTGCGCTTGTCATAAAGGACGCTGCGGCCGGTCCGCGGATCGCAAGTCCGCGCCAGCACCACCACGCCGTGGCAGATCGCCCCGACGGGCCGGCCGAGCGCCCAAAACTCCGCGACCCGGCGCTGCAGCTCCGCGCTGGCCAGGTACTGCCGCATTCCCGGAGCGTGTCCACCGGGCAGGATCAGTCCATCAAACTGCGCCATCGCCAGCTCCCGCCAACTGACCGGTGAGCGGAACTCCGCGGCGCGGGTCAGCTCGGCATAGAACTCCTTGGGCTCCGGATCCGCGCCCAGCTGGCCGAACAGCACGCCGGAGAGGAGCCGCGGATCGCAGGCCGGCGCGGCGCCGCCGTTCTCCGTGGCAAACACCACCTCATGGCCTGCTTGAGTGAGCAGCCGCCAGGGGACGGCGACCTCGGTTGTATCGAAGTCGCGATCGGGAACCGGAATGAGCACGCGCATCGCCGTCAGCATAGCCGAGTTCCAGGCCGCCGGCACCGCTGCCGATCATATCGGCTTCATTCCGACGCAGCAGCGCGCAATCCGAACCTGGCATGACAGGGCTCTTGGGGGCAGCGCGAAGATTCCCCGCCGCGGCCGAGCGCCGTATTTGTCGCGCATGGACTCGGCGCGGAGCGGGACGAGGCGCGGGGCGGTTTAGAAGTACCAGTAGACGCTCTGGGTGACCTGGCGGTAATAGCAGGTGCCGTACCAGCAGAAGGTGCTGTAGCCGTCCACGATGAGCTGATCGATGTCGCTGCTCTTGACCGCCAAGCCGGTCGTGGTGTCGCAGTGCGCGCCGATGAATCCGGAGGCCGGCACCCAGGATCCGCCCCGGCCCATGGTGCCGAACTTGTACCAGTAGCCGAGCGACTTGCTGTGCGCATAGACGGTCGCGCTGATGCCGGTGCGGCTGCAAACGTCGGTGTTGGTCGGGGGGTTTGTCTGCTCGATCGAGACCACCTGATTGGGCAGGCCGATGAGTCCCTGGAAGCCGCCGACGAAGGAGCCGGTCGGGCTCGCGGCAGAGGTCAGCGAAGCGCCGTTGCCGACTTCGCCATTGGTCGGCACCGTGGTCCACGCGGTCGGCGTCGGCGGCGTCACCGCAGTCGGGGCGCAGGTCGTACACAGCGCCGACGGCTCCTGCGCGATGTCGCCGGGGTCCGGTTCGCCGGCCGCGCCGCAGCCGCCGAGCGTGAGCGCCGCCGCCAAGAGGGCGCCGCCCCCGCCCAGCTTCCCTACGATGCCGGTTATCCCATTTAGCTTTAGCGCCGCGCGGTTTTTGAAAGTGGAATCTTGCACGATTGTTCCTCCTTGGCGCTTTCATAAGGCAAACGCGATGCCAGCCGTAAAACGGCCCCGCCGTTTTCCGCGCGGAGGGATTTCTCGACGATCCTGTGCGCTTGGCGCCTGCCCTGCGGGCAAATCTTGCGCGCCCGGCCGCCGCGACTTTCAGGCAAGAATTGCGCGCAGGCAATCTTTGCC
>CALFML010000416.1 GCA_937879845.1 uncultured Myxococcales bacterium
AAAGAGGCCGTGGCGCGTGTGTGGATGATGCCCGGCTCGGGCAAGGTGACGATCAACCACCGCGACATCGACAACTACTTCGGGCGCGCGACCTCGAAGATGATCCTGCGCCAGCCGCTGGAGCTGACGGCGCAGACCGCCAACTTCGATGTCTACGCCAACGTGTTTGGCGGCGGACTGTCGGGCCAGGCCGATGCGATTAAGCTCGGCATCACCCGCGCGCTCATGAAGGTGAACCCGGCGCTCCGCTCGGGCCTCAAGGCGGCAGGGTACGTGACCCGCGACCCGCGCTGCAAAGAGCGCAAGAAGTACGGTCAGCGCGGCGCCCGCGCCCGCTTCCAGTTCAGCAAGCGCTAGTCCCTTCCGGGGACCAAGCTCGACGCGGCTTCAGCCTCGAGCTTTCCAGCTTCCTCCGACTCGCGCGGATCCCTGTTTGGGATACCGCGCGTTTCCTATTTCGCCTGAGCGCCTGCTTCCCCGCCTCATTTCCTCCCCGCCTCATCGGGGCCTAACGCTTGGTTCCTACGAACAAATCATTGCGTCCGCACCGGGCGGTGGCGGAGGATCAGACAATGGGGATGGCTCGGCGCTTCAACATCACCGGTCCGTGCGTACCGGGACGCGATTTCATGGTGGATCTGTCGTCGCGGCTCAAGCGGCCGGTGCAGGCGTTAAGCCGCGGCGAGTCGCTGCTCCTGGTCCGCGCCCGTCAGTGCGGCAAGACCACGCTCTTGCGTGAGCTCGCCCAGGTCCTGCGGCAAAAGAATCTGGCGGTCGCCCTGTGCGCGATGCAGGTCGCCGAGGATCAGACGCTCACCGGCCTTTACCGCCACATCGAAGCGACCCTGCACAAGGCCTACCCGCTGCCGGCCTTGCCCAAGTGGACGCCCACCGAGCCGCAGTCGCTGTCGTTCTGCGCCTGGCTCGGTGACGCGCAGCAGAAGCTCGGGCGGCCGCTGGTGCTCATCTTGGATGAGTACGATGCGCCGCCGCGCAAGCTGGTGCTGTCGATGCTGCGCAGCTTCCGCAGCGCGCTTTTGCTCATGGACGACAGCCGGCCGTTTGTCCACTCGCTCACCTTGTGCGGCAAGACGCACGTGCGCGATCTGCGCGATGAGCTGCGGCCCACCGGCGATGAGTCGCGCGGCAGCGGCTCGCTGTGGAACGTCGCCCTGCCGCTCGCCCTCCCCTCGCTGTCGCCCACCGAGGTCGAGTCGCTGCTGGAGCAGTACACCGCCGCGAGCGGCGTCCCCTGGCGGCGCGAGGCGCGCGAGGCGCTGTGGGACAAGACCCGCGGCCAGCCCTGGCTCGTGTCGCGCATCTGCTATGAGATCGATGAGCAGCTCGGCTGTCCGCGCCTGGACAGTGAAGCGAGCGCGGCGGAGAAGCCGAGCCGCCCCGCCGCCCCTTCGGTCGCCACGGTGCGCGCCGTCGCCGCGCAGCTCCTAGAAGAAGACTGCGTGCACCTGCTCTCGGTCGGCGATCTTTTGCTCGGGCGCCGCGATGCGCAAGAGCTGGTGCTGCGGCTCCTCGCCGGCGAAGAGCTCGCCCTCTGCCGCGCCAACGAGGTGCAGTCCTACCTGCTCGACACCGGCCTGGTCATCCCGTCGGAGTCCGGGCGCTTCATCGAGCTGCATAACCCTATTTACCAAAGCTATCTCAGCCGCTGGCTGAGCGAACAGAGCTGAAGCATCGAGCTGCCGGCCAGCTGCGCTCCCCGCTGCGCTGCGGCCTACACCGCGATCGTGGTGGCGGGCGTCTTCCGCTTCTTGCGGATGGGCATGCGCGGCAGCTTGAAGCGCACCTTGGCGGGCTTTTTCACCCGCGGCAGCTTGACCTTGCCGCGCACCGGCAAAAGGTGGGGAATCGTCGGGATGTCGACCGGCACCGGCTCGGCCAGATCGTCGATGCCGGCGGCGGCCCGGAACGCCGCTTCGGCCGCGGGGGAGAAATCGCCGTTGACGAAGTACTCGTAGCCCAAAAAGCCCAGCTTGGCCATCCGCCGCTCCGCCGCGGCGAAGAAGTCGCGACAGTCGAAGACCTCGTTTACGAAATAGCGCTCGCGCATCGCCTCGGTGCGCGTGCGCTGGCTGTTCTTGGCGACGATCGGCGTGCTCAGCAGGATCCCGAACTGGCGGAAGTTGCGCACCCACTTGGAGAACTGCAGCTCCGCCGGCGCCGTACCGTACGCTTCTTTGAAGGCGGAGGTCATGAGCGCCAAAAGCGCCGGCTCGACGCGCGTGGTCAGCGAGGTGCCGCGCTTGGTGATGCGGCAGCGCTCGGCGAACGACGGCGTACCGATGGCGTCATCGCCCAGGCGCCACAGGTGGATGAACAGCGCTTGGTACTTTTCGGTAAGACGGTGGTGGGTGCTCTCATGACCGCCGTGGCGCTCGACATCGCGGCGAGCGCAGTAATTGACCAGCGGGTGCATCGCCAGATCGATCGCGCAGTGCGATAACAGTCCGCCGACGAGCGCCAGCCGCTCGGCGTCGGTCAGTCCCGGCACGGTGCGCGCGGCGCGGATGTACGAGGCCACCAGCCGATCCGGCTGCACCGAGTGCAGGCGGTACCCCCACGGCTCATCCAGCGCCGGGGCCCCGAGTCCGTAGCGCACCGCCTCGAAGACCATCGGCGCGTAGTAGTACGGCAGGTCGTGGAAGATCGAGCCGAAGCGTGCATAGATCGGCTCCGCCGCACACGCCTTGCGCAGCGCGGCCGGGCAGAGCGGGTTGTGCTGAACAAGATCGCCAAACGTCAGATGCAGCTGTGGCGCGGGCATGCCCAGATTCTAGCAAGAG
>CALFML010000417.1 GCA_937879845.1 uncultured Myxococcales bacterium
CCTGCACATCATCGAGCATCGCCAGCGCGTAGCGCCGGTTGTCGGCCAGGAGCACGCCGACCAGGAGCAGGCGCAGCAGGCTCTCTTCATCGGCCAGCCCGGCGGCGCGGTGGAGCGCGACCTGCAGGTGCCCCAGGGCCAGGTCGGTGCGCCCCACTGCCTGCTCCAGGCCGCCGAGCAGCATGTGGGCGATGATGGCCACCCCGGGCGGCATCTCGGGCTCATCGGCCACCAGCTCCAGCTGGTTGCGCGCCGCGCCCACGTCTCCGATGCGCAAGAGCACCTCACTGAGCGCCAGCCCGGCGCAGCCACGCACGGCCCGCGCCTCCAGGTCCGCAGCCTCCTGCACCGGCTTCAGCGCGGCGGTCAGCTCCTGCATCCGGTGCACCGGCGCCTGGGGATCGTGCTCGACCTCGTAGCAGGCCCTGTAGACCTGCAGGGTCGCGGTGAGCAGCTGCTGCACCGGCGTCTGGCAGTCCGGGATGTGCGTCAGGAGCAGGCTGCAGGCTTGCTGCCGCCCCTTGAAGTAGGCGGCCAGCGCCCCCCGCAGCCGCGGCGAGATCGACTCGGCGACCGCCCCGCTGACACCGAGCAGGCGCTCACCAATGGCCAAGAGCTCGGTGAGCTCGGCCGGTGACAGACCCGCCGCTTGCAGGCCGGCGAGCCAGTCTCCGGCCGTAGCCGCGGTCGAGCGGCCTGGCTCGGCAGCCACGGCGCCAGCACCGGCGGTCAGGTTGGGTAAAGAGGCCGACATTGTCTCCTCGGCGGTGAACAGCGCGTACTATGCCCTCGCGCGGGCAGCCGAGCAAGCCCTGCAGGCGGGCTGGCGTAGAAGTATCTTGGGCGGCGCCTGGGCTGCCGTTACAAGTTGGGGAGGGGGAGGGGGAAGAAGAAAAGCGGATGCGGGATGGTCGAGTCGTCGAACCATCCCGCTTCGTTTATTCGGCAGCATCAAACGATCAGGGATTTCTCCCCACCGCACGCCAGCCCATTCAAAAAAGACAAGACTCAAGCCAGGTGGTCGCCCATGATGAATAAGCTTTTTCAAAGCTCTCAACTGTTCGGCAGCAATGCGCCGTTCATCGAAGAACTTTACGAGAACTATCTCGATAATCCGGATTCCGTATCTGAAGAGTGGCAGAGCTATTTCGATTCTCTGCAGAACACGCCGGGCAACGGCCGCGATGTCGCGCACTATCCGATCATCACTGCCTTTGCCGAGATGGCAAAGCGCGGCCCGGTTCGGACTGTGGTTGCCGCCGACGGTAATCAAAAGCAAGTCAGCGCGCTTCAGTTGATCAATGCCCACCGTTTCCTGGGTACCCGTTGGGCGCAGCTTGATCCGCTCAAGCGCACGGAGCGTCCCGAGATCCACGAACTGGAGCTTTCGCATTACGGTTTCACCGAAGCCGATCTGAACGAAACGTTCAACACCGGCTCCTTTCATGGTCTGCCGAGCGATCGTGCGACTTTGCGCGAGATTCTCGATGCGGTCCGTCAGACCTACTGCGGCTCCATTGGCGCCGAGTACATGTACATCACGGATATCGGCGAAAAGCGCTGGATCCAGGCCCGCATCGAGCCGTCGCGCGGTAAGCCGTCATTTGAACCGGCGAAGCAGCGCCGGATCCTCGAGCGCCTCTTTCATCGCCACCAGCGACAGCACCGCTTCGCGGCCGTCGATGATGCGATGGTCATAGCTCATCGCCAGGTAGTTCATCGGCCGGATCACGATCTGACCGTTCTCTACCACCGGACGGTCCTTGGTTGCATGCACGCCGAGAATCGCCGACT
>CALFML010000418.1 GCA_937879845.1 uncultured Myxococcales bacterium
CGCCTATGAGCATGACGGGCGTTTACTGCGGCGCCGACGTGCTGGCCGCCAGCGCGCGCGAGTACCGCGACGCGTACCGCTTGCTGTGGGAGCAGATCAACGGCTCCGACTCCTGGGACGCAAACCCCTGGGTCTGGGTCATCGAGTTTGAGCGCGTCCAATGATCGGCGGGGCGTGGGCTGAGCCTGGGATGGGGGACCGATGAGCTGGGCCAGTGTCGACGATGGTTTCGCAGATCATCCCAAGGTGTTGCCGCTGAGCAGCCACGCCTTCCGACTTCACGTCTGCGCCATGTGCTGGTGCAACCGCCGCGGCACGGATGGGGTCGTGTTGACAAGCGAGCTCCGCATCTTGGCGGGCATGCTGCCCGAAGGCCTGGACGTGCGCGAGCTTGTAGCCGAGCTGGTAGCATCGCGCCTTTGGGACACAGCTGATGACGGCTGGGCGCTCCATGATTTTTTGGATTGGAACGAGCCCGCAGCAAAGGTGAAGGCCAAGCGGGATGCTCATGCACAGCGGCAGAAAGAGGCCAGGGAGAAGGCACGTGCTAAGGCATGTGACGCAGCACGTGACATAGCACGTGCGCCTTCCCCCTCCCCTCCCCTCCCCTCCCCTATTAATTCTCTCACACCTGCGCGCACGCAATCCCTGGAGCCGGACCCGCAACCCGTGCCACTGCCCCCTACCAGGGAGCTGGACGATAATGCGGCAGCCGCCTGGAATGCGATCGAGCGTGGTGCGGGAGGACCCCAAGGGTTGGGCCTTCAGCGCAACTACGGCAAGTCTCAACCGCTCTGGCTCGACGACAACCGGGCCGTGCTCTGGGTGCAGAACTGGTACAGCCTTCGGCAGGCAAAGCCCCCGCCGAGCCTGGCCGACTGCGAGAAGCTTGGCCGTTGGATCGCTGCGGGAGGCCCAGGGGAGATCAAGAGCGCATGGCAGATGCTCAGCAAAGGTGGGGCGGCCCCGAACGTCGGGGCATGGCTGGACGCGGCGCATGTATGGGACGGGGTCAGCGACCTGCGGTCAAGGGGTCCGGCGCCGCGGGTTCCGGATAGTGAGCAACGCAGCACGAACCCGATTCATCACCCAGCGCCGCTTACCGAGGGCGTGAAACGACTCAGAGCCTTCAGGGAGGAACAGGCCCGTGCAGCAGCTGCGACAGAACCCAAGGAACCTTGACGCCGAGGAGAGCGTGATCGGAGGCCTGCTCTTTCATGGGCAGGCGTTCGATAGGGTCTCAGGGGTCATTGACGCGGAGGACTTCTACGACGCTCGACACTCGGCCATATTCGCGGCGATGACCGATCTGGCAGCAGTGGGGCAGCGGATAGACCTACTCACCGTGGCTCAAGAAATGCGCAGGAACGGCACGATGGCGAGGCTGGAAACATCGGGTGCGGAGGCATTCCTCAGCGACCTGTCCGTGAGGATCTGCACTATCGAAGGCATAAGCGCGCATGCGAGGATGGTTCGAGAGCAGAGCTACCTGCGTAGGCTCATCGAGGCTACGGCGCGCATTCAAGACCGGGCCTACGCTAACGAGGAGCCAGCCGAGGCGATTATCGAAGCAGCTCAGGTCGCGGTACTTGGCCTGGCTGACGTGACGCAGCGCAAGGAGCCGGTGCTGCTGAGGCAGATCATCCACGAGACCGTGAACGAACTTGACCGCCGGACCAAGTCACCTGGAGCAGTCAACGGACTGCCAAGCGGCATCGAAGAACTCGACGAGATCTTGCAAGGCGCTCAGCCGGGCCACCTCGACATCATCGCTGCCCGCCCAGGCATGGGAAAAACGGCGCTTGTCTTGAGCTGGGCGCTGCATGCGGGTGAAAAAGGCCATCCGGGGCTCATCTTCAGCGTCGAAATGCCAAAGGAAGAGCTGGGGATGCGGGCCATATCCGGTGTCGGCCGCGTGGATAACTCGCTCATGCGCTCTGGGCTTCTTACGGGCGACGACTGGATCAAGATCAGCAAGGCTGCAAACATCGTAGCCCCGCTGCCGATCTGGATCGACGATGACGGTAGGCAGGACCTGTTTTCAATCGGGGCCAAAGCACGACGCTGGCGTCAAAACCGCAAGGCATTTCCGACAGGGAATGAACTCGGGTTCATCGTGGTCGATTACCTTCAGCTTCTCAAGGCAGCACGGCGCAAGGGAGGACAGCAGAGCCGCGAACGCGAAGTAGCTGAGCTATCGTCCGGGCTCAAGGCGCTGGCGAAGCAGCTTCAGGTGCCTGTCTTGGCGCTTTCCTCGCTGAACCGAGAGTGTGAGAAGAGAACCGACAAGCGGCCGATGATGAGCGACCTGAAAGAATCCGGTGCTATCGAGGCGGACGCCGACGTAGTGATGCTGATTTACCGGGACGAGGTCTACAACCCCAATCCGAGAGCCAACGATAAGAATGCAAAAGACAACGCAGGCATCGCAGAGATCTGCGTAGCCAAACACCGCGGTGGCGCTACTGGTACGATCGAGTGCCAGTATCAGAAAGAGTACACGCTATTTCGTAGACTATCGAAGAGGGACCAATGGACACCCGGAAACTACTAGCTGAACTCGGCGATGAGACGTTGCGGGAACGGGTGGATGGACTCGTTAAGCGCATGCGTACGCAGGACGGTGCCCGTCGCCAACGTGCATTCACGGACATCGCAGCGCTCATCGATTTGCGACGGCTGATGAGCGAAGCTAAGCGAGCGGATCAGAACCTACGCCGCGACTGGCACAAGGACGTGGACCGATGAAGACCGCGATGGAACTGTTACGCGAGGCGCTCAAGCCTGAACTGATCGACATGGGAATCAGCCTCATGATTAGCGAGCAAAGAGCGTTCCGCCCGAACAACATAGCTGACCCTGATTTCCTCCAAGACGTGGTCAACCTCACCCGCCTGCGCAGGATGATCGTCAGCGGGGAACTGAGGGCGCTTGCAAAGGAGACCCGATGAACATCATGGACCTGGAAGAGGCCGAGGGGCTGACGGCGGAGATGGTGCGGGGGTGGCTGGAGCGCAATGGGTGGAAGCGTGCGACCATCCAAAACCCGAAGTTCGGCGAGATGTGGCTGCTAGACGGTGGCGCCGGAGGAACAATCTGGATCATGCCGGAGCTTGGCCGCGTGCTAAGGTGCCTGGTGGCGCTGTGCGATGTGTCCCCGCAGCGTCTCTTGCGCGAGATGAACCCGCGGATGCGGAGGGGGCTTCCATCCATGGCCGAGCGCAAGGCGCAGCAGCATTGGATCTGCGTGCGCGGCGATGCCATGGAGTTCCTTCAGGTGAAGAACTACCCCGATGAGGGGGGCTTATTTCGCAGCGGCGGGATGGGCCGCATCGTCGAGGCCTGTTATTCCGACGCACTGTTCTGGCCCTGCGACGCCCATGGCAACAAGGTGCGCTGGCCCAAGGTGCCGGCGTGAAAACCAAGCGCGTGGTGTTCTTCACCATGGTCCGCCATCCGGTGAAGGGTTGGATTCGCGCCGGCAACGCCTACGGCTCGCGCAAGGCCGCAGCGGAGTGGATTCCGTTCGTACGCGGCAGCTGGCGGGGCTGCAAGGTCAAGGTCTCGCAATGCACGCTGCGCTTCGAGGATGGGGTCTTGTGCGAAGCAACGCGCCAGGTGCTTGACAAGAAATACAACCTCGACGCTCTGGCGGTGCCCGCATGAGCCGCAGGCGCGACCGAGAAAAGCGGGAGACCAGGCTGGAGACCTACGACGGCCTGAAGCCCGAAGCCCCAGGCTCCCCACACCACTGCAGCCACCCGCCCGCCACCTACGCCGCGGCGGGGTGGAAGTGCCCGGAGTTTGACCAGCTCGGGTGCTGCTTCGCGATTCCGTTTTAGGAGGAGACGATGACCCAGCTCGCCCTATTCGCCGAGCCAGTGACGCAGAACCTCCGCGAGCCGCCCATTCCGCAGGGCAGCCGCTGGATATGGAGGTGGACCAAGCCCGGTCAAGTGATTCGCGAGATTCGGGTGAAGTCCGTCGATGGTCAGTCGGCGGCGCGCTTCGTCTACTTCCTCTCGTGTCCGGCGACGCGCGCCGCGTTCTTCTCCGCGGGACGCGAGCTGGCGGTCGATCCGCCGCTCGGTCCGGACGGATTCTGGACGCGCCTGCCGGACCTCGACGTGCCGAAGGTCTTCGTCTGGGGCGAGCGCGACCTGCTGATCACGCCGCGTTTCGCAAAGGCGGTCGAGCGCTCGCTGCCCGGGGCGTTCCAGGTGCTCATGCCGTGCGTCGGGCACTGGCTCAACGGCGCACACCACCGCTGCCTCGCCGAGGCCGTCGCGGGCCT
>CALFML010000419.1 GCA_937879845.1 uncultured Myxococcales bacterium
GGCCTGCCGGAGCTCACCGATGTCTGGCTGCGTCCGTCCGCCCGCGCCGATGCGGCCCGGCAGCGCGCCCTGACCATCAGCGGCGCCGCGCCCTCCTTCCAGTCCGTGGCCCTGGGCCTGGGCAGCGGCGGCGGCGGCGGCGTGCCGGAGATCGTCGAAGACTCCGCCACCGTTCCCAACACCATGGAAGAGGTGATGCGCCTGGCCGTGCCGCCGGAGCGCATCGAGGTCCTTGAGTCCACCGCGCCGGTCGTCACCGATTCCGAAGCCAAGCCCGGCGTGCCGCGCGTCCGCCCGCTGCCCGGCGTCGCCAATCAAGCCGTCCGCGCTCTGGCGCAGCCGAGCAGCGCCGCGCCCGATTCCTTGGACATCACCGCGCCCGACTCGGGGCCGGGGCGGCTCAAGGAGCTGCCAAGTCAGCCGCCGCTGGAAATTCCCGAGCCAGAGGGCGAGCTCGCGCAGAAGCAGGACACCAAAGATCCCACGGATCGGGTGCCCGCAGCCCGTCCGCCCGCCGGCGTCGCCCGCCGCGCCGCCAAGCCCAGCATGACGCAGAGCGTCGTATGGGGGCTCCTGGGTCTTATTGTCGGCATCCTCCTAGGTTACTTCCTGCATTCCTAAACGGAAAAGACGCGCTCCGGTGCCCATTCTCGGCAGCGGACCCGCGGCGGACTCGCAGCGGCCCTGCCGTGGATCTAGTTGACCCTGGCCTACCGCGCCGCGCCGCGGCGCCGCCGGCAAAGAGTCTATTTTCGCCGCGTGGCACAGGTGCTACGCTCCGTCGGGTCAGGACTTCTTCAATCATCTTGCAGGGATAGCACATGAGCATGCGAGTTCTTATTACCGGTGCGAACCGGGGCCTTGGGCTGGAGCTGGTACGGCAGTATGTAGACCAGGGCGCGCGGGTGTTTGCAGCGGCGCGTACGCCGCACAGCGATGAGCTGTCGCAGCTTGCGGCCAAGCACCCGGAGCAGCTGTCCCTGATTCCGCTGGAAGTCACGAGCGAGACCGAGCTGCAGGCGGCCGTCGATACGGTGCGCGCGCAGACCGACGGGCTCGATCTGCTGGTCAATAACGCCGGCATCGGCTCGCGCGGGATCGGGCTTGGCAGCTACACGAGCGCCGCCATGCTGAGCGTGCTGCACACAAACGCGGTGGCGCCGGTTCTGATCGGACAGGCGTTCCTCGGGCTGCTGCTGCAAGGTAGCCATGCGAAGATCGTCAACATCAGCTCGCAGGTCGGCTCGTTCGGTTGGAACCACAGCGGCATGGCCCCGCTTTACGCCGCCAGCAAAGCGGCGCTCAACATGTACACCCGCTCCTTTTCGCGGGAGGCGGCCGGCGTCATCACCATCGCCGTTCATCCCGGCTGGGTGCAGACCGACATGGGCGGCGGCTCGGCGCCGATGACGCCGCAGGAGTCGGTCGCCCACCTGCGGGCGCTGGTTGCCCGCCTGACCCCAGCCGACAACGGCCAGTTCTTCAACTACGACGGCAGGCCCCACGTTTATTAAGAAAATCCGCCCCGCCGCCTGCCCGTTCCGTCGCCCAATCACGATTCAACTACTTCGGTAGTAATTCGCCTTGACGTTCGACTACCCAGGTAGTACTACTTTGGTAGTTGAACTGCTTGGAGGCAGGAAATCCATGACGGGGACGCATCAACTGGGCGAGCTGCAGCTCGCAATCATGAAGGTGCTATGGCAGCGCCTGGAGGCCACGGTGGGAGAGGTCCACACGGCGCTGCATGAGGAGCGCGGGCTTGCGCTCACCACGATCTCGACCATGCTGGTCAAGATGGAGCAAAAAGGAGTGGTCGGCCATCGCAGCGAGGGACGCCGCTTCGTCTACTACCCGCTGATCTCCGAAGGCGATGTGCGCCGGACCATGGTCGGCGAGCTCACCGACCGGCTGTTCCAGGGGGATGTCACGGCGCTGGTCAGCCACCTCATCTCTCATCACGATGTGGATGGGGATGAGCTGGCCCGACTCAAGAACCTAATCGCTGCGCATGAGAAGCAAGAGGCGAAGCAGGACAAAGGAGGGCGGAAATGATGGCGACCGTGTGGCCAGAGACTTTTATGCAGGGGGCCGGCTCCTTTTTACTCACCTACGCCGTGCACAGTACGGTGCTGCTCGGGGGAGCGTGGCTTGTGTGCCGCAAGCTCGGCGGGCGCCTCTTGTGGCTCCAAGACAGCTTGTGGAAGACGGCGCTCGTCGGCGGCATCTTGACCGCGGCCGTGCAGCTGGCGGCGGGGGTGCAGCCGCTCGCCGGGCGCATTCCGCTCGCGCTGAGTGCCAAGGCGGCGGCGCCGCAGTATGTCGCGATGATGCCGCCGCTTCCCTCCACGCTGGCCGAGCTGCCGGTAATGGCCGCGGCGCCGCAGCCGGAAGTGATTTTCCTCACTTCTAAGACCTTGGCGGCGCCGCCGGCCGCCGCTTGGGGATGGCCGGCGGCGATGCTGATTCTCGGCGGGCTGTGGCTGGCGGTCGCTCTCATCATGCTGGCGCGGCGCGGCTTGGCGCTTTTGCAGCTGCAAAAGCAGCTGTCCCTGCGGCAGCCGCTGCGCGACCCGCAGCTGTGCCAAATGGTCGAGGAGCTGCGGCAGGAAGGCGGGCTGCACGCACCGGTGCGGCTGTCGGTCTCCGCCGATCTTTCGGTGCCGCTGGCCATGGGTCTTTTGCGGCCGGAGATCTGTCTGCCGCTGCGCGCGCTCAGCGACCTGTCGCCGGAGCAGCAGAAGGCGGTCCTGGCGCATGAGATGGCGCATCTTATCCGCCGCGATCCGAGCTGGCTCTTGCTCTGCCGCGCGCTGGAGAGCGTACTGTTCTTCCAGCCGCTCAACCGTCTGGCGGCGCAACGGCTGGCCGCCCTGTCCGAGTACCTCTGCGATGACTGGAGCGTGGAGCAGACCGGACGCCGGCTGGTGTTCGCACGCTGTCTCACCGAGGTCGCAAGCTGGGTCGTGGCGCAAGAGCCGGTGCTGCTCCCCTGCATGGCCAACAAGAGCTCGGAGCTCTCGCGGCGCATCGGGCGCCTGCTGGAGCAGCAGCGCTCGCCGTGGCCGACGCGCCGTCCGCTGTGGCTGCAGCCGCTGCTCGCCGGCGTGCTGCTGGCGGTAGCGGCCTGTGCGCCGCGCGTCTGCCAGGTCGCGGTGGCCAGCCCGCGCGTGGAGCCCTGGCCGCAGCCGTTTGCCGAAGCCGAGACCGATACCGACACCGACTACCCGGTGCTGGCCCAAGAGCCCGCTGAGCCGCCTTTGGTCTTTGCCGCTAACGAACTGCCCGCCGAAGGACGCGCGGCCAGCGAGTCCGGCAAAGGCGCCAAGAGCGTCAAGTCCCGTCCGCTGCCGGCCCCCGTTCCGCCGGTCGCCGCAGCGAGACCCGTACCGCCGACGCCGCCGACTGCGCCGACCGCACCGACGCCGCCCGCCGCGCCGGTTCCGCCCTTGGCGCCCGTGCCGCCGCTGCCGCCGATCCCGCCGCTGCCGGTCGCGGCCGGTCCGGAAGGCAGCGACAACCTCCGCCGCGGCCTGGATGAGCTCACGCGCGAGCAGTCCCGCTTGGCGCAAGAGCTCAGCCCGCCCGCCGAAGTGCTGGCGCAGCTCAACGAAAAATCGACCGAGCTGTCGCGCGCCATCGAGCACGGCGACAAGGATGCGCAGCGCCGCCTGGAGCGCGAGCTCGGTGAGATCGCCGCCCGCGTTCGTCCCTCGCCCGAGGCGATGCGCCGTCTGCGCGAGCTGTCGCGCGACATCGGCCGGCAGGCGCGGCAGCTCGCCCGGCTCGATGAGCACGCGCTCTCCGAGGCCGAGCGCCGCGCCATGCACGACGAGGTGAACGCGGCCGTAGCCCAAGCGCAAAAAGAGGTGGCCCGCGAGTTTGCCAAAGGCGATGGCCACGACGCGCGCACAAACGACGCGCGCACAAACGACGCGCACATAAACAGCGAAGAGCTCAAAGCGAACCTGGCGGCCGAGCGCGCCCGCCTGGCCCAGGAGCGCCTGCACCTTACGCAGGAGCGCGCCCGCCTTACGCAGGAGCGCGCCCGCCTCGCCGAGCAGCGCGAGCACCTGGCCGCCGAGCGCGAGCGCCTAAGCCGCGGCGCGGACGCCGCCCGCCCGCGTCACGCCGAGCCCGACGAACAATAATTCCTTCCCACTCCCGTCCCCGCTCCCGTCCTTCGCTCCCAAATTCCCTCCCACCCAAGCAGTACATGTATGGCTCCGCGGCAGCCCCGATGGGAGCCTGCGCTTGATTTAGTGGACGCGCCAGTTGTACGATGGCCGATTACATGATTCTGTCCCAACGACTGGCTGCACTAAGCGAGTCTATCCTCCCGGTGTGGGTCTACGACCACGATATGCAGCGCTTCCGCTGGGCCAACGCGGCGGCGCTCGTGGTCTGGCGCGCCGACAGCCTGGAGGAGTTCCTATCCCGCGACCTGTCGGATCTGTCTGACTCAACCCGTACGCGGCTTGATAATTACATGGACTCCCTGCGCAAGGGGGAGCGGGTCGTAGAGGACTGGACGCTGTACCCGCGCGGCAAGCCGACTCCCATGACCTTGCACGGCTCCCTGATCAAGATTGATGACGGCCGCCAGGCGATCTTGTTTCAAGCCGTCATCAAAGAGACTCCCACCGAGCCGTCCATGCTGCGCGGGGTGGAAGCGCTGCGCCACACGGCGCTCATGGTGACGATGACGACCGATCAGGGAGACATCTTTTTTCAGAACCCGGCGGCGCTGCGCTCCTTTGGCAACGCAGCGACGATCGCCGCTTGGTTCGCAGATGCCGGCAAGTCACTGCTCGCGGCGGTCCAAGAGACGGAATTATTTCACACTGAGCTGAACGTGCAGACCTTGGCCGGCGAGCGCTGGCACTCCGTACGCGCCACCCGCGTGGTCGATCCGGTGCGCGGCGAGCGCTCTGTCCTCGTGCAGCAGCTGGATGTGCAGGAGCGCCGCACCGCCGAGGATCTGGCCGCCGCGCGCAGCCGCCTCATCGACGAGCTCAATCGTACCGTGGCGCTCGTGGAGCAGCAGCGGCAGCAGATCCTGATGCTCTCGGCGCCGATCCTCGATGTCGGGGAGCACACGCTCGCGGTCCCGCTCATCGGCAGCCTGACCACAGACCGACTAAACGAGGTCGGTGAGCGCCTGCTCACTGCGGTGCAGAGCCAGCGCCGCCGCTTCGTCATCTTGGATCTGACCGGCTGCAGCGAGCTCGATCCGGCCGGGGCGCTGGGTCTGGGCAAGCTCAATCGCGCCATCATGCTGCTCGGCTCGCGCGCCATCCTGACCGGAATTCATCCGGCGCTGGCGCAGGCGATGCTGCGCGCCAGCCAGGAGCTCGGGCAGCTTCAGTCGCTGCGTACACTGCATGAAGGGATCGAGTACTGCCGCGCGCAAGTGCTCTCGCGCCACGTGCCAAAGCCCGACCGCAGTGGCTAAGCGCGCCGGCGCAGTGGAATCTGTCGCATTTCTCCTACCGCGCCCCTGGCGGCGCGGCAGGACATTTGGAGGCCTATCGTGAAGCTTTATTACATTCCCCAGACCTCGGCATTCCGTCCGCGCTGGCTGCTCGAAGAGCTCGGGCTGCCGCATGAGCTCATCCGCCTGACCCTGTCGCCCAAGGACACAAAGAGTCCGGAGTACCTGCAGGTGCATCCGCTGGGGCAGGTTCCCGCGCTCCTAGATGATGTCGAAGGCCCGGATGGGAAGAGCACCCGCGTGACCCTCATCGAGTCGGCGGCGATCTGTATGTATTTGGCGGAGCGCGATCCCGCGCGGCGCTTTTTGCCCGCCGATTCCGCACCGGAGCGGGCGCAGTACTACCAGTGGATTTTTTACGCCATGGATACGCTGAGCCCCATCGTCCACACGGTCTACTTGCGCTGGTTCCTGGCGGCGCCGGAGGCCAAGGCCACGGTCGCCACCGCGGCGGATCTGGAGGCGGTGGCGCGCGTGCTGGCGCCGGTCACAAAGGCGCTGGCCGGGAAGCCCTTTCTCCTGGGCGAAAAGTTCTCGGTCGCCGATGTGGTGATGGGCGGAGTGCTGCAATGGGCAAATGCGTCCGGTCTGCTCGTGTCCTGCCCGGAGGTCTGCGCTTACCACGCGCGGCTCAGCGAGCGCCCGGCCTATAAGCGCGCGCTCTTGTAGGGCGGAACGAATGGTCGGGCCAAAGGCTCATTTGGCCACCGGCATATTTTGCGTTCCAGATCACCAAAGCCCGTCCGATCGGGGCGATCGGTGGCTTTATGCCGCAGGGTGCGAATAGGCCAGAACAAATAGGCCGCCCGCTGTCCCGCCGGTGCGACCTGCAACTGCTCGGTCGGACCTTGACTTTAGCGTGGCCCCCATGGAAAGTGACATACTGTGCAGGAAAAAGTTGCTGCGATCTTCCTACGAACTGGTGTGTTAACCCCCCAAGGTCTGTCCGCGGCCACCGCGCTCAAGCAGCGGGACGGCGGGACGCTCAGTGAAGCCATCCTGCGCCTTGGGCTTCTGGACGAAGAGCACCTGGTCTCTGCGTTCCAGAAAAACCTCATGATCCCGCGCGTTTCGGCGGCGGCTCTGGCGCGGGTGCCGCGCGATGTCCTGGGAATGGTGCCGCCGCACATGGCCGCCGAGCTGCGGGTCATCCCGACGGATATCGACAGCGCCGGCAACATGACGCTGGCCATGGTCGATCCGACCGA
>CALFML010000420.1 GCA_937879845.1 uncultured Myxococcales bacterium
CGACGTTGCGGAAGTCCGCCTTGCGCCCGTTGTTGTCGGTGAGCGTCGCGTGGTCCATGACCTGGAGCAGGATGTTGTAGATGTCCGGGTGCGCCTTTTCGATCTCATCGAGCACCAGCACCGCGTGCGGCGTCTTGCGGATGGCGTCGGTGAGCATCCCGCCCTGATCGAAGCCGACGTAGCCCGGCGGGGCGCCGATGAGGCGCGACACCGTGTGCTTCTCCATGTATTCGCTCATGTCGAAGCGAATGAACTCGACGCCCAGCACGCGCGCCAGCTGCTTGGCGAGCTCGGTCTTGCCGACGCCGGTGGGGCCGGAGAAAAGGAAGCTGCCGACCGGCTTGTCCGGGCTGCCCAGCCCCGAGCGCGACAGCTTGATCGCCGTCACCAGGTTCGCCACCGCCTGATCCTGGCCGAAGATGACCTTGCGCAGCTCCTCTTCCAGGTTCTGCAGCTGGACCTTGTCATCGGCGCTGATCGTCTTTTGCGGGATGCGCGCCATGCGCGCCACGACTTTTTCGATGTCGGCGGGGCGGATGGTCTTGTTGCGCCGCGACGCCGGCTGGATGCGCATCGCCGCCCCGGCTTCGTCCATCACGTCGATGGCCTTATCGGGCATGTGGCGGTCGTTTATGTGTTTGTGGGCGAGCTCGGCGCACACGCGCAGCGCCGGATCGGTGTAGTGGACGCCGTGGTGGGCTTCGTAGCGGGCGCGCAGGCCCTTGAGGATGAGGTAGGTCTCCTCGATGTTGGTCTCCGTGATGTCGAGCTTCTGGAAGCGGCGCGACAGGGCGCGGTCCTTGTCGAAGACGGTCTTGTACTCTTCGAACGTCGTCGAGCCGATGCAGCGCAGCTCGCCCGCCGCCAGCGCCGGCTTGAGGAGGTTGGAGGCGTCCATCGAGCCGCCCGACACCGCGCCGGCGCCGACGATGGTGTGAATCTCATCGATAAAGAGGATCGCGCCTTTTACCTTCTTGAGCGCGGCGAGGATGCTCTTGAGCCGCTGCTCGAACTCGCCGCGGAACTTGGTGCCGGCGACCAGGCCCCCCATGTCCAAGGAATAGACGGCCGCGTCCTTGAGCGCGTCGGGCACCTCGCCCTGGGCGATTTTGAGCGCCAGGCCTTCGGCGATCGCCGTCTTGCCGACGCCGGCATCGCCGACGTAAAGCGGGTTGTTCTTGCGCCGCCGGCACAGGATCTGGATGGTGCGCAGGAGCTCTTGCTCGCGGCCGATGAGCGGATCGATGCGCCCGGCCTTGGCCTGCTCGATCAGGTTTACGGTGTAGCGCTCTAGGACGCTGCCCTTGGGCTTGGCCTCCTCGCCTTCTTCCGCCGCCGCGGCCTCGCCTTCTTCTTCCCGCTGGGTCGATTCACCGTCGGAGTTCGTGCTCAGCGTGAGCTCGTGATAGCCGTCCTCGCCCGATTCGGACGTTTTCTCGATGCCGTGCGAGATGTAGTTGATGATGTCCAGGCGCTGGCAGCCCTGCTTTTGCAAAAGGTAGATGGCGTGGGAGTCGCGCTCGCGGAACATCGCCGCCAGCACGTTGCCGCTGTCGATCTCGGTCTTACCGGCGGAGTGCATGTGGAGGATGGCGCGCTGGAGGACGCGCTGGATGCCCAGCGTCTGCTCCGGTTCGCGATCGACGCCGTCAGGCAGGATCTCGAGCTTTTCAGTGAAAAACTGTTCCAGCTCGCGCCGCAGATCGGCGACGTTGACGGAGCAGGCGCGCAGGATCCGGCTGCCGGTGGTCTCGGCGGCGAGCGAGTAGAGCAGGTGCTCCAGGCACAGGTATTCGTGCCGGCGCTTACGCGCCTCGCTGAGGGCGGCAAGGATCGTGGACTGGAGTTCTTTGGTGATCATGGCAAGGTTCCTAGCTTGCCTTCGAACATAACGCCTACCTTGTCCGATCGCTACCCGGGGGGGTGCAGGAACCTGCTACCGCGAAGCGCTACTTGCGCTGCATCCAGTCGTAGGCGGGCTTGCGATCAAAGAAGTGGCGGGCTTCGATGAAGCGGGTGGTGCCGGACTTGCTGCGCATGACCACCGAGTGGGTGGTCGCGCCGCCGCCGAAAAAGTGCACGCCGCGCAGCAAGCTGCCGTCGGTCACGCCGGTGGCGGCGAACATGACGTGGCCCTGCGCCAGTTCGTTTAGGGCGTAGATCCGGTCGGCGTCTTTGATGCCCATCTTTTCCGCCCGCAGCGCCTCTTCGCGGGAGCGGAACTTGAGCTGCCCCTGCATATCGCCGCCCATGCAGCGCACCGCCGCGGCGGCGATGACGCCCTCGGGCGCGCCGCCGGTGCCCATGAGCATGTCGATGCCGGTCTCCGGCTGCGTGGCGGCCACCGCGGGCGCGACATCGCCGTCGCTGATAAGGCGGATGCGGGCGCCGGCCTGGCGGACCTCGGTGATGAGCGCCTGGTGGCGGTCGCGCTCCAGAATGACCACCGTGAGATCCGAGACGGCGCAGCGCTTGGCCTCCGCCACCGCCTGCAGGTTCCAGGTCGGCGACTTGGCGATGTTGATCGCCCCGGCGGCCTGCGGGCCGACAACGATCTTATTCATATAGGTGTCGGGGGCGTTCAAGAACTGCCCGTCATCGGCCACCGCGATCACCGCGATCGAGTCGGGCTGGCCGGTGGCGCACAGGTTGGTCCCCTCCAGCGGATCGACGGCGATGTCAACGCGCGGCGCCGACTCATTGCCTTCGAGCCAGCCCATGCCGACGCGCTCGCCGATGTAGAGCATCGGCGCCTCGTCCCGCTCGCCTTCGCCGATGACCACGGTGCCGCGCACCAGCACCGAGTCAAACGCTCGCCGCATGGCGTCCACCGCGGCCTGATCCGCGCCTTTGCGGTCGCCGCGGCCCATCATGCGGGCTGACGACAGCGCCGCTGCCTCGGTGACGCGCACCATCTCCAGTGCCAGGTTCCGATCCATTTTTATATCCTCAACGGGGTAGGGTTCTAGGTGCGGGACGCGGCGGACCGGGCGTTTGCCGCCTTGCCGCCCGTCTCGCCCTGCTCGGCCATGCCGCGGGCGAGCAGCGTGAAAAGATCATCGGGCAGGGGCCGCGGCCGGCCGCTCTTATTGATCGTAGCGTGGCCGGTCTTGCCGCTGACGAGCAGCTCCCCACTTTGCAGGTCGGCGATTTCATAGTGGAAAAGCACCCGCACGCGGCCCGGTAGCTCAAGCTCTGCGCTCAGGTTCAGCTGCTGATCATAGCGCACCGGGCGGTGGTAGCGCACCGCCAGCTCGTAGATCGGCATCATGAGCCCGCTCTCCTCGATGTCGCGGTAGGTGCAGCCTAGGCGCCGCAGCCACTCCGCCCGCGCCTGCTCGAACCAGCGCAGGGCCGCCGCGTGGCTTGCCACGCCCATCTGATCCGTGTCGGCGTATAGGACGCGCACCGAGGAAACAATCATAGCGCTAGACCCTATCAAGCTGCAGCCGCGGGGCACAAGCCCGAACCCGGCGTAGCCGCAGCCAGCTCCCGCAGCCAGATCCGTAGCCAGATCCGCAGCCAGATCCATATGAAGATCCGCGGGCGGTTTGGCCCAGCACGACTAGACTGTCTAAGGCCAGGACAAAAAACTGAGGAAATCTCGCGGTTTGGCTGCCGGATACGCCATTGACAAGCGTCTCACCGACGGGAAAAGTCAACTTGTCAGAGCTATAAGCAAGATATATACCGAGATTAGGAAATTGGCCTACCCGGCGGCAACTACCGATGATAGGGTACCAAATAGGTGCTGGCGGCTCGGCTGCTTGGTGCCTCTGAGATTGGTTTTCGGGCCTACGCGCCAATGGGTCCAAGGGAAGGTGGAGCCATGTCCATGGAGATGAAGCAGAGCCTCAAGCTGTCGCAGCAGATGGTGATGACACCGCAACTGCAGATGGCCATCAAGCTTCTGCAGGTGTCGCGCATGGAGCTGGTCGAGCAGGTCCAAGAGGAGCTCAAGGAGAACCCCCTTCTCGAGGACACGATCGATACCTCAGCCGAGCTTTCGCGCGACGATCAGACGGTGCGGGATGAGCAGGGGCTGCTCGGAGAGACGGAGCAGCCCCTGGAGCCGGTCGCCGCCAAGGAGCAGGTCGAGACCGAAAAAGAAGTTCCCACCGACGGTCAGACCGCCGGCGATGTCGATTGGACGACCTTCCTCGAAAACTCCGCCACCGCCCCGAGCGCGCCGACCATGCGCAACGACAGCGAAGAGATGCCTTCGCTGGAGCAGACGCTCACCCGGCGCACCTCGCTGTGCGATCACCTGATGCGGCAGCTGAAGATGGCGTCGCTTCAGGCGGATGAGGAGGCGTGCGCGGCGCTCATCATCGGCAACCTGGACGTCGACGGCTACTTCAAAGAGCCGCCGCTGTCCGAGATCGCCCAGGAGGTCGAGTGCGAGCTCACGGTCGCCGAGCAGGCGCTGCATAAAGTCCAGCGCTTCGATCCCTGGGGCTGCGCCGCCCGGACGCTGCAGGAGAGCTTGCTCGTGCAGGCCGAGATGCGCGGCATCGACGACGAGATCCTGGTCAAGATGCTCACCGAGCACCTGGGCGATCTGGAGAAGCGCAACTTCGCCCGCATCGCCCAGAAGCTCAAGGTCGATATCGAAGAGGTCTACGAGGCGGCCAAGGACATCCAGAGCCTGGACCCGCGCCCCGGCCGCGAGTACATGACCGAGCAGCCGCAGTACATAACGCCCGACGTCTACGTCCACAAGGTCGGCGACGACTACTTCGTCCAGGTAAACGACGACGGCCTGCCCAAGCTCAAGATCTCCAGCTACTACCTGGAGATGATGAGATCGGAAGAGCGTCGTGTAGGGAAAGAGTGTCTTCGCCTGTGTAGA
>CALFML010000421.1 GCA_937879845.1 uncultured Myxococcales bacterium
GATGCCGGAGGGCTGATTTCGGTGGGGGTGTTTGCTGCTACTGGATGGCGCGGGCTTACCGGGAGCGGCCCCCAGCGCCAAAGCTGAATCGGAGTCCCCAGGCTCCCCCACCGCCGGCGGCGCCGACATTCCGGCCATCCCCGCAGGCGCGATCAGCGGCAAGATCATACAGAGCTTCCGCGGCGATGATGGCACGATTACGGTCTACTTGAACAAAGGCAGCAAGGACAAGCTGCGCGTCGGCATGGTCGGCCAGGTTCTCGCAGGCAGCGAGGGCGGCAAGCCCCTTGACGGGGCAACCTTCAAGATCACCAAGGTCCTTGGTGAAAACCAAGCGGTTGCCATCTTGGCCTACGCCAAGCCCCTGGGAAAAAACAACCGCTTCATGATTACCCCTCGCAAGTAACCGGCGCGCGGACGCGCTTGCGATCACGGCGCGCGCGGAGGGTCCAGCGCATCGCCCAACACGAGCCACGCCAGCACAGCGCAGCCGATGCGGACAGGGAACCGGGCCACACCGCCCAGCACGGCGAGGTCGCCGAGCTCCGCGAGCGGGGCGCGCTCCGCGAGCGCGGGGTTAGGCAGCGAATCGCAGCCCTGGCGTAAAAGGGCGATCACACGCTCGCGCAGCTGCAGCGCTGCGGCGCGCGACTGTCCTTTGACCGCTTCGGTCATCATGGATGCGGACGCCATGCTGATTGCGCACCCTGACCCTTGAAAGGCGATGTCGTGGATCCTATCGCCACAGGGCTCGATCGCAATGACGATGCGGTCGCCGCAGGTGACATTGCGCTGCTCAGCGGTCCATACCTCCCCAGCGAGCGCCCGGAAGTTCCGCGGCTTGCGGCCGTGATCGAGGATCATGCGCTGGTAGAGCTCATGCACTTGGGTCATGGCTGGCAGATCATAAAAAGAATTCTCGTGCCTTATGCAGAGCGGCGACCAGCGCGTCGATATCGGGACGGCTGCTATAAAGGCCGAAGGAGACGCGCGTAAGCGCCGGATAGCCAAGGCGGTCGAGCAGCGGCTCGGCGCAGTGATGGCCCGCTCGAACCGCGATTCCTTCGCCATCCAGAAAGGTCGCTAAGTCGTGCGGATGAATGCCGTCCAGCCAGAAGCAAATCAGCGCGACTCGGCGGGCGGGGCGGCCGATGATGCGGAGGCCGGGAACGCTGCTTAGGGCATGGGTGGCGTACACGATGAGATCGCGCTCATGGGCTTGCCGCGCCGCCGCGTCGAGACTCATCAAGTAGCGGACGGCGGCGCCGAGTCCGACTGCGCCTTCGATGTTCGGAGTTCCCGCTTCGAAGCGGTACGGCGGCTCGCGGTACGTCGCTTGGCGGGCCGCCACCGCAGCGACCATGTCGCCGCCTACTTGGTATGGCGGCATCGCCGCCAGAAGCTCGCGCCGCGCCCAGAGCACGCCGATGCCGCTTGGGCCGTAGAGCTTGTGACCGCTGAGCGCGTAGAAATCGCACTCCAGCGCTTGCACGTCGATCGGCAGATGCGGCGCCGCTTGGGCGCCATCGACCAGGAGCAGCGCTCCGTGGGCGTGGGCAAGGCGGGCCAGCTCCCGCACGGGCAGCACGCTGCCGATGACATTGGAGACATGCGCCACCGCGACAAGGCGCGTGCGCGGGGTCAGGAGCGCGGCGAACGAGTCGAGGGGCAGCTCGCCTGCGTCATCGATCGGTGCGACATCTAGAGCGGCGCCGGTGCGGGCACACGCGACTTGCCAGGGGAGCAGGTTGGCGTGATGTTCCAGCGCGGTGATGAGGATGCGGTCGCCGGGTTGGAGGCGGCGCTCGGCCCAGGCGGCCGCGATCAGATTGAGGGCTTCGGTCGCGCCGCGGACGAAGACGATCTCATCCGCTGCGCGCGCCCCGAGCCAGGCTTGCACGGACGCCCGCGCTTGCTCATAAGCCTCGCTGATGCGCGCGGAAAGAGAGTGGAGGCCGCGGTGGACGTTGGCGCAGTCGCGCGTGTAAACTTGAGTGACCGCATCGATCACGGCGCGCGGCTTGAGTGCAGTGGCCGCCGTGTCGAGGTAGACGAGCGGGCGATCGTGCAAGCGCTGAGCGAGCGCGGGAAAGTCGCTTCGGGCCGCCGCGACCGCCTGCCCGGCCTGCGCCCGCCACAGATCTTCGGTGGTATCGACATCGAGCTCCCCGCCCGGAAGCGGCACCACGCGGACCGCCGCCCGGTGCTGCTCTAAGAGCTGCTTGCCGCCGCGCGCATCTTTGAGCTCGCGCAGCTCTGCCGCGTACCTGCCGGCAAAGATCGCCGGCACACCAGCCGTGTCGGCGTACCCGCTGGCGACAATCGCGGCACCGCTGCGGAACACCGCGATCAGATCGTTTAGATGCGCCGTGGTCAGCTGCGGCTGATCGCACAGCAGAAAGAGGATCCCGGCATCGTCATGCAGCGCATCCTGCGCCGCGAGCGCGCGCACCCCGCAGCGGATCGAAGATCCCACGCCGGCACGCCAGTCAGGGTTATGCACCACGTGCACGGCGAGTCCCGCAAGCTCCGCGGCCATCACCTCCGCGCTCGGACCCAGGACCACCGTGGCCGTAGCGACATCGGCAGCGAGCACCGCTTCCGCCGCGCGGCGCAGCAAGCTGACGCCGCCGAGCTGGGCCAGCTGCTTGGGCTGCCCGAGCCGACTGGAGCCACCGGCCGCCAAGACCACCGCGTGGACCCGGCGCCCGGGGCTCCGGCGTTCAGTCGACGCGCTCATGGATCGGCCCTCCGCGGTGACGCAGCGAGCCGCCTGGCCGCCCGCATAAGACTGCGTGGATTTCGGCGATGATCGCTATCGCGATCGCCTCTGGGGTCTCTGCCCCCAAGTCAAGCCCCGCAGGGCTGAACAGCGGCCCCAAGATCACTCCCGCTTGCCCGAGCTCGGTCCGCAGCTCCAGGGCCCGTTCACGCGGCCCCAGCAGCCCTACATACACCGGAGGCGCCGCCGCCAGGCCGCGCAGCACGGCGAGATCGGCGCGGTAGTTGTGCGTCATCACCAGCACGGCATCCGCAGCGATTCCCGCCGCCGCCGCCGCCATATCGCTTACCGCGATAACGTGACGCTCTTCGCAGGCCGCGAACGCCGCTTGGGCCAGCGCGCTCTCTCTTTGATCCCACAGCGTCACGCGAAAGCCGAGCGCGCGGGCGCGCAGGACCACCGGGACCGCATCCAACCCCGCACCAAAGATCGCGAGCGTGGTCCGCCGCGGCAGATATTCGACAAACGCGCGGCCTCCGCCGGCACTGACGATCCGCGAGCGGCCGCCGCTGCGCACATCCACGCACGCGCGCGCCAGCACTTGGGCAAGCGGGGAGTCGCCGATCTTCACCCTGCAGACCCGATCTTCGCAGTGCCACAGCCGCGCCCCAAGCTGCGCTCCATCCAGAATCAGGGCGCACACCGCGCTGCGCGGCTCGGCAGAGTGCCACAGCGCATCGAGATGCTCGCACACGTTTGTCGGATCGCTGGGATCGATGCGCTCCAAGAGAATCGTGAGCTTTCCCTTGCAGCCAAAGCCAAGACCGAAATCGATCTCCGCATCATCGCGCAGATCATAGGTAACAAGCTGCACCGGCTCTGCAGCGGACAGCGCGCGGGCGCGCTCAGCCAGATCCCGCTCAAGGCAGCCGCCGCTGACCAGGCCGCTCACCTCGCCGCCGGCGCTGATGAACGTACGCGCACCGGGACGCATGTAGGTCGATCCTTGGACCTCGACAAGCGTCGCCAGGGCAGCGATCTCACCGGCCCGCCGCGCCTCACGGTACCCATAAAGTACTGTTGTGAGGTCGATCATTCTGCCATCGCCAATCCGAGCTGGAGCCATCCCCTCGTTGCAGTATAATCGACAACCGAGAAATCGCAGAGCGCCACTTCGGGCGCTGCGGCTCGAGTCGATCCACACATTCCACGGGGGTGGCAATGCAAAAGGATCTTGCGGACGATCAGTTGCGCGTACGCGATAAGCCCGGCGCCGGACCCGATGATTCCGGCCCGAGCCCTCTTGGGCGCCGCCGCTTCCTAACGTATCTTATTGCCGCGCCAATTCTCACCGTTGCCTGCCGCACGGAAGTGGACGCGGAGTCCGAGTCCGCGCGCCTGGGCGTGCCGGACGTGGTTGATCTGGGCGATGCGCTCATCCTGGCCGGCTCGCTCACCGCATGGAACCTCGCGCTGGAGATTACGGCAGCAAGCCGCGTGGTCTTGCGGCTGCCGCGGGCGGAGGTAGGGCAAGGCATCACGACCACCGCGGCGATGATCATCGCGGAGGAGCTCGACGCGCGGCTTGGCGATGTCGATATCCTTCTATGCGATGCCGAGCCGGAGATCCTGTTCAACCAGCTGACCGGCGGCTCCAACTCCGTACGGGCGCTCTATACGCCCATGCGCGCCGTGGCCGCCGCCGCCCGCGCCCGCCTGGTCACGGTCGCCGCGCAGCGCTTCGGACTGCCGGCGCGCACCTTGACCACCAAGGACACCAGCGTGGTCGCTCCCGATGGGCGGACCGCGACGTACGGCTCGCTGTCGGCTGAAGCGGCGGCGGTGGCGGTGCCGGCGATTTCCACGGCCCCAAAAGATCCATCGCAATTCAAGATCATCGGCCAGCCGACCACGCGCATCGATGCCCTGGAGATCGTCACCGGCGCGGCCAAATACGCCATGGATCTCGCCATCCCTGGTGCGATGCCGACCGTGGTCGCCCGGCCGCCGACGATAAACGGCACGGTCGCCGCCTTCGACGCATCGTCCGCGATCGCCATGCCCGGGGTGCTTGCGGTCACGCAGATTCCTAGCGGCATCGCCGTGACCGCGGAGACCTTTGACCAGGCCTTCAAGGCCCGCGACGCCCTCCGCGTCACCTGGAATAACGGTCCGCTCGCAGCGCTCTCCGATATCGATATCACCAGGATGCTGACCAATGCGACGCTGCCGTTCGCGGTCCCGCCGCTGCTCACGCTGCACGTGGACGCTGAGTTCGACTTCGCATTCGTCAGCCACGCGCCGATGGAGGTGCTGGGCGCGGTGGCCGATGTCCGCGCCAGCACGGCCGAGATCTGGTTTGCCTCCAAGTCGCCGATTGTCGCGCAGCAGACCATCGCCGCGGCGATCGGCCTGCCGCAAAACGCGGTGACCGTGCATGTCGTACGCGGCGGCGGCTCATTCGGGCGCCGGCTGTTCTTCGATGCCGCGCTGGAGGCCGCGCAAGTCTCCAAGGCGATCGGCCGCCCGATCAAGCTGATGTGGAGCCGTAACGACGACACGCGGCACGGCCGGATGCGGCCGGCCAGCCACCACCGCATCCGCGCGACCCACGCGCTCGGCGCCGTGCTGACGTACGAGCACCGGATCGCCGCGGTGCAGACCGACTTCGGACACGGGGTGGGCGAGGCGCTGTCGGCGGCCGGGTTCCAGCTGCTCGGCGGCCTGCCGAATCAGGCGGTCTTTCTGCTCACCGAAAAGGTTCCGTATAACTTCGGCGCAACGACGCAGCTCTTGGCGGAGGTCCCCTTGGACATGCACACCGGCAGCTGGCGCTCGGTCTATTCGGGGTTCGTCGCGGTCGCCAACGAGGTGATGGTCGATGAAATCGCCCGCCGGCTCGGCAAGGATCCGGTCGCCTTCCGGCAGGCGGCGCTGGCTTCGGCGCGGGCCAGGGCAGTGCTCAGCAAGGTGGCCAGCGCCGGCGGCTGGGGACGCGCCATGCCGGCGGGCACGGCGCAAGGGATCGCGCTCCATGAAGAGTTTAAGTCATGCGTCGCGTGTCTTGTGGAGCTTGACACCACAAATCCCCAGACCGGGCCGCGGGTGACCAAGGCGGTCGTCGCCGCGGACGTCGGGCGCGCCATCAATCCGCGCGGCCTGGAGGCTCAGCTGATGGGCGCCACCGTGGACGGGATCTCGGTAACCCTGCAGGCGGGACTGCACATCGACAAGGGGGCCGTACGGGAAGGGAGCTTTGCGGATTTCCATTATGCGCGAATGCGGCACACCCCAAGAGAGTTCCAGGTGTACATCATGCCTCCTAGCGGGGATCCGGGCGGGGCGGGCGAGCTCGCCTACCCCGCTGCTGCGGCGGCGGTAGCCAACGCCTATGCCCGCGCGACGGGCCAGAGTCCGCGCCGGTTTCCTATCTCGGGTTAAGGAGCCACCATGCCAAGCTACACCTTTGTGCTCAACGGGCAGACGGTCACTGTCGATGCGCCGGCCGATATGCCGCTGTTGTGGGTGCTGCGCGACAAGCTCGGAATCACCGGTCCGAAGTATGGCTGCGGGGTCGGCGTCTGCCGCGCCTGCACCTGTCATCTCAATGGCGCGGCGTTCACGCCCTGCATCGTGGCGATGCGCGAGCTTCCGGCCGGCGCCGAGGTCACGACGATCGAAGGCCTGGCGGGCGGCGGCGTCCTGCATCCGGTGCAGCAAGCGTGGATCGACTGCGACGCCGCCCAGTGCGGCTTCTGCCAGGCCGGTCAGATCATGGCGGCGGCGGCGCTTCTGACCATAAAACCGCGGCCGACCGACGATGATATCGATACGATCGAAAACGTGTGCCGCTGCGGGTCTTATTACCGCATCCGTCAAGCGATCAAAAAAGCCGCCGGCTGATAGGCGGACCGGCTTAGGGCAATACGCGCAGCAGGGTCGCGAAAACCTCGGCGACCGCCACGGCGCCGGGATCTTGCACGCCGTGCAGATGCGCTGCCGGCAGATAGGAAGACCGCCCGGCGCGGGCGCGGGACAGCTGGGCGGTGGCTTCTGCGCCCTGCCGCGCCGCTTGCGCCGCAGCGCGTAGCTCACCGCCTTTTTGCAGGACCGTAACGGCCGGCAGCAGCGCATCGAGAAGAGTTCGATCGCCGGGAGCGGCGCCGCCATAGAACTGCACTCGCTCGACGCCCTGGGCAAGCGCCGCGGGCCAGCCCGCACCCGCAAGGAGCGCGCCGCCCGTGGTGGTAAACAAGATCGACAGGAGCACGCCGCTGGTCCCGCCCATGCTGCGCGAAAGGAGCTCACCGAGCCCCAGACCCAGCTCACCGGCCGAGTCGAGCGGCAGCTTGTCGAGCTGGTCGCGGACGCTCCGCGCCGCCGCCGCCATCGTCGAACCGGTGTCGCCGTCCCCTACTTTGGCATCCAGCGCGTTGAGCTTTTGCTCCATCGCGATCAGATGCTCGCAGATGCCAAGGAGCGCGGCGCGCGTCTTGGCGTTCTGCGAAGGCGCCCGCGCCGCCGTGCGGAGCGCCGCGGGCAGCGGCAAGCGCTCCACGGATCCGATCGTCACGCCTTGCGGCCAAGCGGGGACGTCCACCGGAGCCAGCAGCGCCGCGCGTCGCGCCGCATCGAGCGCAATCAGGGACAGCGAAAACCCGTTCATGTTCAGCGCGGTCATAAGCGGCGCCGGCCCAAAGAAAAGCTCGATGCGCTCAGCCAGCTTTGTGCACAAAAGCTCCTGCACGATTACCGCCATCTCCAGCGGTGGAACGCCGCCCAGATTGTTGAGTAGGAGCCCGTACCGCGCGTCATCCTTGGGCAGCGCAGCGCCCAGCCGCTCTGCCATCAGCGCGACGAGCGCGCGCACGGGACCGATCTCCAGGCGCTCGCAGCCCGGTTCGCCGTGGATTCCCAGACCGAGCTCCAGCTCATGCTCGGAAAGCCGTTGCTCCGGCCGCTGCCCGGGAATGGTGCAGGGGGAGAGCGCGGCGCCCAAGGAATGGATTGCGCCGGCCGCGGCGCGCGCTGCCGCCGCGACTTCCGCCAGCGGACGACCGGCTTCGGCGAGGTACCCGGCGATTTTATGGACAAAGAGCGTACCGGCGATCCCGCGCGGATGCGCCGCATCGGCCAGCGCAGTATCATCGGCGACAATCACCATCTCTACGCGGCGCCCGAGCTGCTTGGCCCGCTCGGCGGCCAGACCGAAGTTTAGTCGATCGCCGGTGTAGTTTTTCACGATCAAAAGACATCCCGCCGGACCGGTTACGGCCAAGATTCCGGCGAGCACCGCCTCGACGCTCGGTGAGGCGAAGATCTCTCCGGCGATCGCCGCGGTGAGCAGGATGAGGCCGATCGTGATGCCGATTCTGCGGCGGGCGCGATGGCGCGGGCAGAGGCCGACATCGACCTTGGCGGTGCGGCGGATGCAGAGCGCGATGATGACGACGCGATTGTAGCGATCGGCCATCGCCGCGATCGGGATGCCCATGAGCGCGTAGAAGATCGCGAAGGGCGGGCCGTTGAGGAAGCCGTACTCGCTGTCGCTGAGATTGAACGCTTCGATGACCGGCTGGGCGATGACCGAGAGCAGGTTCCGATCGATGAAATTGAGCGTGTAAACCAGCGTCAGCAGCAGCAGCACGTAGCCGCGATAGGCTGGCGCTCCGTAGCTCTGTGCGCCGGCACCAGCGCCTTGGGGCGCAGGCCCCGCCGTCGTTTCCGCCACGATTCCGCCCCCTCGATTATTATCGTTTTTTTGTTTGGTGGCGTGAGCTTAGCGCCAAACTCCAAGCTTGCAACGTGGCCTCAGAGGGGCTTCCGGTAGGCGACGATGCGCTCGGCCTCTTCAAAGCCGAGCTTGGCGTGGGCCTCTTGGCTGGCGGCGTTGGAGAGCTGCGTATCCGAGCCGATTTCGCGGAAGCCTCTGATGCGGGCCCAGTTTTCCGCGGCTTCAACGAGGCGCCGGCCGACGCCCTGGAAGCGCGCCAGCGCACGCTGCACGGCCTCGTCGGCGATGCCGAGTTCCTGTGCGACGCCGATCGCCGCGAGCGAGTTGAGCACGTTGTGGGTGCCCGGCAGGTTCACGGTAATGGTCAGCGGCGCGCGCGCTTCGCCGGGCGTGCTGCGCAGCACGTCGAACGTGGTGCATAGCCCCTCGCGACGCAGGTTCACGGCGCGCAGGTCGTTGCCCTCGCCCAGGCCGTAGGTCACGATGCAGCCAGGAAGCGCCAGCGTGGCGCCCAGGCAGGAAATCAAGCCAAGTCGAACCATAGTCGTCGTTCCTCGAAGGGCCCGTCAGCGGGCCTCATCGGGGTTGGTCTCGCGACCCGGGGGGCATCCATCGAACGATTTTCGAAAATCGTCATCGGCGGCGCTGGGCCGCACGGAACACCGTTCAGAGCGCTGCACGACCGCGCTATTCGCGCAGCGGCTCCTTCGGCGACGACCAGGGCCAGTGCAGCTCGATCCCTCGCTGCCTCAGGACCAGCGAGGCGATCCCCGCACCGAGCAGCACCACCAGCAGCACCACCGTCGCGATC
>CALFML010000422.1 GCA_937879845.1 uncultured Myxococcales bacterium
CAACGGCGCGGAAAACCGAAACTGCGATTGTCAACGGGGGGAGTAGGTCACGATGTTTTGAATCCGCCCCTACCTTCCGTCGAGAAATCGCAGATTTACATGTAGGCAGAAAAAACGGCGGAACTAATAGGTCGAGAGAGCGAAGAAACAAACACAGCCTTGCGCATTGTGGAGCAAACGAACCCGGTCGCAGAAGGCTATCAAGCCTATTGGCGGCTCGCAGGCACTCAGGGTGGCTGCGCTGATCGTAGCTGCTCGTAAGGATCGCGTACAAGCTGGCACACGTTGTGGGATGTACCTGCGCATACAAGCAGAGTGATTTGTAGTGGGGCATCCAAGAGGCCTGCCCGCACCCGAGTGAGCTGGGCTGCGCGAGATCCTATGTCGATACGCGCGAAGTGGAAGCGACCAGCTTGTTTGGGTACAGCTTTGCCACGCTCTGCTCCAAGATGCTCAGATAGTGACCCCATCCAAGAGTCTCATATCGCAGCCCAGCAGGTCCCTCTTCATACAAGTCCAGCATGAGCCCCGAGGAAGCATCTCTAGGCGCAGCATGCAAACAGTCGCCGGCAGCCTTGAGAATGTTGAAAGCTTGGCTGAGAAAATTCCTGGCCGGCATTGCCAGTGCACCGAGCACGTCAGAATCTTGGAAGTAGACCAGTAACTCTGCGTCATCGGCGGCGGCAGCCATGCCGGACAAAACATCACGCATCTCATCAGGCTCGTCCCATACCAGCATGAGCTTGTCGGCCGTCCTCAGATCTTGGACGTATCTGGTATTCAGCATCTGCTTATAGCTGTCCGTCTCCTTCAACGACAGAAACGGGAATGAGTCATGCGGCAGATGCGTAGCGTCCATCAGCCGCTGGATGAATGGTTCCAGCTCCCGGGACCGCTCTGCTTTTCGGAGGAGAAGTCGCAGCCTGGCTTCTCGCTCAGCGCTCATCGGGTCGTTCCTTGCTCATGTATTCAACTTTGCTCTTTCCATTGCGCACCCTGAGCCGGCCAAGGGGATCGCGCTCGTGTTTGTCCTTGGCGATTCCTGCCTCCCAGTGCGGCCCATGGCCAGCTACACGGTCGGTTGTTTGATCGGTGACAATGCCAATCGCCTGCTTTCCACCTTTGCCTTTAATATCATATTCATATTGCATCCCGGCGATTGTCTTTGTCTGCGCGATGGGCTGCTGGCTGGTTGGGATACCGGCTTGGCGCATCGCTTCGCGGCGGGCAGCGCGGGAGGTCAGGTGAGGACTTGCGCCAGCCTCTGCCGCGGCTTTGGCCCCTTTTCGTCCTGCCTTCGCAGCCTCCGCCAGCGCTTCCTCCGCTCGCTTTCCCTTGCGGGCTCCATTGGCAAGCCCGGCCACGTGGTTGCCAAAACCAATGGCCCCTCCGACCGCTGCGTTGATTCCGAAGTCGACCGCGCTGCCGCCTGCGGCGGAGGCGATGTCTTCCATCTGCTGCTCGGGTGGCTTGTTCGCCCATGCCTCTGCTGCTTGCTTCAGCTGATCGACTTTGTCTACGGCAGCCGTGACTGCCGCTTTTCTCTGCTCAGGATCTCTAACGATATCCGCAGCGCTGCGAGCGGCCTTTTCGACGGTATACTTTCCCTCCTCATAGATTGTCGTGAGCTTGACCTTGCCGCTCGCCACATCCGCAGCCGTCCGCGCCGCCCCCTGGGCTAGGTGCTTGGTATCCTCCACCCGCTGGCCTAGCCGCGCGCTTCCACCGGCAATAAAAGCCATCGCTGCCCGCTCGTCATCCTCCCAGGCTAGCGAGTGCCGGCCGGGAGGCGATCGCATGAAGCATCGCTGCATCGCCGCGTCTACGCACACGGCTGTCCGATTGGCGTCGGTGTAGAAAAGCTCGCCGATGGGCTGCTGCTGGAATTCGGTGTACTTGCTATAACGCCCGATATCCTTTTCAACGGCATAGCGGCATGCCTTGCCATCCGCGGTCGGCTCTCCCAGGTGCCCAAGCACACGACCATCGCTGTCCGTCATGCGGCAAGCGCCATCCAGACGGGGCCGATGCAAGGGCACCCATTGTTTCCCGTGCCGTTCGAGCAAGCAGTCCATGAGTGCGTCATCACGGCACAGCTTGGTGCTTTTCTTGTCTCTGTTTAGCTCATGCCCGATGGGAACCAGGAATCCATCTTGCTCGCAGTAGTAGCCGTTCTTCGTGCGCTTCCCGAACTGCCCGATGATGGTGACGTTGTCGTGGTCCAGGATCTGGCAGTTCTCATCGAGCTTGGGATCTATGGGAAGCTTGTCGATAAACTCCTTTAGCGCCGCCGCTGCCTCCGCAGCGACATCGGCAGCAAGCTGCGGGACCGGTGTGGCTGCGCGCCCCTGATATGTCTTGCCAACGCTGAGGGTGAGGAAGTTGACCGACACGGCCCAGGGGGCCATGCCACCGAACCCTCGCTGCACGGACACACCAAGATCGACGCGAGCATGCGGATGAAAGCTCAAGCCCAGGCCCACCATGCCTTGAGGATGGATAAGCTCTTGACTCGTCTGAGCCGGTGGCAGAGATTCCTGCCGCACATGAACGGGAGCCCCACGACCCAGCCCTTCAATGTAGATCTTGAGCGCTCGGAAGCCCGGCAGATAAAGCCCGAGCTGGGCGGCCGCCTCACCGGTGGCAAACAGCCCGTGCCAATCGTACAGCGCGCCGAGGCTGGCCGAGAGCTGGAGGGGACCAAACATGCGGCTTCCGACCAGACGCAGCGTCGCAAGATCGGTCAGCAGGCCGAGCGAGTTGGCGCCACCAAACTGCCACACCCGCACTTCATGCTCATATGCCAGGCCCAGCCGCAGACCGCGCGGCGGGGCGTAGTAGCTTGGATCGGCTTCGGTCGTCTCGGTGCTGCCACCGGAGGACCACAGCGGAAACAGCGGCCACAGGCGCAGCGTCAGGTTGAGCCGCAAGGGGCCGAGCTGGTGATAGGTGGCATCGCCCTCTTTCCAGAATGCGTAGTGAGTGGAGAGACCGCCGGCTACGCGGCCAAATAGCCCGAGCGCGACGCCGAAGGGCACCACTGCGGCGGTGTCGCGCAGGTCTGTACGCGGCAGCACCTGCAAGTGTGCGTAGGCGTGGGCGGCCAGAGCATCGACATCGAGGCAAGGAACGGCAACGCCGTCGCACAACGGATTGGGGTTGGGCAGCAGGGCCGAGTCGGGCCGTGCTCGTTGCCCAGATGCAGGGTGGGTGCTAAGCAACAGGCCTCCGAGCACCAACAGACAGGACAAAGCGAACTGACGGGACTTTGAACCTACGTGAGACATAACAAACTCCGGAGCGTAAAGAAGTGCGTTGATATCGCTATATGAGGAGCCTGTCTTTTCGATGCGCGGCCAACAATGCCGGGGCATGCTGACACAAGGATCGCCTAAAGACACAGCTCACGAACCGAGCCAGGCCGCACATCTTCAGCGGTTAGCCATTTGCCTTAGCAATCTCGCGGCCAGCGTGCGGTTTGCGTTCTCTTCGACGAGAAGCTGAGCATCCGGTGCGCTGGCGAGTCAATCCTCAGTGGGCAGCAGTGGGCGAACACTGAGCAACGCTGGGCCGCGAGAGGATGACGGCATGGGCGCGTCCTGGGCAGCGACGATGGAAGGTGTCTCTGCTTACAGGTCGCGACGTCAACATTTACAGAAGATGCTGGCCTCTCCGTGCTGCGCTGCGTGCCAGATCTCGCGTGCGCAGTTTGTTCCCCAAGATCAGCAGCTACCTAATCTATCGACGAAGATCACCACAGTGGCCTGGGCCTGCTGACGCCGCACCAAGTGCGTTATGGCCTCACTCAGGCCGTACGACAGCGTCGTGCCGCCGCACCCCATTCCGCCCAGGTCGTCCACCCGGAGCGCTTTGTCCGCGGCATCCCGCAGCCTCCGTCGTTGCCGACCGCAGTCTGGATCAATCAACCAAAGGAGGTTGCTCACTATACTCCGGTGCCCGGTGTCTCAATGTTGTTGACAGGTTCCGGAGGGCAGGTTAGGCAGACCAGGCGGCTTGTGCGAGGGCTCGGGGGAAGTAAAGAAGCCTCGCTGCAGTAGCGTAGACTTTGCTTTTCCGCCGCTTCACAACGGCGCGGAAAACCGAAACTGCGATTGTCAACGGGGGGAGTAGGTCACGATGCACGATGCCGCGCTGATGCGCTACCGATAGCGCTTCGGCGACCTGGCGGATCACGGTCAGGCTTTCGGATACGGTCAAAAGCTCTCGCCGCAGCCGCTGGCCCAGGTCTTCTCCCTCCAGCCACTCCATGGCCAGAAACGGCCGGCCGTCATCGGTAAGACCGTGGGCGATGTACGAAACGATTCCGGGATGGCGCAGCTCGGAGAGCAGCTTCGCCTCACGCAGGAATCGCTCCGCTTCGGCGATGCCGGCATTGCCGGTGTGCAGCAGCTTGAGCGCGGCGTCGACGCCGGTGTGCAGATCGATGGCTTTGTAGACCGTTCCCATGCCGCCGCTGCCCGCGACCTCGCTGATCGCGAACCGCTGTGCGATAAGGTGCCCAGAGGTCAGCAGGTGCGCCATGGCCAAAGTTGTCGCCTACTCCTTGTCGATGGATCTCAGGAAAAAGACTCGGCTACTCACCCCGCGCCGGGCAGCTGGCTGATTCCTGCCAGTGAGCTAGGCAGAACCAGCGGCTTTTCATACTCACCCCGGCCCTGGTTATGATACTCGGCATCGCCGCAGGCAACGAGCAAATATCGACGAAATTCTCCCCGCGCGGCCTATGCGCACATGCCCGATACACCTGGGAATGCCTGACCAACTGCCATGCCGCGGTGCAGGTTTGCAGTTACAATGCGCTTATGACCACACCTGCTTCCGCCCAGCGCGCCCAGGCGCTGTTTGACGAGCTGCTCGCCGACCCGGGCTACGCCAGCGGGGAGCGCCGATTCCCCCGCCGCCTGTCGCGCGACGAAGCCGCCGACCTCGCCCAGGGACTGGCCGAG
The DNA here is from genome assembly GCA_937879845.1 of uncultured Myxococcales bacterium. Taxonomy (GTDB): domain Bacteria; phylum Myxococcota_A; class Polyangia; order Palsa-1104; family JAEUJZ01; genus CALFML01. Next base: position 4,968 of record CALFML010000422.1, read on the forward strand.
CAGGTGGACCGCGGCTGCCAAGCGCGCTCTGAGGTGGCGCGCAAACAGAGCCTGCCGATCGTATGTTCGGTCGGCTGCAACGGCTGCTGCGAAGAGCTGGTCATGGTCTATCAGCCGGAAGCCGTCGCCGTGACCCGCTGGCTCATGCGGCCGGAAAATCACGCGGCCCGCGACGCCTTTCTCGGCGCCTATGCGGCCTGGAAGGCGGCGGCGGGAAACGCGGCCGCGCAGATGGCCGACTGCACCGCCAAGGGCGACAACGCAGCCTATATGAAGCTGCATATCGCACAGTGGCAGAAGCGGCTCATGTGCGCCTTCAACCAAGGCGGTACGTGCAGCATCTATCCGGTGCGGCCGATCGCTTGCCGCAACGCCCACGCGGTGGAGACCGCGGCCTTCTGCAACGGCGCAAACGATGGCAGCCGCCCGGCGCAGCGGCTGGAGTTTGCGCCCCTTGACGACTACGTCAACAGCGCCAAGAAAGCGCTGCGCGCGGCCCACAATTCCCTGGGTGAACCGCGCAACCGTCCGGCCGCTTTGTGTGAGGCCGTGTTCAACCAGCTGAGAACTCTCCTCGACGCGGCAAAAAAGCGCGCCCGCCGCGCCGAGTAATCACGCCTCTCCAGGCCCAAGGAAGCGCCATGCAATCCCCCCGTACCGCCCATCCCGAAGCGTTCAAAGATGCCAGCCACTTGTATGAAGTCGAGCGGCGCGCCCAGCATGCCGCCCGCCCCGGCTTCCGCATCAACGAGCTTCAGATCTCAAAAACCCAGACCGTGCCCTGGCACTGCCACAGCCATATTCAGGATACGTTCTACGTCCTTTGCGGCCAGCTGCGGATCTTTCTGCGCGAACCCAAGGAAGAAGTCCACCTGCGGCCGGGCCAGACGTACTCCGTCGCACCGCGGCGGCCGCACCTTGTGACCAACGGCGGGGATACTTCGGCGACGTTCCTTGTGCTCCAAGGCATCGGCGAATACGACTACATCCCGCTGGTGTGAGCAGCCGGCACGGCGCCGTTTGGCCGGAGCCGAGGCAAGAGTCCAGACAATTCCGGGACCTGAGCTGCACCCGATTGCAAGCGCCGACAAGACCGCTACGCTAAGGGAATGAACAAGCCGATCCTCGCCGCCGGCGCCGGGGTGGCCTTTGGCCTATTTCTCGGAATGCTGCACTTTGGCAACCTGTATGCGCCAAGCGTCTGCATGCGGGAGCTGACCACGACCGTGATCGTCCCGAGCGCCCCGCCGCTGCCGCCGGAGCCGCCGACCCCGTGCGAGGAAGAGTCGGCGGTGCAGCCGCAGCTGCTCGATCTCGGGCCGATCGATCCGTTGACGGCCGCCCAGACGGCCTACGTCGATGGGGATTTCGCCGAAGCCATCGAGCTGGCGCGCGACTCGCGCGCTACGGAGCCGGTGCGCGCCTGGCGGATCACCGGAGCCGCCGCCTGCCGGCTGCACGATCCCAAGCTGGCCGATGAGGCCTTCCGCCGCGTTCGCGATCCGGCCTCGCGCCAGTACTTGGTCTACGCCTGTCAGCGCAGCGGGATGAGCCGCCAGGGCCGGCACTTCCGCGTAAACGACCAAGAGTAAGCCCTCCCCTGCCCTTCCCTGCGCGGCCTGAACGCCAAGGCCGCACCCGCGCCGTGCGACAAGCGACCTTGCCGCGCATAACGCCGCGCGCGGCTTGACGCCGCCGGGTTTTGGCCGGACTGTCCCGACATGGAACACGACGTGCTGGTCATTGGCGGCGGGCTGGCGGGGCTGCAGACGGCGCGGCTCCTTCAGCGCGCCGGCCGGAGGGTGCAGGTTCTGGAGGCCCGCGATCGCGTCGGCGGGCGGACGCTGTCCACCACGATCGATGATGCGGTATTCGATCTCGGCGGCCAGTGGCTGGGACATGGCCAGCTGCGCCTCCAGAAGCTGGCGCAGGAGCTTGGCATCGCCACCTACCCGCAGTACACGCAGGGCAAGCGGATTCTGGTCGCCGATGGCAAGGTGCGGACGTACGCCGGTACGATTCCCCGGCTCGCCCCGTGGAAGCTCATCGAGATTCAGCTGGCGATGATGCGGCTGGCCCGGCTCACCCGCCGCATCTCGCCGCACGCGCCGCTGGCGGCCGATCATGCCGCGGAGCTCGACTCGGTGTCGCTGGAACACATGGCACGGCGCTGGTTGTACAGCCGCACCAGCCGCAACCTGCTGGCGGCGGCGGTGCGCGTGGTCTTCGGCGCCGAGATGAGCGACATCTCCCTTTTGTACGCCCTTTCCTATTTTCACGCCGGCGGCGGCTTTGAGGCGCTCATCGAAGCCGAAAAAGGCGCGCAAGCGGCGCGCTTCGTCGGCGGCGCGCAGGCGCTGTCGCTGGCGATCGCCAGCGAGCTATCTGTCCGCGTCCAAACCAGCGCGCCGGTGCGCTCGCTGCGCCAGGACGCCCGCGGCGTATCGGTCGCGACCGACCGCGGCACCTATCGCGCCCACCGCGCGGTGCTGGCGATTCCGCCGCCGCTGTGGTCGCGCATCGACTTCTCACCGCTTTTGCCGGTCCTGCACGAGCAGCTCTCCCAGCGCGCTCCCATGGGAGCCACGGTCAAAGCCGTCGCCACCTACGATCGCCCGTTCTGGCGCGAGGCCGGGCTTTCCGGCGAGGCGGTCTTTGACCAGGGTCCGGTGAGCGTGACTTTCGATGCCACGACAAGCGACGGCGCGCGCCCCGCCCTTTTGGCGTTCGTCGTCGGCCAGCAAGCGCGGACCTGGTCCTCGCGCGGCTGCAGCGAACGGCAGACCGCGGTGCTCGCCGCCCTGGGTCGCTGCTTTGGGCCGCAGGCGCGCGAGCCGCGAAAATACTGTGAACAGGACTGGTCCACCGAAGCTTGGACGCGCGGCTGTCCGGTTTCGGTCTTGGGAACCGGCGTCCTAAGCTCCTGCGCGCCGGCGCTGCGGGCTCCGTTTGGCTGCGTCCACCTGGCCGGGACCGAGACCGCGCGCGAACACACCGGCTACCTGGAAGGGGCGCTGGAGTCGGCCGAGCGCGCCTGTGCCGAGGTCTGCGCCGCCCTTTCCTAAAGACCCTCCCGCGCCTGCTGCATGCGCCGACAAAACGTGGCATCATCAAGCGATGCCGCACCTGCGCATGATCGATCCCGGTGAGGCGCAAGGCGCGCTCCGGCTGGCCTATGAGCGCATGCGCTCGCGTCCCATGCCGGCGGTGTATCAGCCGGTCCACGGCGGCATCGCCGGCATCGTCCGCGCCCACAGCTTGGACGCGGAGCTCCTGCCGCTCGTGTTCGGGGTCTCCGCCAACCTAAATGGTCAGGGTCCGCTCACCTGGCCGCTGCGCGAGCTGGTCAACGCCCTGACTTCGCGCCTGAACCAGTGCTTTTATTGAACTAGCTGTCACGCAGAGTTTCTGCGTGTCGCGCTTTCAGAGGAATCGCTGCCGCGGGCGGTGGTTGCCGACCCGCACGCGCTGGCCGAGCGCGCGGCCGATCCCATGGTCCGGAGCGTGGCGCAGCTCGTGCAAAAAATCACCGCGACGCCGTGGCGGCTCGGGCCGGCGGATCGGAGTCAGGCGCACGCCGCGGGGCTTTCGGACGAAGTCCTGTTTCAGGTCGTGCTCCTATCGTCTTTTTTCGGCCACCTGAACCGCATCGCGGACGCGGTGGGGGTGGAGCTCGATTACTCGGTCGTCATCCCCACGCCGCACGCCGAGCCGGCGACGCCGCCCTACCTGCGTCCGGATCGAGCGGAGTGGCCCGTGGCGGGACCGCACCCGCTCTCCGTGGACCTGCGGCCGAGCGTTGTCGCGCCGCTTGCGGCGTGGCGCTCCCATGCGCTCTTGCGTGAGGCCCCGCTCGATCGCCGGCAGCGCGCCGTGATCGCCTGCGCGGTCGCGGAGCGCCTTGGCGATGCGGCAACGGTACAGGAGCTTCCCATAGCTCCGCTCTCGCCGCTCGATGAGGCGCTGGTGGCGGCGGCGGACGAGGTCACGCTGGCGCCGTGGCGTCTGGGCGCGGAAACCGTGGCCCGGCTGCGGGCGGCCGGTCTGCAGGACGACGCATCCATTTTCGATGCGCTGGCCACGGCCTCGGCTTGCGCGACGTTCTCACGCATCCAGGTGGCGCTCTCGGCCTTAAGTCGTTAACGACTGCTGACCGCCGACCGCGGCAAGCGACTGCGCCACGCCTTGCGCATAGGGAGTGCGGACAAGCGGCCCGATGAGACCCACAAGCGCGCTGTCATCGAGGATCACCGGCTCAGTCACAAGGTAGTGCATCTCAACCATCTCGCGCAGCATGCGGTTAAAAAGGCCCAGCACGCGCAACCCCGTCTTCCCGACGATCCGCCGCTTGAGCGGCCGACCGGTCTTATTCTCGATCTCCGCCAGCAGCGCAGCCTGGCTGGTCACGCCGGAGCCGGCGAAGTGCCAGATGCGTCCGTAGGCCGCCGCCGCCGCCGCGAGCTTTAGGACCACCTTACCGACATCCGGTACGAATACAAACTGATGCGGCCGATCGATGGGACCGATAAGGTCGGCCGTGCCGCCGCGCACCGCCGCAGTGAAGGCGCCGCCAAGGAAGCTCTTGTCCACGCCCGGACCAAAAAAGTCCGGCAGCCGCAGCACCGTGGCTTGAATCTTTCCCGCCGCATGCGCGGCCAGGAGGAGCTCTTCTTGCGCTTTGCGCATCCGGCCCTTGAAGGTATGCGGCTCACGCGGGTGGTCTTCGGTCACGCGCTCCGTCTGCGCCCGGCCGTAAGGGTAGACGGTGCCGATCAGCACCACGCGCTTTACGCCTTCGGCGATGGCTCCGGCCAGCGTCTTTTCCATCAGGATCGGATGCTGGGCGAACCGCCAGTAATCCACGCCGACCAGATAGATCAGCGTATCGATGCCGCGGGCGGCCGCGCGCACCGAGTCCGGATCGTCCGGATTCCAGCTCACCGCCTCCGCCAGCGGGTCGGCGCCGAACTCCTTCTGCAGTGCGGCCAGCGAGCGGCCGACGACGCGGTAGGGCGTTTCCGCTTGGCGCAGGGCGGAAGCGATGCTGCGGCCGATGGCGCCGGCGGCGCCGAATAGGGCGATCTTGGTCATGGTCTGCGCTCCGTTTGGGTCGATACAGAGAGCGTAGCCCTGCCCTTCCAATCAATCCAATGCATGATTAATATGTCACTTCATGCATGCAACGAATTTACGCGCCGTCGATCTCAACCTGCTGGTCGTCCTCGATGCGCTGCTTGAGGAGCGCAGCGTGACGCGGGCGGCGCGGCGGCTGTATCTTTCCCAGCCGGCGGTCAGCCATGCGCTGGACCGGCTGCGCAGCCTGCTTGGCGATCCGCTCCTAGAGCGGCGCGGGGCGCAGATGCAGCTGACGGCCAAAGCGGCGGCGCTCAAGCCGCGGCTGGCCGGCGTGATCAAGGACATCCAGACCTTGGTCGATCTACCCGATACGCCGCTGCAGGAGCTTGAACAGACGGTGCGTCTGTCGCTCGCCGACTATCCTTGCGCCATCTTGCTGCCGCCTTTGTGGCAGCGGCTGCAGCAGGTGGCGCCGCGCATCCAGCTAGTCTGTCAGAACTGGAACGAAGGCCCGCGCGAGCTCGAGCGCCTGCAGCGCGGCGACACCGACATCGCGCTGTCGCTCTTTACCACCGTGCCGGACGACATCCACCGCGAGACGCTGGGGGTCGAGCACTACACCGGCATCGCGCGGGCGCGGCATCCGCTGGGGAAAAAGCCGAAGCTCGCCGCGCTGTGCCGCTACCCCCACGTCCTGGTCTCGGCGATCGGGGCGCAGCGCTCGCCGTACGATGCGCAGCTTGCGGCGCTGGGGGTCGAGCGTAAGATCGGCGTCTCGGTGAGCAGCTTTCTCGCGGTCCCCTCGATCGTCGCCGCGTCCGACGCCGTGGCGCTCGTGCCGAGCAGCCTGGCGCGGTTCTGGCCGCCGCTAGCCGGACTGCTGAAGTTTACGCCGCCGGTTTCGCCGCCGCCGTTTGACATCCACCTTGGTTATCATCACCGCCGCGCCAGCGATCCCGGAATCGTGGCTGTCCTGACCTGCCTGCGCGCGGTCGGGCGCGAGATTCTGGGAGCGCGCTCAGGCTAGTTCACCGCTGCTCAAACAACAGTGTGACGCCAACACTCCGAGCCCCGCCCGGCAGTCTGAGACTGTCCGATCTGCACATCTTATAAGCTCTGGGAATCCGCCGCCGCTTCCGGATGCGTAGTGCGCAGGCAGCGGCCGTGATACGTTGGGACTTATGCCAGCGAGGACGACGGAGTCGGGCCGAGTCGCGATTCTGATATACGATGGCTTCCAGCTCCTAGATGCCGCCGGACCGGCCGCGGTGTTTGCAGCGGCAAGCGATGTGCTGAAGCGGCCCGTGTACGATGTCCAGATCGTCTCAAGCAGCGGGGGCGCGGTGGCGAGCAGCAGCGGGGTCGCGCTCCATAGTCGGCCGTGCGCGCGGGTGCCAGCAGCCACGGTCAAGACCCTGCTTTTGGCCGGCGGCGAGGCGGAGCCGATCAAAGCCGTCATCGCCGACCCGGTGGTGCAGCGCTTTGTGCGGCGCTGTGCCGCGGCGGCGCCGCGCTTTGGCTCGGTGTGTTCGGGCGCGTTCATCCTGGCGGCGTTTGGGCTCCTAGACGGCAAGCGCGTCGCCACCCACTGGGCGGGGTGTCAGCAGCTGGCGGCGATGTTTCCCGCGGTGACGGTCGATCCGGATGCGCTCTATGTCAGCGATGGGAAGGTCTGGACCTCCGCAGGCGTGACGACCGGCATCGATATGAGCCTGGCCATGGTCGAAAAAGATGTCGGCGCCGCGGTGGCCAATACCATCGCCCGGCGCATGGTCCTTTACGCCCGCCGTCCGGGCACGCAGTCGCAGTTTAGTCCGTTGTTGCGCGCCCAGGTGCAGGCGCAGGAGCCGTTCGCCGGCCTTATCGATTGGATGCAGCAGCACCTGGCGGAGCGGCTCGATGTGCCGGTGCTCGCCCAGCGCGCCGGGTTGTCGGAGCGCAGCTTCTACCGCCGCTTCGTCACCGCCACCGGCCAGACCCCGGCGCACTTCGTCGAGTCGCTGCGTCTGGATGCGGCGCGGGCGCTGCTGTCGCGCGGCATTCCGATCAAAGCGATTGCGGCGCAGGTCGGACTGTTCCCCGCCGCGCGCCTGAGCACCGCCTTCGAGCGCCGGTTCGGCATGACCCCGACCCTGTACCGCCGCATGCACACGAGCTTCGCCAAGGAGACGTAGCCGGAAGACTCGATCCCGGCGCGGCGGCATGCGGTCTCCCGCAGCTTGAACAGGTGCGGCGGGCGCTGGCAGAAAAAACTACTCTTTTGTCATTTCCGCCAATCCCGTGCCGGGCTAGCCTATTGCTGTATTGAAGCCACAGGCGCTCGTGTTCCATTTTCGGACCCAGGAGGTCTTCTTATGAACAAGCCGCTGCACATCGGGTTACTCCTTTATCCCCACGTCACGCAGCTCGATGCCACCGGACCGGCTCAGGTCTTGAGCCGGGTGCCCGGAGCCAAGATTCACATGATCTGGAAGGATCTGAATCCGGTGCCCACCGACGCCGGTTTCGCCATCGTGCCGACCACCCGCATGGCCGACTGCCCGCAGCTCGACGTGATCTGCATTCCCGGCGGCTCGGGGCAGGTGGCGCTCATGACCGATGAGGAGACGCTGACGTTCCTGCGCCGCCAGGCGGCGGGGGCGCGCTATGTCACCTCGGTCTGTACGGGATCGCTGCTACTGGGCGCGGCCGGGCTGCTCAAAGGTTACCGCTCGACCTGTCACTGGGCGTGGCGCGGCATGCTGGAGAGCTTCGGCGCCGAGCCGGTCGCCGATCGCGTCGTCCGCGATCGCAACCGCATAAGCGGCGGCGGCGTGACGGCCGGAATCGATTTCGCGCTGACCCTGGCGGCGGAGCTTGCGGGGGAGCGGGTGGCGCAGCAGATCCAGCTCACGCTGGAGTACGATCCGCAGCCGCCGTTTGCCTGCGGCACTCCCGAAAAAGCCGGACCGGAGCTTACCGCCAGCGTGCAGGAGCTGTTCGCCGCGCTGCAGACCGAGCGCCAGGCAGCGGTGGAAGCGGCGCAAGCCCGACTCTAAAAACCCCACCGCTGACTCAGCCAGCCGAGCGCCGCGCCGCCCAGCACCAGCCAAGCGGAGTTTAGGCGCAGCCGGACTAAAAGTCCAAGGCTCACAAGCGCCAATGCCAAGGTGCTCCAACCGGTGATCGCCGCGGCGCCCAGGCTGAAAGTCGCCGCCGCCATGATCGACAGCGATGCGACGTTGATGCCGTCCAGCGCCGCCCCCGCGGCCGGCGAGCGCCGGAGCCGCGGCACGAGCGGGGCGCTGAGCGCGACAAAGAGGAACGCCGGCAAGAAAATCCCCGCCGTTGCCACCAGCGCTCCGGTCGCCCCCCCGAGCACGACGCCGATGAAGGTAGCCGTCGTAAACACCGGCCCCGGCGTGAACTGGCCCACGGCGATCGCATCGAGCAGCTGCGCTTGCGTGAGCCAGTGCAGCCGCTCCACCAGATCGGCGCGAAGAAACGCCAGCAGCACGTACCCGCTGCCAAAGAGCACCGAGCCCACCTTGGCAAAAAACCAGAACAGCGGCCACATCCCGACCGGCGCCGTCAGGGCTGCGCCGACCGGAAGGAGCTTCGGTGCAAGCGCCGCGGGCAGACCCAGCGCCCACGGCCACGCCGCCGCCCGCGCCGCCGCCCGCGCCAACAAGGATCGCCGGAGCAGCTGGCAGAGCAGCATGACGATCCCGCCGCCCAGCAAGATGAGCAGCTCATTTACGCCCAGAAAGCTCGCCAAAAGCGCCGCGGCGCCGACGAGGATCGCCGGCAGGCTCTTGAGCGCGGCGCGGCCGAAGCCAAACAGCGCCTGCACAATCACCGCGATGATGACCGGCTTGATTCCGCGCAGAACTCCGGTTGCCTGCGGCAGGGTGCCAAAGCGTGCGTAGGCCCAGGCGATGAGCGAGACGATCAAGGCGGCGGGCACGATGAAGCACAGCCCCGCGATAAGGAGTCCGGGCCAGCCGGCGCGGCGGTGGCCGATGTGGATCGCCAGCTCGGTGGAGTTGGGGCCGGGGATGAGGTTCACGGCGCCGAGCAGATCGAGAAACTCCGCGTGCGTCAGCCAGCCGCGCCGGCGCACGACCTCGTTCTCCATGAACGCGATGTGCGCGGCCGGTCCGCCGAATGAGGTCGCGCCGATGCGCAGAAAGAGCCACGCGACTTCGCGCAGCGAACCCCGCGGGGAAGGCGCAAGGCTCGGCGGTTCCGTCACCAGAGCTCCGCGGCTCCCATCGCGCGCCGGCCCGCCTTTACAGTCTGGTTGCGATTCCCGTACATAAGCCATTCCCTCCGCGGCGTCCCAAGCGGGATAACACAGCCGCGCCGCGCTTGGCTACGCGGAATCGCGGCCGCGGAATGATGCAGGGCTTTCTAGGAAGATACGAGAGCGCGCGCGGCTAGTTGGCGGCGACTTGCTTGAACACGTTGGCGGTGGTGTCGATCGACCAGACTTCATAAAGACCGCTGTCACGATCGCCGTGCGCCGTGAAGCGGATGTTGCCGGTGGCGCCCTGCAGCATGATGTTGCCGCTGCTGGCGAGCTTGTTCTTGGCCATGAGATAGCCCGTGGCGCCCACCGTGATGCGGTCGGTCGAGCCGTTTATCCGCAACAGCATCTGCGAGACGGTCTGCGGCGTAACATTGTTGCCCGCCGCGGCGATGGCGATGCCCACCGCGTAGGCGCCGTCATAGGCGTACGAGATGTAGTTGTTCACGGCCGCAGACTGCTTCCACTTCTGCTGGTAGGTCGTAAGCAGCTGGTTGTACGCCCCGGTGCCGGTGGTGTTGTTGAGATCCACGGTCGGCGCCGTACCGGTGATCCGCGCAAGGTGCATCTTGGTCGTGGCCGAGCCGGTCACCGAGAGGTTGAGCAGCGTCTGATTCTTGGCGCCGTCGGCCATCACGATCTTGGCGGACGTGTTCAGAGGCTGCAGGGCCTGCACGACCTGCGCCGTGAAGTTGTTGGTGATCGCCACCACGTAGTTTGGCACCGGGTTGTCGGCGAGGATCTGGTTCGCCGCGGTCTGCACCCCGGCCGTGAGGCTGGCCGTGGTTCCGCCCAGCTCCGCGTAGTTTACCGACACGGCCGGTAGCTTCGACGTCGACTTGAAGAACGCCTGCTGCAGGCCGGTGCCGTAGGTGTCGTTGACGATGATCATGTCGAACTTGCCGGCGCCCGGCGGCAGCTGCGCCGCCAGCACCGGACCCTGCAGGTTGTCCTGCGGCACGGTGCGGAAGAACAGCCCCGGGCTCGGCAGATCCGAGATCGCCGGCGAGGACGCCGACTGCGACATGATCGGCACCTGGCTGGCAATGACCTCCGGCGCGATCGCCAGCACATACGACGAGCTGCTCGGCCCGAGCACCGCCACCGCGCCGCGCTCGCGCGCCAGGATCTTCATCGACTTTAGCGGATCTTCGGGCGTGGCGCTGATCTCGCACAGGTGCAGCGAGAACTGCCGGTCGCCGGTGGACACCCGCAGCGCGTTCATCTCGTCGATCGCCTGCTCGAAGGCGAGCACCGGCAGGGCGTCGCTGCCCTGCTGGATGTTGGTGAGCACGCCGATGACGATGGCGTTGGCGGGCGAGTTGGCCGGGTAGACCTCGCCGCACAGCTTGCTCGCCGGCGTGCCCACCGAGCAGAGGTTGTCCTGCGTGCAGTACAGCTTCTGGCCCGCCGAGTTCGTCGCCGGACAGTCGCTATCGACCTGGCACTGGTTGAAGTTCTGGCCGAGCGAGCAGCCGCCCGTGCCGACTGCGAAGCTCAGACCGAGTCCAATACCTACTCGTAAGCCAAGGCGTAAGGGTTTGTGCATCAAAACGCTCCGGTCAAGACCGCCGCGGCACCAGCTGGAAAAAGAGCGGCGCTCGCGGCCGGTGTCAAAGTCGAGCGGCGGTGGGCGACCAGCTTGCGCGCGCCGACGCCGATAAGAGCTGCGCCCACCCCGACCAGCGCCGCCCCGACCGCGTACGCCGCCGTCGAGCCGTAGCCGTACGACTGGGCCGAGCTCTTGGCCATCAGCTGCTCCAGCTCATCGGTGCTGTTCTGGAAGGTGCCGTAGTCGCTGGCGGAGCGGACGTAAAGGCCAAGGCCGGTGATGAAGCCGACGACGCCGATGCCGGCGATCACGCCGCCGGCGATGATCATGTTGCGGCCGGGCGGCGGCGGCGGCGGCGGCGTGGGCGCGGCCGGGGTCGCCGGCGGCGGCGTCGGCGTCGGCGCGGTCGTCGGGTTCTTATTCGGATCGTTTGCCGGATCGGGGGGCGTCTGCGCCGGCTCGGTGCCGACCAGCGCGCGGGCCTGGTTGAGGTAGTCGGTGACCTTGGACTGGACCGCGGGATCGGGCTTGGACTCGGCTTGCTGGAAGCGCTCGTAGTAGTTGATGGCTTCCTTGGGGCGGCCGAGCTTCTGCAGGGTGCGGCCGATATTGATGAGCAGAAGCGGCATCTGCCGCGCGGCGTAGGCGGCCTGGAACTCGCTCAGCGCCTCTTCGTAATACTGCTGGTTGTAATAATTTACCGCTTTGTCGTGGTGTTCCTTGCAGCGCTCATCTTTGATGCAGGCGTCGTTGGGCAGCGGCGCGGAAAAGGCCAGTCCCCCACTTAGGGACAGCGTCAGAGCGATACACGAGCGCAAGCGCGCGCGACCCCGGTCAGCGCGCGATCGGCAGGAAGGTGGGCTAGTCCACCACTTGAATGCGGCCATTGCTAGTTTCATCCTTTGGCTTTGGCGGAGGCGTAGGAGGCGTGGAGCTGTTTGAGCTTTGTTGGGTCTTGTCAGGGGCCGGCGAGCTGTCGGCAGCAACAGCGCCCTTGGGGCCGCGGCCCTTTTTGCCGCGCCTTGGCCCGGCGGCCGGCGGACTCGTATCGCTGGCTGGCGGCGGCGGCGGCGGGGTCGCGCTGGACGCCAGCGGCTGCAGGGTCTCTTGCACGAAGGCGTTGGCGCTTTGATCCAGGGTCACGACGCGATCGGCGTAGCCGGCGCGGCGCAGGATGAGGATCAGCTGACCGTTGGCCGCCGGCTGCGTGGTGTTCCACGGCGTGCGGCCGATCTCGGACTGATCCAGGGCGCGCAGCACGGTCGCTCCCGGCGGTTCGCTGCTGATCGTCCACTTCACCGGCCGCGCGACGGTCACCGGGTGATGATCGCGATCGGGATGGCGCATCGACAGGATGGCCAGCACGCCGCCGCCGACAAAGAGGCTGCCGCAGATGGTCGCCGCGACGATCAGCGGGGCGCGCCGCGGCGGCGGCGGTCCCATCTGCGCCGCCGACTGCGCCAGCGTCGTGATGAGGGGATTGGGTCCCACCGCCGAAGTGGCCACCGGCGTCGGCGTCCGCGGCTGTCCCAGGTACGGCTGGCTGGTGATGAGCCCGATGTCGGTGGTCGACATGATGCCGGTGGTGTGGATGGCCTTGAGCTGCTCCAGCTGCTCGGCGACGACGGCCATGCTCGGGCGCTGCGCCGGATCTTTTACCAGGAGCTGATGCACAAGCGCCGCCAGATCTTCGGGAATCGCCGGCTCGATCTGCCGCAGCGGCGGCGCCGGTTCGTAGATGTGCATCGCCATCACCGCGCCGGAGCCGTCGCCGATAAACGGCGGCCGCCCGCACAGCATGCGATAGAGCATGACCCCCAGCGAGTACACATCCGCCCGATCGCCGATGATCCCCGAGCCGCGGCACTGCTCCGGCGCCATGTAAAGCGGCGTGCCGACCATCATGCCGGTGCGCGTCTGCGACGACTGCTCTATCGCATCGCCGCCCTGCCCCTGCGCCGAGGCCAGCACCTTGGCAATCCCGAAGTCGAGCACCTTGGCGCGCTCCCCGCCGGGCGCTTCCGGATCGGGGACGATCATGACGTTGTCGGGCTTTAAATCGCGGTGGACGATCCCCTTGGTGTGCGCGGCGGCCAGGGCGGCGGCGATCTGGCGGGTGAGGCGCAGGGCCTCGGGGATGGTGAGGCGGCCGCCCTGCCGCTTCATGCGGCTGCCGAGCGACTCCCCTTCCAGGTACTCCATGACGATGTACGCCAGCCCATCGGGGAGCTGGCCGCAGTCGGAGATCTGCACCACGCTGGGATGGTTGACGATGTTTACGGCCCGCGCCTCGGTGACAAAGCGGGCGACGAGCTGCTGGTTCTGCGCAAACTCCGAGCGGAGGATCTTGATGGCCACCTTCCGCTGAATCTGCGTATGAATCGCCTCGAAGACCGCACCCATTCCCCCCCGGCCTATTTCGCGCAGCACGCGATATGGACCGATATGTTGTCCGGTCATAGATCCCACCTACTATTGTCCAGAGTACCACCTTTGGTCGTGGTCCGGCCTGACAATCAAGAGGCCGCAGCGCCCTCGCGGCAGCGCAGCGGCGGCGCAGTAGTGGCGCTGCGGTAAACCGATGACGGCATCGCCTAGCGTACCGGGAGCCCCGGGCGCGCGCAGCACCCGGCGTCCTAGCGGCAAATCCTTGCCGCAGGAGCCTGCTGCAGCGACTGAATTCTTGTTATTCTGCGAATAACCCTACCGCGAAAGAGGCCAGGCCCCGTCCCGGGGTCTGGTAGTGAGTCCTCCGATGGCGCATCCGAAGCCGACCGCCTCGCTCTCGCTCGATCTCGACAACCAGTGGTCCTATATGCGCACGCACGGGGACGCCGGCTGGGAGAGCTTCCCGACGTACCTTGGGAGCGTGCTGCCCCTGGCGCTGGAAACGCTGGCGCAAAAGGGACTCAAAGCGACGATCTTCCTTGTCGGCCGCGACGCGCTGCCGCATCGCGACCTGCTCGGGGAGATCCCGCGCCACGGCCATGAGGTCGGCAACCACTCGCACAACCACCTGCAGTGGCTGCATCGGCTGCCGCGTCCCGAGCTCGCGGACGAAATCGTCGCCGCCGAAGACGCCATCACCGCCGCGACCGGGGTCCGCCCGCGCGGCTTCCGCGGCCCCGGCTTTGCCTGCAGCGCGACCCTGCTCCAGATCCTCGCCGAGCGCGGCTATGCCTACGACTGCTCGACGTTCCCGACCTTCGTCGGTCCGCTCGCCCGCGCCTACTATTTCATGACCGCCCGCAAGCTCACCAAGCAAGAGCAGACGGAGCGGCAGGACTTGTTCGGCGATGTGCGCGATGGGCTGCGGCCGCTGCGCAGCTACCTGTGGACGTTCGGCGCCGCCCGGTCCGCCGCCGGCCAGCCGCTGCCGGATCTGTTGGAGATTCCGGTGACGACGATGCCGGGCGTGCGCACGCCGATTCATATGTCGTACGTCTTGTACCTGGCGCAGCGCTCGGAGCTTATCGCCCTGCGCTATCTTGCGACCGCCCTGCGGCTGTGCGAGCTAGGCGGCATCGAGCCGTCTTTTCTGCTCCATCCGCTCGACTTCATCTCCGGCGACAGCTGCCCGGCGCTGCGATTTTTTCCGGCGATGAGCATGGCGGCGACGCGCAAGCGCGAGCTTTTGGGCCGCGCCCTCACCATGCTGGCCCGCCGCTTCGACGTCGTGCCGATGGGCGAGCACGCCCGCCGCCTGCAGCAGAGCGGCAGGCTGGGGCGCAAGCAGCCGGATCTGGCGCAATAAAGAGCTGCTCTGAAACTGGGGGCTCTGCCCGGCCGCTTCATCGGCGCGGGCAGATCGGCGCTTAGTCCTGATGCAGCTGGGTGATCTGCCGCGACCGCGCCGCCACGGACTGCCGCAGCTCGCTCGGCTCTAGGACTTCGACGCCGGTGCCGAACGCCAGGATCCAGTTCACCAGCCAGTCGGACAGCGGGTTCTCGATGCTCACTTCCAAGCCGCCGTCGCGGCACTTGCTCACCCGCGCCGGATCGAAGCGGGTCCGCACCTCATAGGCCAGCGCCTTATCGAAGCGCAGCTGCACCCGCGGGTGGGTCGGCTCGGGAGTAAAGAGGTTGTCGCGGCGGAACTTCTCCAGATCGAAGCCGGGCTGCGTCTCAAAGGACGGATCGCCGTCGGCGATGACGACCTTGGACAGCCGCTCGACCTTGAACAGGCGCGGCTCGTTGTGGCGGTGGCAGCGGCCGACCAGATACCACGATCCGCGGTGGTTGAGCAGGGCGTACGGGTCGATGCCGCGCTGCTCGGTCTGCCCGCGCGAGGCGGAGTGGTACTGGGCGCCCACCGACTTGCGGGCCGTGATCGCCCGGTGCAGATCGGAGAGCAGCGCCAGGCGCGTATGGTCCTCGGTCTCGACCACCGACTCGCGCTCCAGGGCGAGCAGCTCCGGCGAAGCCTCGCCCAGGGCGGCGCGGATCTTGGCGAGCAGCCGCGCCACCGCATCTTCGTACGGCCGCACCCCGGAGCCGGCCAGCGCCCGCAGTCCCAGGGTCAGCGAGAACGCCTCCGCCGCGGTGAGGCGCAGCGGCCGGGTCAGCCCTTGCGGCAGATCGGCATAGACGCAGTCATCGTCTTCGTCGATCGTCAAAAGCAGGAACTCATCGGGACCGCCCTGCGGCGGGCCGACCATCGACAGGAGGTCGATGTCCTCGCGCAGGGTGGCGACATCGATATCCAGCTCTTTGGCAAGCTCGGCGACCGGAACTCCCTGGCGGGCGAGCACCGCCGGCACCAGATAGAGCAGTCGCCGCAATCGACCGGTTGCTTCCATGGGACGCTCCATCAGCTGGCCGCCGCTCCCGGCGGGGCGATTTTGCTCGGGGAATCCTCGGCACCATGCGCGCTCACGGCGCGCGAGCCGCCGCTCTGCGGTCCGTTGCGGCGGCCGACGGTCGCGGCGGCCTCGGCGACTCGGCCGCGCAGGGCCGGCGGCGCCAGCACCCGCAGGGTCCCCGCCGCGCCGAGCACCCGGCTCACCAGGTAGTCGGGGTTTTTGCAGTCAAACTCGACGATGACGCCGTTATTTTCATGATCGCGGGCGGCGGTGCGGGCGGCGGCGCCAAAGTCCTCATCGACGACCCACGGCGTCTCATCGCTGACCCACAGGCGGGCGCGCACCGGCGGCTCGCGATCGAAGCGCCACGGCGAGATCGCCCCGTGCTCCTGCAGCGAGAAGTCCTTGGGAACCTCGAAGTCGGGCGTGCGCGGGCGCGCGGCGACCTTGAGCTGCAGGATGCGATCGACGCGGAAGCGCCGGATCGCCTGCGCCTTGTGGCAGTGCCCGACCAGCAGCCATGCCCCTTGGCGGTACACAAGCCCGTAGGGGTCGACCTCGCGCTCGCTGGGACCGACGATGCCGCCTTCGGCCGCGGCGCCGTCCTCCGGCGTTCCCCAGCCGCTCGTGCGGTGGGCGCCGTACTCGAACGTGACGCGCTTGTGGTTGTGGATCGCCCCTTCGAGCTGCTCCAGGTGCTCCGCCAGCGAACCGGACTTGAACGTCGTCGGCAGATGCACAAGGACGCCGGTGCCCGCCGACTTGCCGCCTTCCCCGCCTTCCGCAGCGGCGGGCCGGGCGGCGCGGCGGCGGCGATTTTTCGACGGCAGGCCCGATAGATCGAACATCAGCTTGCGCACCGCCAGCTCCGCCGCGTGGCGATAGGGGAAGTCCGACTGGTGGCGCGCCGCCGCCGCGGTCGAGACCAGCACCGCCACCTCATCCGCGGTGAGGGTCACCTCCGGCAGGCGGTACTTCTGGCGGTCGATGATGTAGCCGCCCTCGGCCGGTGCGTCGGCTGACTCTTCGGCGGTGACGTAGCGGAGCGGGACGCCCATCTCCAGCAGGGTGGACTTGTCGCGCTCGTAGGCGCGCTGGCCGGCCTCTGGTTTGGCGCTGCGGTATTCGCTGAACTGCTCGCGCAGCTCGGCAAATGAGATCGGCCGCCGCGCGTCGAGGAGGAGCACTACGAGGTCAAGCAGCCGCTTGGTCCGTGAGTCCGAGGTTGCGTGCATGGCCCCTCGAAGTACTCCCGCCCCATGACATAAGTCAAGCTGCGCGTGCGGCGCCCGGAGCGGGCCGAGGCCTGCTAGCGCTCGATCGGCGTCCCGGGGAAGATCGAGATCTGCTGACCGTCGGTCAGCGTCTCAACGGTGACGTACACCGGGCTCGGGCCGGTGGTGATGCCCAGCACCGGGGCCAGATCGGCGCGGTACAGCCGCGTGGGGGCGGCGCCGGTAATCTCCGCGAACATCTTGTCGAGCTTGAGCGCGGCGCGGGGCTTCTTGCGCTCCTCGCGCAGGCGGTTGACCAGATCCGGCGCGACGACCAGCGCGTCTTTCTTGTCGCCTTTGAGCTGACCTTGCAGGTCGTTCAAAAGCGTCTGCAGCTGCGGCTTTTCCCCATCGGTCGCGGCGGTGAGCGGCATGAGCCGGCCCGAGCCCGCGGCCAGGTGCAGCACGGCGGTGGTCAGCGGCGCGGCGCCGATCTTTTTAAGATCGGCGCCGGTGGCGACCTTGACGCTCAGGCCGACATAGGTCGAGGCCTGACCCGGGGTCCAGATCGCGTCCTTGCCGATGCGGGTGACCGCGCACAGCGGACGGGCGGGATCTTTTTTGCCCGGATCGCACTTTATCGCCGCGGCAAAGCGGGCGGCCAGCTCCATCGCCACCGGATCCGGCGGCAGCGGCGGGCTCGCCCCCGGCACCGGAGGCGCTCCGGGAACCGGCGCCGCAACCGGAGCCGTGACGGCCGGGGTCGCAGCGGCGACCGTAGCCATGGGTTGAAAAGGAGCGGCCAGAGCCAGGGCAAACGTGAGGTGCAGCATGATTTCTCCACCGAACAGAGGCAGTACCAAAACTCCGCGAAGCGGCTAAGCGGCCCATATTGGCCGACTCGCAGGGCTTCCTGTCAAGTACGAGCGCCCAAGCCTTAGCCTAAACCTGCCATGCAAATGCCCGCACGCACCCAGGCTCCCGTCGCCAAATTTGCGCTGACGGCGGACCGACCAAGAAGCGCGGGCTAAGTCCGTGTTACAGTTGGACTTCTTGTGGACTTGGGGCGCCGCCGCCTTCCGCAGGCGCCGCAGGTGACAAACGCCGCAAAAGGTTGTAGATGGCCAAGGTGCCTGAGCCTATAAAGCCCCAGAAGCTTAATGGAAAGCTTTCTTCGATCGCCCACTCCGCGATTGCCCAATCCGCGATCGCCCAATCCGCGGTTCGCGGTCCGGTGCCCGTCCCCCGGCAGAGGATCCGTCGCGGCTGGCTGACGGCGGCGATCTGCGCCCTGAGCGCCGCCGCCGGCTGCACCCAGCCGGTGCCCGACTCGCCGCCCAAGCCCATCGCCCAGGCGGTGCTCGTGTGCGCCGACTCCGACCATGAGATCTTCGAAGAGCTCAAGGCGCGGTTCAGCCGCTTTGACGTATCCAAGTTCGCCGAGACCCCGGAGTGCGTGCGCGCCCGCTCCGCCGCCATCGAAATCGGCTACAGCTGCTTCGAAGACGAGAGCAGCTGCAGCACGCCGAAGTTTATCGACGGCAAGCCGCTCGACACGCCGACCTCGGCGTACGACATGATCGTTCTTTTTCCGCAGCTTCTCTACGGAAGCTTGTCGGCCAAACAGGTCACCACCACCCATACCGTGACCGCGGAGGGCGCCAGCAACGTCCTTGGCGCCAACGCCAGCAACAGCCGCCGCCCCACCGGCCGCGGCACGACCATCACCGAGCACCAGACCATCAACAGCTCGGAGACCGACTACACCGGCGAGGTCTTCCTCTTCGAGCCGCGCCCGGGCCTTTTGCGTCCCGGCAAGCGCTTCAAGAACCTGGCCGCCGAGCCGCTGCGCGAGCAGCTCCTAGAGCTCCTGCGGCGCTAGCAGCCTGTTCTAAGGCACCGTGATCTGCATCTTGTAGCGCGCCGGACCGATGGTGTGCTTGATGAGCAAGGTGTAGTTTCCCGACTGCGCCGGCCGCACCAGGTCAAACTGCAGCGCGGTCGGGTTCTCTTTGCCGCTCTGGTAGGCAAGGCCCGGGCTGAGCGTGGTGGCGAAGGTCTCGCGCCCGAGCATCTTGTTGCCGGCGCCGTCGAGCTGGGCGAAAAGCAGGGTCATCCGCGAGATGCCGTCACGCAGGACAAAGATGCCGTCGATGTCGCCGGTGGGCTGCGCGGTGAAGGTGCCCCCCTCGGCGGAAACGGTGAGAAAGGCGATCTGCGCCGCGTCGTCCACCTGCATGGTCACCCGATCGACATCGGTGCTGCCCATCGAGGCGATGATGATCGCCTTGCCCGGCCGCAGGGCGTTCAACGTGTAGCTGGCGCCGCCGAGGTCGGTGACGCTGAGCACGGTGGGGAAATCGCTGCGCAGCTGCAGCGGCCCGCTGTCGCTCAGGCGCACGGCGCGCATGTCGATCTTGCCGCCGGTGGCGATAAGCTGCTTGACGTCGCAGCCGGCGATGTCGCTAAACGACCCGCCGCAGTTTTTGACGGTGAAGCTGGCGACGCCGAGCTCGCCGTTGCTGCTGGAGCCGCAGCCCGCCGCCAAGCGCAGAACCACCAAGGCCGGGACAAGGCGCCGCAGCAGGCCGGCAAGGGGACGAGCCGGGCTGCTTCCTTGGGCGACAACGTCCGCTCCGCGATCCTGCGTGCTCGGGGTCTTCGTCTTGGTCGTCATGCTGGCTATGCTATCGCGCCCACCCACCCCCACAAGCCAAAACCCCGCGCGCCGGCCCTCCCGCCCGAGCTTTTCTGCTATCGATCTTCTACTGGCTTCTACTGGCTTCTACTGGCTTCTACCGGCTTCTACTGGCTTCTACCGGCTTCTACTGGCCGCTACCGGCCGCGCCGCCAGGCCGACAGCGCCATGCCGAGCAGCACGAGCGACGCCCCCACATAGCCGCGCAGCCGCAGCTGCGCCGTCCCCAAAAAAAGGTCTATCGCCACCGCCATCACCGGCTGGATGAGCCCGAGCGTCGACAGCACCGACAGCTCCAGCCGCTGCAGCAGCCACAGGTACAGCGTCCAGGCAAGCACGCTGCCGATGATCGAAAGGTATAAAAGCCCTAGGTGCGCCGTCCATGGCACATGGCGCAGGTCCGGCAGGCTCTCGCCCTGCAGCAAGCTGAGCAAAACCAGGGTAAGCGCTGTATAAAAGAGGAAGTAACAGGTGCTGACAAGCGGCGGCAGGTGCTGCGCCGACCGCTTGAGCAGCGCGCCGTAGAGCGGCCACAGCACCGCCGCCGCGATCCCCGCCAGGAGCATCGCCTGAAAGTGGCCGCCGCCAAGCTCCAGACCGTCGGCGAAAAGCACGCTCACCCCAGAGAGCCCCATCGCCATCCCGAGGAGCCGCTGCGGCAAGAGCGGCTCCAGCCCAAAAAGCCGCGCCAAGAGCAGCGTAAATAGCGGGCTGCTGGCGCAGATGACCGCGGCAGTGCCCCCGGTGAGCGTCTGCTCGGCGACGTATACGCAGGCGTAGCCAAGGCCGTTTACGACCCCGGCGGCCAAAAGCGCAAGGTGCTGCCGGCGGCCCTCCGGCAGGTGGAGCGAGCTGCGCCGCACGCCAAGCCCGATTAAGAGCAGCGCCGTCGCTAAAAGAAACCGCAGCGCCGCCCCGCAGAGCGGCGGGTAGCCTTCCAGGCAATACCGGATCGCCTGCCAAGTCGTAGACCAGCACAGGCACAGCGCGAGAAAGCCTAGGACGACCACGGCTAAAGGGTACGGAATTTCACGGGATCTTTTCAACCCGAGCGGTCTTGCCTCGCGCTTGCCGGGCCCTTGCCCCGCCCTTGCCAAACCGCGCCCCAGTCCGAACCTGCGGGTCTTTTGCAAGGCGTGGTTTAGGTCAAGGCGCCTGCGCAAATCCGGTCCAAGTTTTGCGGCTCAAACCTGGCTTTTCGATGCGCACGCGCCCGCTGCGAAATGCTAAGATGCTTGGCAGTGTCAGTAGGCGTAAATCGCGAGCGCGTAGGGCCCTACAAGCTCATTCGGCTTATCGGCAAGGGCGGCATGGGGGCCGTCTACGAAGCCGTCCAAGAACCGATCGAGCGCCGCGTCGCGATCAAGATCCTCCACGGCCGCTACGCCCAGGAGCCGGAGATCGCCAACCGCTTCTTTAACGAAGCGCGCGCGGTCAACATCGTCGACCACCCCGGCATCGTCCAGATCTCCGACTACGGCCAGCTGCCCACCGGGGTCGGCTACCTGGTCATGGAGTTCTTGAAGGGCGGGACCCTGGGCGAGCGCATCAAGCGCGCCGCCGGCCGCATGCCGGTGCCCGAGGTCGTGCGCCTGGCCCGCCAGATCGCCGCCGCGCTCGCTGCGGCGCACGAAAAGGGCGTCATCCACCGCGATCTCAAGCCCGACAACGTGATGCTCGTCCCCGACCCCGATCCGGAGTCGCCGGGCCGCATCCGGGTCAAGCTTCTGGACTTCGGCATCGCCAAGGTCGCGGCCGAGGTCTCGCAGAACGCTTCGCAGACCGCCGCCGACGTGGTCATGGGCACGCCCAAGTACATGTCGCCGGAGCAGTGCCGCGGCGCCGGCAACGTCGATGACAAGTCCGACGTCTACGCCCTTGGCATCATCTTGTTCGAGATGCTCGTCGGCAAGCCGCCGTTCGTCGGCGCCACCGGCGAGATCCTGGCCAAGCAGATCTACAATAATCCGCCGCAGCTGCGCGAGGTCGCCCCCTGGGTGCCCGAGCAGCTCGCCGCGCTCATCCACCGCCTGCTCGTCAAGAGCAAGACCGATCGTCCGGCGATGCGCCAGGTCAACGGCGAGCTGGAGACGATGTCGCTGAGCTACCCGACGACCATGCACTCGGTGATCGGGCTGCCGGCGCTCGGGGCGCCGGGAATGCTGCCGCCGGGAGTCGGGCCGACCCCGCCGCCCTCGGGGCCGCAGGTGATGATGATCCAAGACGGGGCGCCGCTCGATGCCGGGGCGGTGGTGATCTCCGAAACCCCGGTGGCGGAAAAAACCGTCAACGAGGAGGAAGAGGACAACACCCCCACCGGCGTCCGCCTCGCCGCGGCGCGCGGCCAGCTGCCGGAGAAAGACAGCCACTCGGGCATCCAGCCGCAGTCCACGCTCGGGTTTTCGGTGGGGCAGAGCAGCCTGTCGATGACCCCGCCGCGGCCGCGCCGGCTGCTGCTCGGCATCGGCGGCGGCGGTCTGCTGGCGGTCGGGCTGCTGCTTATGCTGCTGCTGCGCGGCAAAGAACAGCCGCCGGCCCCGGTCAAGGTCCGCGTCGCCGCCAAGCCGCAGAAGCGCACCGTGCACTGGTCGCTGGCCAGCGAGCCCGGCGGCGCCGAAGTCATCCGCGCCACCACCGGCGAATCGCTCGGCCGAACCCCGTGGCAGAGCGATGTTCCGATCGGCACTGGCCGCGTCACCCTGCGCCTGCGCGCGCCCGGCTACCTCGACCGCGACGTCGAGCTTGATACCACCCGCGACGATCGCAGCGAGGTCATGCTCGAGACCAAGACGGCGCCGCCGCCGCCGCCGGTCCAGGTCCTGACCCCGGTCAAACCCAAAATCCATCCCAAGACCAAGCCGACAGGCCCCAGCAAGCCCGCCGCGCCGCAGCTGCCGGCCGGTAAGACCAAGCCTCCGAATGCACCCAAGATCGTCGATTAAATCCTGCTCACGCGCGGCGCTGCTGCTCTGCGTGCTGTTCACGCTCCTGGGCCGGCCGCCCGCGGTCGCCGCCGCTCCCGGCAACCCTGACGACGGCTGCCTGAGCGATCCGGTCTGCCGCGGCCACTACGAACAGGCGGTGGCCGCGTTCGAGCAGGGCCGCTTCGATGCCGCCTTGCCCGAGTTCCAGGCCGCCTATGCCCAGCGGCAGATGCCCTGGCTGCTCATCAATATGGGGCGCACGTTGCACCGCTTGGGCCGCCCCAAGGACGCGCTGGAGCAGTACGACCTTTACACCAAGGCCGAGTCGCGCATCGATCCCGAGACGCGCCAGCGCCTGGACAAGTACATCGCGCAAGCTCAGGCCCAGGTCCAGGCCGGCGGCACCCCTGCGCCGCCCAGCGGGACGACCCCGCCGCCGCCCGAGCTCACAACGAGCCCCCCGCCGCCGCCCATGGAAAAGCCGCTGTATAAAAAGTGGTGGTTCTGGACCGCCATCGGCGGCGGCGCCGCCGTGCTGATCACCGGCATCGCGATCGGGGTCGCCGTAAGCAGCTCGGGCGGAAATGCCCTGCCCGGCGATGTCATGGTCTACCGCCCTTCGTTCTAGCGTCCCGCAGCGCATCCCCGCGCAGCTTCCGCGCAGCTTCCGCACAGCTTCCGCATCGCTTGATTGATCGGCGAGACCTTTGTGATATGGTCCGCGCGGAATGCAGATCCTGAAAGCCCGCTTTCACAGTCGAGAAGATTTTGACGAGGCCTACAGCAGCGAGCTGCCGTGCGGCGGACTGTTCGTGCCCACCACGACCCCGCTGCATAGCGGCGATCAGGTGGTCGTAGAGATCTTCTGCAAGGGGCTGCCCAACAAGGTCATGCTGCGCAGCGAGGTCAAGTCGTGGCGCCCGGCGCTGCCGCGGCTGCGCATCCGCGCCGGCGCCCTGGTCGCATTCCTGCCCGAGGAAAAAGACAAGAGCACCTTCATGCTGGCGGCGCTCGATGGGGCCGTGGTCGCCCGCAAGCGGCGGCACACCCGCCTGCCGGTGAGCGTGCCGGTGCAGTACCGCACCGAGGGCAGCCTGGAGACCAGCCCCGGTGAGATGGTCGAGGTGTCGCTCGGCGGGGCCCTGCTCCGCACCGAGCGGCCCATGCCGCCGCTCGGCTCGGATGTCGTCATCGATGTGCTGCTGCCCGGTGGGGCGGTGCCGGTGCCGCTGGCCGGCCGCGTCGCCTATCACTCCGAGAGCGGGGCCGGTATCAAGTTCCTCTACCGCGATGGCGGCGGCTCGCGCCGAATACGCGAGCTCATCCGCCGCCTCAAAGCCGCCTAAGCTTCAAGGTTCTTCGCGGTTCTTCAAGGTTCGCGACGACAGGTTCGCGACGGTGGGCCCGTTTCGCGGCGCTTGCGCTCAGGAAGCCGGCGGGCGCATGTGCAGGCTGCAGCTGCCGCCGTCGCACTCGCCGCGGGCGATCCGCCGGCCCATGATGGCGTAGCGGTAACGCGCGATCAGCCGGTAGCCAAGGTCCGCCAGCTGCCGCAGCCCCGGCACGTAATACACCTTGGCCAACAAACCGAGCAGCGGCCGGTGGCGCAGCGCCTGGACCGCCGCCTCCAGCCCGCTGTAGATCGCCTGCTCCGGCGTATAAAGGTGCATCGCCGCCATCGCCGCCGCATGCGAGATGCCGAGCGCCGCAAGAAGTCCCGGCTCATGCAGCGAGACCAGCCGCACCGCCGGCCCTGAAAGCCGCCCGAGCCGCTCGGCAGCGGCGCAGCAGAAGCGGCACTCTCCGTCGTAGAGCAAGAGGTCGGCCCCCACAAGCTCGGGAAATTCCGACGGAGATAATGGATTTCCGCGCCGCACAGGAGCCATCACCACCTAGTATGCGGCGCGATCGCCAGACCGCAACTGCCGCCGCGCTACGGCGCCGGATCGCGATCGGCCGCCTCAGCGTCCTTGAGCGCCGCCACCGCGCCGAGTCCCACCGGCACCGGCATGACCTTCACATCCGGCTTGCCCGAACCGCGCGGCGCCACCTGGCGGACAAAATAGACCCCGGCGGCGGGGGTCGCGATACTAAGCTGCATCGGCGGCGTCTTGTGCATCTGGCCGTAGGTCTCGCCGGGATCGTCGGTCGGCGGGGCCTCGTGGTCGGGCAGCTCGATGGCGATGCGGTGCAGGCCCAGCTCGGCGGTGAGGCGGACAAAGCGGCCCGGGCGCAGCCGCACCGACTGCTTCACGCCGCCGCCGGCATCAAAACGCAGCCACCGCGCCTCGCCGCGATCGTCGGCCGGGCGGTACAGGTACACGACCGCCTGGGCGGGCGGCGCGCCGCTGCCGTGCGGATCGGGGGTGTGCTGCGGCGGGACGCCGAACAGCTTGCGCGCCGCCTCCTTGGCCTCCGCGCTCTGGCTCTTGCCGAGGGTACCGAGCACCGGCGGGCGGCCGGTGTCGTAGGCCCCGTAGCGCACAAACGCCGCCGCCGCCGCCTGACGCACCGCGGGGCTGCCGTCCTCTAACGCCCGCTTGAGCGCCGCATCGTCGCCCGCCGCCTCCCACTCCGCCACCTGGCGTACCCGCATTGATGCGCAGCCGCCGGCCATGAGCCCGCAAAGTCCGACTAACCCGATGAGCCCGGTCGCCCTGATCAATATAAAGGCCCATCGGGTCCGTGCACGAGGTCCAAGCCGCCGCCCCGCACCAAGCTGTGCCCATGTCGTGTCCATGCCCTGTCCCTCTTGGGTGCTCATTCCTGTGTCCGTCCCGCGCTTTAATTTTTCGCTCGGCGCCGATTTATCGCCCATCTCTCGCTGATTTATCGTCGATGATATCACGCTGGCCCGCGGACACCTTGACCAGAGCCAGCTAGCTTTGTACCGTCAGAAGATGAGGAATTTTCGCAACGATCGTGCAGGGCTCTCCCTCCTGGTCGCGTTTTTGTCGCTCCCCCTTGGCTGCATGCCCAAGCCCAAACCCCAGCCCGCAGGGCCGCCGCCGCCGCCGCCCGGCGACGTGCTGCACTACTCCGGCAAAGCCGACCAGAAGCTGGCCGGCAAGGTGTCGGTGCGGGTTGAAGAAAGCAACATCGGCGCCAAAAAGCCCAAGGTTTCCGCCTTCCAGTTCGGCGAAGAGCACACGATAAGCGAAATCAAGCCCGACGGCTCGATGCACATCACCGGCGCCTTCGTCAACGTCGAGACCCTGGGCGACACCCCGCGTGAGAAGAAGGAAGGCGAGGTCGTCGCCCGCGCCCTGCAGGAGGTCAAGATCGCCTTCGACATGGATCCGCGCGGCAACATCACCAACTTCGCCTCACCGCTCAGCGATGAGTACGATGCCAAGGTGGTGTCGCGGGCGCGGCTCATCGCGCAGTGGGTCTACGGGGCCGACCGCGGGCCGCTGTTCGACTCGGGCTCGATCGAGGTCAACAAGGGCTGGCAGGTCCGCTCCGAGGTCCCGATCAAGTCCGGCGACACCACCGTCGGCACCAAGAACTGGGACATCGTCTTTAATTACACGAAGAAGGAAAAAGGCATCAGCTACATCGAGCTCAACGGCAAAGTCACCGGCGAGAGCCAAGGCACCCAGCTCAGCGGCGAGGTCAAGGGCGAGCTGCGGCACGACAACCGCGCCGGCCACCTCGTCTACCAGGACATCGACTCGAACTCGGCGTTCCGCGCCGGGGGCAACGACAAGGGCGGGCACATCGTGCACATCCATGTCACCTGGGAGAGCACCGCCGATGCTCCGGCCCCTGCGGCCGGCGCCGACAGCAACGGCATCTTGAACTGATCATTGCTCAAGGGGCGCCGTCCCAGGCCCCCTAGACGACGAAGCTCGATGCATCTCGCTCTGAAGCGCGCTTCCCGCGCGGACTAAGTAACCCGTCAAAATAAATACGACTTTTACTGGCTGCGCCGCGGGGCCCGTCGCCTGCGGCACCCCACAGCTGGCGCGTCGGGGGCCCCGCCTCCGGCGCCACCCGCTCAGGGATCAAGGTCGCGGCAGGTTCGGCAGGTTGCTTGCGCGCCGGTCAAACCCGGGCACCCGGCAGAAGTCCTAAAGTCGAGAGCGGCCGCGGGGCCGGGCGGGCCGGCGGTTTCAGACGAGCAGTCCGGCCAGCAGCGTTCCCATGCGGGCATCGGGGCTATGCAAGAGGCAGCGGCGCGCTTCGGTGAATTCCTCCAGCGCGGCGTCGGGCCGAGCGCGGCGGCGGTGGTGGTTGGCGCACGAGCGGTGGATGATGCCGAGGCAGAAGGTCGGCGTCGGCGTGACGCTGCTGGCCACGGCGATGGCCTGGGCGTATTGGTGCAGCGCCAGGCGATCGGCGTCGGCGTCGAGCCGGGCGCTGTAGCAGTCGCCCAGGATGGTCAGGGTCTGGGCGATGTCTTCGCTGGCGCCGATCGCGGCGAAGTGGGCCAGCGCGGCCAGGACGTCATCGAGCGCCGCCTGGCGGCTGGCCTCGCCGCGGGTCTCGGTGGGGCCGGCCAGGAGCAGCCGCAAAACGCGCGCGTAGCCGCGGGCCTGGCGGGCTTTGTAGGGGAGGCTGCGGCACCAGGCGGTCACCTCGGCGCCGTCGACCGGCAGCGCCAGGCGGCTGCGCGCTTGCACCACCGCGGCTTCGGACAGCTCGCATAGCTCGGTGAGCTCCTCGATGGCCAGCGGCAGCTCTTCGCGCAGGGTCGAAAGCAGGGCCTGGCCCGCGCCGGCGCCGGCCGCTTCGCCGGTCTCGCTCCGGTGGGCCTGTCCGGCCCAGTCGACGCCTTGCACGCGGGCGCGGGCGCGGCGGAACCACAGCCGCGGCGCGACATCCCGCGGCGTCACGCCGGCCCGCCACAGGTGCGGCAGCAGGGCGTCGTATAGCTCAGCGAAGGTGCGGTGCCAGCCGGCCCGCCACAGGAGCGTCTCCAGCTCCGCCAGGAGCGCCACCGCCTGACCCAGCGCATGGGGGTTGCGGGAGGCGCGCTCGATGAGCAGGGAGAAGGCGGTGATCCCGGCCATCAGCCCGTCGCGTCCCGGTCCCTGCTTGACCGACTGCAGCAGTTCCTGCAGCCAGCGGTCTTGATAGGCGTCTAGGAGTCCGTGGCGGAACAGCGCCTGTAGAACCCCGTTCTGGGCCTGCGAGCTTGACGGCAGAAGCGGCCAGCCGACATCGAGCGCCACCGTAGCCGGGCGCGCCACTGCGAGCCCGCCGCTGCCGCTGCTGCCGGAGGCGGAGCGCACCCCGCCGGTCTCGCCGGCCGCGGTGCCCGGGTGAACGGCCGCCACCGTGACGCACAGCGCCCGCGCCAGCGAGCTCTGTCGCATCTGCGCCAGCTCCGTCGGACGAATCAGCGAGCCGCCGGTCATCCGCGCGCGTGCCAGCTCCACCGTCAGCGGCTCCTGCGGCCGCGCGGTCGCCGCCACCAGCGCACACAGCTCAAGGACGCGCGAGTCGGTCGGCTGCTGCAGCGCCGACTCGAACACCGCCTGGTAGCGGGCCGCGACATCGCGCTTGAGGTACTCCGCCACGCTCTGAAGACCCGCTTTGGGATCGTGCCCGAGCAGCGGAAACGAGCTCGCAAGCTGCGCCAGATCGCCCGGCAGCAAGCTGATCGTCCCGGAGCCGAGCAGCGCCTGCGACGCCGCATCGAGCGGACCGGCCAGCTCCAGGCTGCGCAGCAGATACTCCGCCGCCTCGTCCGCGGTCAGCGGTCCTACGGCGACGCGGTGGGCGGCAGGAAGCTGCGCCAGGCTGGCCTGCCCGCCGGGCTGCGCGAACAGCAGGATGACGGTCGGGTCCAGGCGCTCGCACAAGCGGGTGAAGAACTCGCGCACCGGGGCGCTGATCTCTCCGCCGAGCAGATCGACGCCCAGGAGCAGCGGCCCGCCGGCGCTGAGCGCCCGCTGCCCGGCCTCTGCCAGGGCCTGCGATGCCATCACATGCAGCGGCCGCAGATCGTCGGGCAAAAGCGAGCCCAGGAGCTTGCCGGCGCCGCCGAGGCCGGGGATCGCCTGCGCCATGTCCGACACGAGCTTGAGAAGGCGCTCCGGTTCGGGGTAGGCGATGAGGTGGAGGAAGCCGACCTCGCGCACCATGCGGCGCACGAACAGCGATGGCGGCTCATCGCCCCACAGCTGCAGCAGGCGCACGTAGCCGCGCCCGCCCTTGCCGCGCCGCTCGCGCTCTTGATACAGGGCGTGCAGGAGCGCCGCCGACTTGCCGGCGCCCGCCGGTCCCTCCAGGGCGAAGGCGCCGCTGCCGCGGCCGATGAGCTGCGCCACGGCCCCGTCCACCGCCGGACGTTCGATGTAGCCGGCCCCCATTATCGCCCTCCGCCGCAGATCAGGCTTTGCCGGCCCGGCCGCTGCGGCGCGGCAAAATGTCCGTTCGCGATACGCCCCGCGGCGCCTGCATTAGATTCGCCGACCGTCGCCCAGACATTACGGAGCGGTGCCACAACATACTTGGAACCCATGCGCGCGATGGTAGCATCGAGCCCATGACAGCGCGTGGTCAGTTTATCCACTCAGTCCTTCTGCTCGGCGCCCTGCTCGGCTCTGCCTGCAGCGAGGCGCTCTACCCTCCGCGTCCGCAGTCCTTGCCGGGTCCGGCGCTGGCCGAGCCGCCGCACTCGCGGGTCAACCTGCACGTCAGCCTCACCCAGGACGGCATGTCCAAGCTCATCGAAGCGACGGTGCCGACCAGCGGCGAGGTGCCGTTCAATTTCCTTGGTCAGCGCCGGCTCGCCTGGCGCCGCACCCCGATCGAGCTGCGCTTCAACCAGTCGGGCGGCACCATCGGCGTCCGCGCCATGATCCACGGCACCGCCGCCCTGCCGGCGACCACCGCCAACTTCACCATCAACCTGACGGCGGAGGCGCAGCCGGTGCTGTCTTCCGACTACATCGCCCAGCTGCAGGTGCCGCAGGTCCAGCTCACGAGCGAGGACCGCCTGCTGCGCGCCGCCGAGTGGAGCGCCGGCGCCCTGTCGATGATCAAAGAGCAGGTGGAAAAGCAGCTGCGCGAGCTGCGCATCGATTTGCGGCCGGTGCTGGCGCAGAGCTACCAGAAGCTCGCCCGGCCGCTGCCGTTCAAGGTCGGGGACGCCGATGCCTGCGTCCGCGTCGGCCTGCAGTCGATCGAGGCCGGACCGACGGTCCTGGCCGGCGGCATCGAGAAAGATCTGAGCGTGGTCGTGGCGCCTTCGGTCACGCTGCCGTGCACCAATGAGCAGGGCTCGGCGGTTGGGGCGCAGACGCTGCCGCCGCTGCACAACGTCGCCAGCATCCCCGCCGGGCCGTTTGAAGCCGTGGTGCCGGTGGCGGCGACGTACCAGGAGCTGCAGAAGGCGATGAAGCAGGCGTTTACCGACGGCAAGCTTCACTTCTCCAATGAGTTTCCCAACCTCTATCTGGAGAAGCCAGAGGTCTATGCCTCGGGCGGGCTGGTGGTGATCAAGCTCCACCTCAACGGCTTTGTGAAAAAGGGCTTCACCGTGGCGCTCACCGGCGATCTGTACATGAGCGGCCACCCCCAGGTGCGCGACAACGAGCTAGAGGTCCCCGACATGGAGCCGACCGTCGAGACGCGCAACGCCCTGCTCAAGCTCAAGACGGCGCTCGATACAGGTGGGATGCGCCAGCAGGTGCGCCAGGCGCTGCGCCTGGACATCGGCGCCCGGCTGCAGGCGGTGCGCCAGAAGTTCAGCAAGGATCTGATCGTGCGCCACCAGCTCAGCGCCACCGGCCCCGAGGCCTGCGTCAAAGCCGACGTCGGCCGCATCGAAGTGACCGACGTCTTCGCGCACGACGCCTACCTGCGCATGTATGTGAAGGTCTCGGCCCAGAGCGCCGCATACCTGCCCTGCCCGCCGTAAGCCGCATCGCCCGCGCTAGCAAGCAACCCAAATCGGCTTAGGACAACTGGGTAGAGCTGGGCCTGCCCGTCAGCCGGCTTGGTCCCCCCTGGCAAACTTACGCTTATCACTGTAGACGCAGTCGGCTCCAGCCGGTGGTCGGGGGCGCGCAGAACCTCGCGCCCCGCTCCGGAGACTAGTGGCCTTCCGAGGACTCCGACGGCGGCGGGCTGCCGCTGCTGTCGGCGGCGGGCGGCGGCGAGCTGGCCGGCTGCAGGTTGATGACGCCGCAGCCGACGCGGGAGCCGGAGTTGCCGGTGGGCTGGGTGGTGGTGTCGTCGGGCTTGTCGTGCAGGACGAGGGCGCGGCCGACGACCGAGGTGGTGCCGGGCTTGACCGCGATCTGATCGGTGAGCAGCTCGAGCTTGCCGTTGCCGTCCTGGCCGACCGTCAGGTTGCCGAAGTCGCCGGCGTGGTGGGCGGGCTTGTCGGGAGCGCCGTGCTCAGCGTTGCCCGGGTTGAAGTGGTTGCCGGCGCTCTTGGCGTCGGGGGAGGAGCAGTCGCCGTTTTCGTGCACGTGGAGGCCGTGCTGGCCCGGCGTGGCGCCGCTGACCTCGACCACGACCTTGACCTTGTCGCCGGCCTGGGTAAACGTCGCCGTCCCCTTGACGGTGCTATTGCTGCGCGCCTCGATCGTCGTCACGGCGATGGGGGCGTCGCCGCCGGGCTTCTTGTCGCCCTTCTGATCGGCGGCGGGGGGGCAGGCGGCAAGGCAAAGGGTCGCGGTCAGCGCCAGGCCGCCCAGGATGCGGTGCGAGAACGTCGAGGTCATCGTGTTGCGCATGTGTAGCCTCCGTGCGCCCCACGCAGCGGGACGCGAGTTTTGGATTCTCATACTTTCATCGACTAAGTCCGCTCGTCAATTCCACGTTTTGCCGCAGCGCACCTCCGACGCGGTTCTGCGCCGCGATCTTTAATGCAGGCGCAAGCGGCGCCGCACGAAAAAGGAAGCCCCGGCCGACTGCGCCGGGAGAATGAGCGGACAGAGTCCTTAACGCTGGATTATCGCCGCGCCAGCTGCGCCGCGAGCGCGATCTGGGCGGTCAGATCGACCACGTCTTGCGCCACGACGCCGCCGCCGCGCTGGTACGCCAGGAGCAGCTGCAGCGAGGCGCGCACCGTTGCCATGATCAAGTCGGCAGGAGCGGAAGCGATCGCGCTCTCTGCAGCCGCGGGCGCAGCAGGAGCTACCGCGGGCGCGGCAGGCGCTACCGCGGGCGCAGCAGCTACCGCGGGCGCAGCAGGAGCTACCGCGGGCGCAGCAGCTATCACGGGGGCGGCAGGCGCAGCGGCCGCGGGGGCGGCAGGCGCAGCGGCCGCGGGCGCAGCGGCGGCGGCGCCGGCCTCCACCGGACCACCGACCGCCTCCAGAACTTCGGCGGCGTGGTTATAGACGTTCACCCGCATCCAAGCGTGCGAGACATAGCCCTTGCTGTTCAGGATGAACGTCACGCGCGCCGCATGCTCCCCGCGCAGCGCCCCCCACTCCGAAGAGATGCGGTGATCGCCGTCATACAAGATGTCGAAGTTCAGGTTGTTCGCCTTGGCGAACGACCGCAGCTCCGAGAGCGGACCGCCGGTGGTCACCCCGAGCACGCGAACGTTGCGCGCCTGCAGGTGCGGCATGATGTCGCGGAAGCCGTTGGCCTCGATGGTGCAGCCGGGAGCGCCGGGCTGGGGGAAGAAATAGATGACCACCTGATCGGCGTTGTTCAGCGCGCGGCTGAGCGGAATGACGTGGTCTTCTTGGTTAAATAGAGCGAAGTCGGGACCGATTTGACCTACTGCTGGCATGGTTATAGATGGTAGCCGACCCTCCGCCGCAACTCTACAGTCCCGGCATCACCGTCGCTAGCACCTTGTCCAGACCGCGCTAACGGCCGGAGCCGCCGCGCCGCAGATCGCCGAGCTCGATCTCCGCTTTGGCCAGCTGGATGCGGGTCTGTTCCAGCTCCCGCGACAGCTCGGCGATGCGCAACAGCGCCGGCTTGAGGGCGGCGGACAGCTCGACCTCGCGCTGCTCGCGCTTTTTGATCTGCTCGGTCAGCCGCTCGGCTTCTTTTTTGAGCCCGGCTTCGGTGGCGGCGTGGGTGGAGTCGCGCTCTTCGAGAACGGCGATGCGCTGCTGCTGCCGCTCGCTGGTCTTCTGCAGCTCGCCGAGCTGCTTCTGCACGCCATCGAGCGCGCCGGCGCTGTCGCTGCGCTGCGACAGGAGCTCGCGCAGCTCGCGGCCCATCTCATCGATGCGCTGCTGCAGGGCGTCTTTGTCGGCGCGGCCGGTGGCGAGCAGCTTGTGCAGGTTCTCCGCCTCGTCCTGCGCTTCATCGCGCAGGCGCTTGGCCCGATCCTCGGCCTGCTGGGCGGTGCCGACCTCGCCGCGCAGCACCGCCTGCTCTTCGATGAGCCGGCGGATCTGCGTCCGCGCCTCGGTGAGACTCTGCATCGTCGAGGTCATGAGCGTCTGATCGACCTCGTCATCGGCGCTCGGCTCACTGAGAAACTGCAGGGTCAGGCCGCCGCAGCGGACCAGGTCCTGGTGCTTGAGCGACTCCTGCTTAACCATGCGCCCGTTGAGCATCGTGCCGTAGCTCGAGCCGGCGTCCTCGACTTGGTAGTTCCCGTCGGGGAGCCGGCGCACGATGGCGTGCTGGCGCGAGGTCCGCTTGTCCTCGCTCTTGACCGTGTTGTCCTTGGCCCGGCCGATGCGGACCGGTTGACCGCCCAGGCGCAGATCAAGGACGACCCCCTCCTCGGTGGAAATAGACAGCCGCGCAGACATGGTCTACATGATAGCCCACAAAACCCCCTTCCAGGCAGTCGCGGAACCGCCCCGCGCTGCGCAAGGCCAACCCATGAAGATCGTTCGCATTGATCACATCGCGGTCTGCGTACCTGAGCTTGAGCCGGCGCTGCAAAAGTGGCAGGCGGTGCTGGGACTTTTAGGCGGACCGCGCGAGTACGTCAAAAACCAGCTCACGGACGCCGGGTTCGTCATGACCCCGGCCCAGGGCGAGGCGTGCGTGGAGCTTATCGCCCCGCTGCCGCGCCAGCAGAACGCGGGGCTGGAGAAGTTTTTGGACAAGCGCGGCGGCCTGCATCACATCGCTTTTGCCGTCGAGGATTTGCAGGCAGCCCTGGATGAGCTTTTGGAGCGCGGGGTGCCGCTCATCGATCGCCATCCCCGGCCCGGCGCCCGCGGCCACCACGTCGCGTTCCTCCACCCGCGCGCGCTCGACGGCGTGCTCGTCGAGCTTGTGAGCGCATAAGCCCCGCATGGCGAGTCCTGGCGATGCCGACCCGGCTGATGCGGAAGCGCTGCCCGAGGCGTTCTTTGCCCGGCCTACGCTAACGGTCGCCCGCGAGCTGCTCGGCGTGCGGCTCTGCCACCGCCTGCCGGGCGGGGAGCTGCGGGCCGGCCGCATCGTCGAGGTCGAGGCCTACCTCGGCCCCGAGGACAAGGCCAGCCATGCCCGGCTGCAGCGCCGCCGCGGGAGATCGGAAGAGCG
>CALFML010000423.1 GCA_937879845.1 uncultured Myxococcales bacterium
GGACAGCAAGTTTCACAGCGGCTGCGGCTGGCCGAGCTTCGACGCCGAGATCCCGGGCGCGGTCAAGCGGCTGCTCGACCGAGACGGCCGGCGGACCGAGATCCTGTGCGCGGCCTGCGGCGGACACCTGGGGCATGTCTTTGTCGGCGAGCGCCTGACCGCCAACAACACCCGCCACTGCGTAAACTCCCTATCGATGCGCTTTGTGCCCAAGAGTTAGCTGCTGCGGCGCGGGATGAGACGCAAGCGGGACAGCGGGACTACTTGGTGGCGCAGCCGGCATTGAAGCCGGCGGGGGCGGGGAGCTCTGCGGCCCTTTCGTCCACGGACAGAAGGAAGCTGATCAGATCGCTGCGTATCCCGTCGTCCAGCACGTCGAAGTTGGCCGCCCCGGCGGTCAGGTGGGCGATGAAGTTCGAGTTTCGGAAGAGGTCGTCCAAGCTGGCGGCCTGGCCGTGATGGAGAAACGGCGGGGTCACGGCCAGGCTGTAGAGGCCGGGAATGTTGTAACCGCCGCGGCCCTGGGCACGGCCGCCGGAGCTGTCGACCTCCAGGTTGGGCGCGCCGGAGCTGCCAAACGTCGTGACATTGCGCACCGCGCAAGCGACCTGCAGCGGCTGGATGGTCTGGGCCGGGGACTCGGCGGCGGACGGCTGCGGCGCCACCTGGACGCCGCCGTCATGGGCGGTGTAAAAGGCCGGCCAGGCCGCCGGCCGGTTGAAGGCAACGGTGGTCAGGCCCATCGGCAGCGTCGCGCTGGGGGTGTAGAAGCGATGCGCCAGGGTCCATCCGGCTTCGCTGTGGCACTTGGTGCAGCCGCCGCTCTGGCCGCCCGTGCCAAAGAGCGCCGCGCCGCGGGCCACGGACTCGGGATCCAGGCGAGTCAGGCCGCGGGTCGGACGGAGCTGGGCGATGTAGCTTTCCAGATCGCCCCAGGTCGTGGCGCAGCTGTTTGCCGGCGGCTTATTGGAATTGCCGAGCGCGGGGTTTAGCGGGACCGGCATTTCCTTGGATAGATCGCCGCAGTCGCTCGGCGGGTTGGCGGTGGTGATGCCGCCGCGGCCGCCCATGACGGTGCGCAAAAGATCCTCGAAGTCGGCGATTTCATCGGCGTTGCCGGTCCAGCTGAGGATGCGCTGCTGCTGCGTCCCGCCGCTGTGGCTAAAGACATTATCCAATGACGGAGTCTGCCGCGGGCCGTTAGGGAAGACCCAGGTCACGCCGTCGCTGCGGCCGTCCGGGTGGCAAGATGCGCAGGCGATGCGGCCGGACTGCGCCATGCGCCCGCGGGCGCTGTGGAAGGCCTGCGCGCCGCGCAGCACGGGCGGCGACAGGACCTCCCCATCCACCGTCTTGAACGTACTTTGCAGGGTCTGGCTGGTGAGATCGAGCACGGCCAGGGTGCGGCTCAGCCAGCAGTTGAGGAACATCCGCTGCGACTTGGCGGCCACGACGCCGCCGATGGGCGCCTGGCAGCGGCCGAGCGTGTCGTTGCCGGCGACGTCGATCTGCAGGTTCTGCATCGAACCGACGGATACCGTTCCCTTGTCCGGATCAAACACCATTCGCTCCACCGCATCGGCGCCGCGCGATACGACGTAGCCGACAAAGCCGAACGACTTTTTGTCGTGCACGAAATCGATGTCCACCGGGTCGGCGAGAAACAGGGTCGCGGGGGTCGCCAGCGGGGTCAAAAGCCGTGCCAGGCTCACCGTGCCGGCGCCCTGTAGCACCTCTGCTCTGTGTTCAAGATCCACGACGTGCACGATCGGGTTGACGTTGCGATCGGGGGTCAAAGGAGGAGCCGGGGAAACCGCCTGATCCGTGACATAGAGCCGGCCGTCGGGCGCAATCACCATGCCGCCAAGCTGGTTCGGACTTGCGGCGTCCCCGCCGGTCATTTCCGTCGGTACTACCGGCAGCGGGATCGACGTGGCGAACTCGAGATCGCGCAAGGAGAACAGGTCGATCTTTCCCTGGCGGCTGGCGTTCTGGCCTTCGCTTGCCGGAAGCGGCTCGCCGAAGTAGTGCGGCACGACCAGGAACTCATCCGCGTCCGAGCCGTCGAAGTTGTTGGTCACCGCGACCGTCCGCGGGTTCTGGATTCCCGGCAGTATTTTTTCAACCGACAGATCGTCGGTACGGAGGACGGAGACGCTGCTCTCGGCAAACTCGGCGACGAACAGAGTGCGGCCGCGCGGCGACAGGGCCAGCCCGGTCGGCTCGGAGCCCACGTTGGCCATGGCGACGATCTGCGGCGAAGGGCTGCGGATGCCGCTTATCTTTACCACCGTGGCATTGCCGCGGTTGGCGACAAATGCCGTATCGCCGTCGGGATGAAGGACCACGGCGGACGGCTCCGGGCCGGTCGGAACGATCGCCGTGCGGCCCAAGTGTTCAAGCTCGAAGATGGAGATCGACCCGTGGTCGGGATTGACCATCACCAGGAACGCATCGTCATCGGTGATCGCGATCGTGCTTGCGCGCGAAGCCTGGGCGAGCTCGAAGTGCGGCTTGTTGAAGCCGCCCCATAACGCCTCACAGCCTAGGAGCAGGAGGCTCGGAATCAACCACAGGCGCAGCATCGGTTTTCCTCCCTGGGGGTCTTGCCGCTTCACCGTTCATCCTCCCAAGCCAAGCGCGATCTACGGGGTGGCGGCCGCAGCGGCCGGCGGCGTCGGGCGCGCCCGGCGTTCTGGAATCGCCATCAACACCACTCCGGCGCCGAGCAAGACCACGCCGGTGACGGTCAGCCCCGCGCCCACCCCCAGCGTGTCGTAATCGAGCTTGCACGGCGAAAGCGGCGGCGGCGCGCTGATGCACTGCCCATCCACTGCGAGCGCGGACGCGCCCAGACCGATGAGTCCAGCGCCGACGCCGATGCCGGTGCCGCCCACCGCCAGCCGCCAGACTGGACGCGGCGGACGCGGCGGCGGCGCGACTTTCGCGGTCAGCGCCGCAGGGGGCAGCGGCGTGAGCGGAGCGGGGGACGGCTCGACTTCCGGACTGTCGCTCGCACCGGCCGGCGGCGTCTCGGCCGGCGGCGGCGGGACCGCGGGCTTGGCCATCGCATCGAGCAGCTTCTGCGCCTGCTCCACTCCCTCGGTCAAAAGATTCTGAATCGATGCCGGCGGGTTTGGCTCAAGCTCTTTGTAGCGCTTGAAATAAGTCAGGGCCTCCTGCGCCTTGCCGAGCTTGAGGTAGCTGCGGGC
This sequence comes from uncultured Myxococcales bacterium, assembly GCA_937879845.1. Lineage (GTDB taxonomy): Bacteria > Myxococcota_A > Polyangia > Palsa-1104 > JAEUJZ01 > CALFML01. Next base: position 3,213 of record CALFML010000423.1, read on the forward strand.
GATGTTGAACAGGGTGCGCGGGAGCTGCTTCTGCGCATAGGCGGCCTCGAACTCGGTGATCGCCGGACCGTACTGCTCCGCCTTGTACAGATTGAGTCCGCGCGTGTAACGCTCCAAGAACTCGTCGGCGACAGCCGCAGCCGGCATGAGGAGCCCTAAAGAGAGTCCTAAAGAGAGTCCCAAAAGGAGGCGCAGCGCAGAGCCCCGCCGGCGGCTTTTACTCGACAACAGGTAGGTCCGCATTGGTCAGACTCTTCCCGGATGGGGGGGTCTGGGGCTTTACTCCCTTTCCCCGGCTCGGAGTGCGCGTGGGGCGGGGCGCTGCATCGGCGGCGGGGGAGAGCATCAGCTGGACTACGGAGTCGCGGCTGCGGTCGAGCGTCACCGGGGTGTCCTTGTAACTCGGCAGGCGCAAGAGGACTTTGAACGGACCCTGGGCCGCATCGCGGTCATGGCGCCATGGGGTGACACCCAGGACGTCGTTGCTCTCCGCCGACAGAACCAGCGCGCCCGCGGGATGGGTGCTGACCTCCCAGTGCACGCGCGCGGCAGGCGTGCCGCCCGGGCTGGCGGCGGTCGCCGGTGTTGGCGCGGCGCTGGTTTTATCGGCGGCGCCGATCGGCGCGGCGGCGCTGTCCGCCGGCCGGGGCGGCGGCGGGTGCGGCGCGGCGCGGCGCTGATTGAAGAGGCCGAATAGGGCCACCGCAACGATGCAGGCCGCCGCGCTGCCGGCCAAGACGAGCCGCCGCGGCGGCCCGCCGCTTCGCTCTGGGAGGATGCCGGTTGCCGAAGCCAGGGTGGTGGTGGTCTCTTTGATCGGCGCTTCCGGCGCGAGCTTCGGCGCGGTCTGCTGGTTGCCAAGGATCCCGCCGGTGCTCCGGTCAGGCAGGGACCCGAGCGCGGTCGGCGCAACCCCCAGGGCCGATGCATCGGCGGCGCCCGCGCGGTCCGCCCCCGGCGCGCTCAGGCGCCCGGCGAGCTTCCCGAGCCGCGCCGCGATCTCCGCCATGGCCGGACGCTGGGCCGGCTCCTTGGCAATCATGGCGTGCACGAGCGCCGACAGCTCGGCATCGATCAGATATTTCTCATGCAGGTCTGCCGGCTGCACCGTCGTGTGCAGCAGCAGGTACTCCAAGTCTGAGCGTCCGACCAGCGCCGGGCTGCCGCTCAGCGCGCGATAGAGCATGAGCCCCAAGGAATATACATCCGTGCGGTCGGTCACCTGCTCCGCGCCGCGGCACTGCTCGGGCGCCATATACGCCGGCGTTCCCATCATCGCCCCGGTGCGGGTGCGAAACTCCGGCTGCGAGCCTTGCTCCGCTCCCTCGCCCTCCGACTCACTGCCCGCCAGCGCATCCAGCGACAGCTTGGCGATGCCGAAGTCGAGAATCTTGATCCGCTCGCTCCCCGGCACCTCCGGGTCGGGCATCAGCATCACGTTGTCGGGTTTCAGGTCTCGGTGGATTTTGCAAACATGAATCTGCGACGTATGCTGCGGCGGTTGGGGGAGCGGCGGAAAAGTTCGGAAAGCGCGCGGCGGGATCTCCAGTGCGCCGTAGATCCTTGCCAGGATCGTAGGTACTTGGTACGTAATCAAGTTAAGTTCAAGCCAAGGTGGCAAGCATGTCGCAACCGGTAAATCTCGATGGCCGCGCGCAGAAAGATCAGCAGACTTTCCGTCTGCAGTATTCCGTTGGCATTCACATAAATGCCGCACCGGACAAGATCTGGGCGCTCCTGACCAGCGCCGCGGACATTCCCCGCTGGACCTCCACGGTAACGAGCATCGATGGGACGATCGCGCCCGGTCAGAAGATCAAGCTGCGCGTGCCGATTGCGCCGCAGCGGACGTTCCAGCTCAAGGTCAGTGTCTTTGAACCGGGAAAATCTCTAGTGCTGCGCGATGGGATGGCGCCGATGTTTCAAGGGGTTCGCACCTATTCCCTAGCGCCGCGGCCCGACGGCACCACGGAGTTCGCGATGACCGAGGTCCTGTCCGGCCTCATGCTGCCGATGATTCGCGGCGCGCTGCCCGACTTTACCGCGTCGTTTGAGCAGTACGCCAAAGACCTGAAGAAGGAAGCGGAGCGCACCTAAAGGAATCGGCGCGAGCCGATATTTGAGACAGTCGGAGCCGAGCCCATGGCAGACCCTCCCAAGCCCCAGCCCGCCGCACTCGATCTGCCGACGGTCGCGGCCATCAGCATGGTGGCCTATCTGCTGGCCAACTTGACCCACGAGGGTCTGGGTCACGGCGGCACCTGCTGGCTCATGGGCGGTCGACCGCTGGGAATCTCCTCGGCCTGGTTTGACGGGGATATGACCGGGGTCTCCGCCTGGGGAGTGAGGGCGGAAAAGGCCGGCGGCACGCTCGCCAACCTGCTTTTCGGGCTGGGCTTTGCCGCGTGGCTGCGGGCGATGCGGCGGCCGACCGGACCGCTTTATTATTTCGTCTGGCTGGCGATGACGGTGAACCTGCTGCAGGCGGGCGGCTACCTCATGGTCTCGCCGCTGGCCGGCTTTGGCGACTGGAAGGAATTTATCCGCGGCCTCGCCCAGCCGCTCCTGTGGCGGCTTGTGCTGACGGCGCTTGGGCTTGTGATCTCCGGAGCGGCGCTGCGCTTTGCCGTCGGGACCCTGGAGCCGCTGCTCGGCAGCTGGCTGGAAGAGCGGCGGCAGCGGTCGCGCTGGCTGTGCTGGCTGCCGTACGGCTTTGCCGGCGCGCTGGTCTTTTCCGTGGCCGCGCTTTTCAACCCCGGCGGCAAGGTCTTCCTTCTGACCTCCGCCGCCGCGCATCTGGGCGGAACGGCCTGGCTGGCCTGGCTGCCGGCGTGGATAAGGCCCTCGCAGTCGGCCGTCCCCACCACCCCGCTGGCCATCGGCCGCCACCATGGCTGGATTGCCGCCGGTCTGGTTGCGGTCCTCGTCTGTATCTTCGTCTTGGGCCCCGCCGTCTATCTCCCCGGCGCCCGGCCGGCGGACTAGTAAAGTCAAGGCTGGAGGACAGGCGGCCTGTGCCCGTATAGTTTCTCCTATGGCAGAGAAAGAATCAGTTGAGCAGGCCAATCCCGGGTATGCGCTCGGGCAGCTTGGACGCTTGCTTGTGACCAGTGAGTCCCATGCCGATCCGGCGACCCGCGAGCGGGCGCGCCTGAAGATGAATAAGTGGCAAGAGATCTTCTCCGGCATGCTCTCCGGGGCGCTTGCGGTCGGCTCGCGTACGCCGGTGGTCGGCACGCCGGCGTGGGCGACGCTGGAAGTGGCCACCGGTGGTTTCGCCACCGGCGCTCTGCTCGCGGCGGGGCCGCTGCGTCCGCATGAGACGGCGCGGCTCGGGCGGCTCGGGCGGGATGGGCTCGACGCGGACGCGGCGCGGGCGGTTCTCAATGCCTCGTTTCTGGATGACGCCGGGCTGGCCGAGATTCAGAGTCTACTTGGCAGCGGCTGCTATCGCATCGAAGTTCCGGAAGAGGGAGCGCTCCTGGTCGTGGCGTGGCTGCTCCGCCAGGGGCACGGCGACGCGGCGCGGGCGATCTTGGAGCAGCTCGGACCGTTTCTCGGTCGCCTGCGCTTCTACCCGCTGCCGGCCGAGCGGCCGCAGACTCCCACCGCCGTGGTGCATGTGCAGACGGTGGGCGAAGCCGGAGCGGAGCTGGAGATGATCCCGGACAATGAGCGGGCGCTCGTTCAGCGCGATGTGCTGCAGGTATGGAACCCGCTGCTCGATCGGCTGATCAACCTGTTTGTCGAGACCGTGGAAGGACCGCTGCCGGCCGTGACCTTGGGATCGGGCGGCCAGGTGCAGCGCGACCCCGGCGGAGCCGAGCTTATCGACGGCGGTTGGCCCTGCCAGATCTATCCGCCGGGTTGGCGCGAGCGAGCGCAGACGTGGCTCGCCGACTATGGGCGGCTGCGCGCCAGCCATCGCCCCTGCCGGCGTCTGGAGCGGGCGCAGGAGGCAGGCACCCGCCTGCGCGCCGCCCTGGCCCGCTGTGTCGCCGATCCGCGCTCGCTCAGCGGACGCGAGGTCGGAGCGATCCGCCGCATGCTGGCGCTCATTGCCGCCGCGCGCGGCCTGCCCGATTCGCCGCGCAGCCAGGCGCTGCGCCAGCGTCAGGCGCAGCACGCCAAGCTGCCGACGCGGCGGGAGCGCGCGATGCTGCTGCGGCAACGTCTGCGCAGCTACCCCCAGGACGCCGGACTGTCGGCCCTGGAGCCGGTGCTGGTCCCGATCACGCAACAGGAATCACAGCGCCTCGGCTTTCCCGCCGAGCGGCCGCTGCCCGCCAGCCTGCATACGTGGCTCCTACGCTGTCTGGACGCGCCGATCGAGGTGCTGGTGGACAAAGGCGTGATTCCCTCCGGAGAGATCCTGGCCCGCGTGGTGCCGCAGCTCAGCGCGCAGGTCGGGGCCGCGGGAATCGCCGATGAGACGCTGCGCCGGCTTTATACCGCGATCTATCAGGCGTTCCGGCGGCGGCGCTCGCTGCTTTTGCTGAACCTGGAGAGCCAAGTTCGTCTGCATGAGCTGCCCTGGGTCGCCGCCATCACCCAGTTCCGCGTCGAAGATGCCGGGACGCGCGCCGGAGCGCGCCGGACCCTTACGGAGCTTGTGCGGCTGGCGCTGACCGCGTTTCCGCAGGTCATCCTGCCCAACAAGCTGCTGCAGGAAATCCGCGCTCTGTGCGACCGCGCCGATGTGAAGGTGCCGATCGTCGAGGAAATCGCCGCCGATATCTTCATGGGCGAGTTTACGGAGAAGTATCTGCAGGCGGCGCAGCAGGCCGCCGGACTGCTTCGCGGCTCCCTGTATGAGTGTTACTACGGAATCTCCTACAAGCAGGTCCAGGCGCTGCGGGCGACGCCATCGGGAAGGAAGGACGTGCCGGGGCGGGCGCCGCAGCTTTATCTACTCTGCTGTGAGCTGGCGGGCGAAGCGAAAGTGGGTGCGCGGCAGGTTGCGCGCAACGGGCGCATATTGGAACAGGCGCAGATCCTGACCACGCATAACCTGGCGCCCCTCACGCAGGCCCTGGGTCTGCGTGAGCTCTTGCAGTCGGAGCTAGAGGCGCTGGCGCAGCGCTGCTTCACGTTTGTCTGCTGTGAGCAGCAGCGCCGCTTCACGCACTTCCGTCTGCGCCTCCACATGCACAAGAACACCGCCTACGCCTTCCGCCAGATGATCTTCTTTCTGTCCCTAGGCCCGCAGTCGCTCGTCGAAAACTTCCTGCGCTGGGCGGCGCAGCACCTGAGCGCGCAGCCAGCGGAATTTCAGCAGCGCTTCGGCCCCACGCTGCGCGGCCTGGCCTCTGCCGCGGTTGGCGATTCGCCTGGGGCGGCGCGATTCCTGGGATGGGTCAAGGAACCGACGCCGGCGGCGCCGCACGCCTAGCACGCTTTTCCCGGCATCGTCACGCGCCGGCCAGGCAGTCAAAAAGTTCAGGAAATTTGCGCCGCGACCGGCGACGCGGTGATTCATCCTCGGTGAACGGAAACGGCCGGTGGATGCGGCGGCGATTTTTTCCCACCCGAGGCGGTGCGGCGGAAAGCGGCCAAGGGATCCAGGTGCATCCCTCGGTTCGACGCCGCGACGCTGTGGTGCCGGCCGACTGACTACATCGCGGGCTCGGTCATGCCAAGGCTGGCGAAGAGCTCCCGCGCCGTTTGCAGGTGCTGTTGCGCCTCCGCTTCCGGCATCAGCTCGGCCGCATCCGCACCGCTGCCGATTCGGCTCAGCCACAAGTGCGACCGCGCCTGCTCCTGCGGCATCTGCAGACGGGTCGCCTCGCTAAGGCCGGTCTGCATGCAGCGCAGCGCCCACTTTTTCTGCCCGCGGGTGAGCAGGTAGCGCCCGGCGCTGGTCAGGGCGCGCGGCCGACCGATGGGAAAGGTCAGCGTGAAGCGCATCATGTGCCACAGGACCTGGAGGGCCTGCGCTTCCATCTCCCGCCGCTCCGCGGCTGAGACGGCGGTCTGCCACAGGTGCAGCGCTGCATCGACCGCGGAGGCATACGCTTCGAAGTACTGCATCGCCGGCGCCTGCAGCCGCCGCATCCAGCGCAGCGCGACCGGCAGGCGCTGCTTGGCCTGCTCCCGATCCCCCAGACGGCAAGCGACCGCCGCCAGCATGCTGCTTACCATCAGCACGTGCACCGCGCTGTCGGCTTGATCAATGAGATCCGCGGCTTCAAGGAGCAGCCGCTGCGCCTGTTCGGGCTCGCCGCGATAGATGCAGACTATGGCGCTGCACATGCAGCTGGAGGCGATGGCAGTTTGGTTATTGAGCCGCTTGCCGATTCGCAGCTCGGCGTCGATGTATTCCCGCGCCTTGTCGATGCGGCCAAGGACCAGCCACAGCGTCGCGCGGGTGCGGTAAATCAGCGCCTGCTGCGCTTCATCGCCGACTCGCGTGACGTTGTTCATCCAGAGATCCAGACACGACAGACTCTCCTCCCATTGTCCTTCCGCAGAGTGCATGTAGGCGCCGATGGCGTGATACCCACCCAGGCTCACACCGTCGGGCACGCGCGGCAGCTGCTGCTGCGCCAGACCCATGTAATAGCGCCCGAGCCGATGCATCGGCAGGAGGTAGGCCAAAAGGCCGATGAACATCAGGTAGTGCGCCTGCTCGACCGGTTCATCGATTTCCTCGGCGGCGTGGAGGGCGCCGAGCATGACGTAGATCGCTTCGGTCCGGCGGCCTTTGATGATGAAGTAGGCGTCGCTGGTGCCGCGCGTCAGGGTCAACAGCTCCTGCGCCGCGGCGCGCGACAGCGGCTTTTTCTTCAGCGGCGTACCGAGCATGCGATGGGAGAGCTCCTCCGCGGCTTCCTGCACGATGGCTCCGATACGGCGCAGCGGCGTTTTGGGCACCGGACGGCCGATGAGCGCCATGGCGCGGCGGGCGATGTCCAGACACTCGGCATGGCGTCCGAGCCCGTACACCGCCTTGGATAGGCGGCGCAGCGTAGTCGCTCGCACCAACGGCGCGACGTTGGTCTGCTCTTGCAGCTTCACCGCCCGCTCCAGCAACGTCGCCGCCTCGTGCACCGCCCCGCGCCGCAGGGCGCTGGCCCCAGCGGACGCCAAGTATTCTCCCGCTCGATGGAGGTCGCCGCCGGCCTCGAAGTGGTATCCGAGCACGCTCATATGCGTGCCTTGCGTGCCGTAGACCGCCTCCATCGCCTTGCCCATCCGCCAGTGCAAGCGGCGCCGCTCATCATCCGGCAGCAGCGCCAGCAGCCGATCGCGCAGCTTGTCATGCGAGAACCGCCACTCCGCCTCCGTCGCCTCCAAGATCGCCGCATCGGAGCAGACCTGCAGCCACCGCTCCAGCTCCGGCTCAAACGTCGCCAGCACCCGCCGATCGAGCTTCCGCCCCGCCACCGCCGCCAACTTGAGCAGGGGCTTAGCCCACTCCGGCACCCGATTCAGCCGCCGCGCCACCACCGTCTGCACCCCACCCGCAAACACATGCTGCGGCAACCCCCGCGTCCCCACGAGCGCCAAGCTCCCCGCCTCCTCAGCCAGCGCGCGGACGACTTCGACGATGAAGAAGGCGTTCCCCTCCGTCTCCCGATCCAACAACGCCAAAAGTTCCGGCTGGGTGCCGGCTTCGCCGAGCATTGAGAGGCAGAGGGCGGCGATGGCCTGAGAATCGAGGCGGGAGAGGCGGAGGGCCGTGGCGCCGGGGAGGGAGCTTGTGTGATCGGACTGCTCGTCGTCGCGGGCGCTGGCGATGATGAGCAGGGAGTGGGACTGGGTCTTGGGAATGAGCTCGCGCAGGAGCTCCAGGCTATCGGGAGACGCCCACTGGATGTCTTCCAGAAGGAGGAGCATGGGCTCTTGCGGGCGCAAAAGGACATCGACCAGGACGCGACGCAGGCGGCGCCGGGTTGCTTGGGCGCCCAGGCCCGGAGGGTTCGCAATGGGCGTGCCGAGCAAGGTCGGGAGCTCCGGCAGGAGCTCTTTGAGGACCGCGGCCTCCATGCCCTGCAGCGGCGTGTCCAGTACCAGAGCGCGCAGGACATCGACGAACATATCGTAGGAGCTGCCGGCGGTGTTTACCGATTGGCCGCGCAGGACGCGCACCCCGCGTACTAGCGCGCAGCTGCGCACCTCATCGAGCAAGCGGGACTTGCCGACCCCGCTCTCGCCGGATAGGAGGATGACGCTGCCGGCGCCGCGGCGCGCTTGCTCCAGCGCGGTGTTCAAGATCGTCAGCTCGCGCTGCCGGCCGACGAACAGCGAGGCGGCCAGGAAGCTCTCCCGCGTCGCCGCCGTATCCACGTGCAGAGGCTTGCCCTGGGCCGCTGCCAGGTCGGCGAGCACTTGCCCCGTACTGTGGTAGCGCTGCGCCGGATCCTGCTCCAGCAGCCGGAGTACGATCGGCGCCAGCGGATCGCCGGGAGCGAGCTGCGGCGGCACTACCAATCCGAGCTGCGGACCGGCCGGGTCCCAGGCGGTCGCCGGCTCGGGCGTCGCGCCCATGGGGACGATGGTGCTGGGTGTATCGGACTGACTCGGCGACAGCTGCGTGGCCATGTTGGCGCCGTAGCCATAGGGCAGGCGGCCGGTCAGTATCTGATACAGCATGACCCCGACCGCATACAGATCGGCGGCCTCCGTCGGGGCCTGGCCGACGAGTACTTCCGGCGCCATGTACTCTGGGGTTCCCGCCAGCGAGACCGCGGTGCCGCGCGGCGCCGCAATCCCAAAGTCGAGCACCTTCACTTCCTGCGCGCTATCCTTTTTGATGACCAGGACGTTGCTCGGCTAACTGCCGCGCCCGAGCCAGAAGCGGCGGCAAGCGGTCCGCGCTCCGTCGAAGGTGGACTGCGGACGGATTGGCGCGGCGGTCCATTTCGCGGACGAAGCCGCGCGTTGCGTTCCCCTGGCCTCCGGGATCGGCGCTTTATATGCGGATTCCATCCCATGGATCAACACGCAAAGCCGGTCGCCTCTCACCGCCGCCTGACTGGCATCGCCACTGGGCCCCGGACCGTCAAGGAGCGATTCCACACAAGCTCGGTCGGCGGCGGACAGATCAAGCGCTCCGCTTGTGCTAGCAGCGCTGCGAGCGCCAGCCGCGCCTCCAGCCGAACCAGCGCTGCGCCCAGACAGGCATGGACGCCGAAGCCGAAAGGAATCCCGGGCTCTCCTCGCTGCAGCTCGAACTGATCGGCGTTTGGGAAGACCTGCTCATCGCGGTTGGCGGCGCCAAGCAGGGCCAGCACCATCGCCCCCTGCGGTACCGTTCCGCCTGCGAGCTGAACCTCTTGCGTGGCGATGCGCGGCAGACCGTGCACCGGTGCGTCGTAGCGGAGCACCTCCTCGACAAATGCGGCAATCTTGCTGCTGTCTTGGCGCAGCGCGCTGGCTAATTCCGGCCGCTCCGCCAGCACGCGCACGGCGTTGGCCAAAAGGTACGTCGTCGTATCAAACCCGCCCAGGAGCAGCACCGCGGCAAAGCTCACAATTTCCTCATCGCTGAGCGACTGCCCATCGACCTCCGCGCGAAGCAAATCGCTGATGAGATCATCGCTTGGGGACTGCCGCCGCTGGGCGATCACGGTGGTGAAATACTCAGTCATTTCGGTGATGCCCGCTCGCACGCGGAGCGCATGCGCGGGATTTTCCGGCACCGGGGTCACGCTCGCGACGTCGTCGGCCCACTGCTTGAACCGCGTCCATAAGGAGCGCGGCAGGCCGAGCAGATCGGCGATGACGTAGGCCGGCAGCGGCAGGGCAAACGCGGCGATGAAGTCGGCCTCACCGGTTTTCCCCAGGGCGCTGGCCAGCTCGCCGGCGAGCTCACTTGCCAGCGCGCGGATGCGCGGCTCCAGACGGGCCAGCGCCCGCGCTCCGAACGCCCGCGTCAAAAGCGCCCGCAGCTTGGCGTGCGGCGCCCCGTCCATCGCCAGGATCGACCGCGCGACCGGGTTATACCCGAGCCACTCCGGTTCCCACGCAGCGCGAAAGCCGTGCGAGGAAAATAGCTCGGGATGCTTCAGTACGAAGAGCACATCCTTTTGCCGGGTGACCGCCCAGATTCCCCCCGGCTCGACCTGGCACAGAGGCTGGGCGCGGCGCATCTGGGCATAGAACGGGTAGGGGTTGGCGCGGAAGGCGGGATCGAAAAGGTTCATGGTTGTGTTCATCGGAGCCTCCGTAGCGGATCCGGCGCCAAAGGATTTGGCGGGCGGAGCAGGGTTAGGAACTCCCTTGCGTTGCAGCGGCCGCGCCAGCCCGCGCGCGCGGTCCCATAAATCGTAATCAGCGACGGGATCATGGCCTGCGAAAGCGTTTTGTGCCGCGCCGCCGCTGCGTACCGATCGGTCAAATTGATATACTAGGCTGCCGTTTTGACTGCCGGCGCTGCGCGGAGGCCACCATGCGGGCGGAGCACCTGGATATCAAGGAGCTTCTGGACATCGACTCTCAAGCAGGCACCGTGCGCTTCGCGGGGCAGCCGGCGATCGTTCTGGATGCGGTCGCCCTGGGCATCCTGCGCCGGCAAGTGGTCGAGACCTTCGGCTATGCGGCGGCGCGCGCGCTGTTTACCCGCTTCGGCTTCGCCCACGGCTGGCGCATGGCGGAGGCGATGCGCAGCGAGCTTACCTGGGACAGCCCCGCAGAGTGGCGCGCGGCCGGAGCGCGGATTCACACGTTGCAAGGCCACATTCATTTCGTGCCCGGCTGCGGCGACCCGTTTTCTCCGGGAGGCGCGACCGTGGATGCCTCTTATGAAGCGGAGCAGCACCAGCTGCACCTTGGCCGCGCCGAGGCGCCCGTATGCTGGACGCTCGCGGGGGCGGCCAGCGGGTATCTGAGCCGCGCCGAAGGCAAGCCCGTCTACTTGCTGGAAGACCGCTGCATGGGCAAGGGCGACGCCGTCTGCCGCTTCCGTGCGCGGACCCTGGAGGAGTGGGGGGACGAGATCCTGCCGCACCTGCCGTTCTATGAGCAGACCTGCCTTGATACCCAGGTGCGCGAGGTGACAGCGGCGCTCAAACGGGCGGAGCAGCGGCTGCGCGCGCGCCGGCGCACCCTGGACGAGCTGGCCCAGACCCAAGACGGCGAGCTTGTCGCCCGCAGCCCGGCCATGCGGCGGGTATTGACCCTGGCGCACACGGTCGCCAAGGTCGATTCGACGGTGCTCCTCATCGGTGAGAGCGGCACCGGCAAGGACCGCTTGGCGCGGCTCATCCACGACGGCTCGGCCCGCGCCGGCGGACCGCTTCTGGCGATCAACTGCGGCGCGATCACCGAGACGCTTTTGGAAAGTGAGCTGTTCGGCCATGTCCGCGGCGCCTTCACGGGGGCCACCCGCGATCGCCCCGGCCTCTTTGAGGCGAGCAGCGGGGGGACCTTATTTCTCGACGAGGTGGGCGAGCTGCCGGCGGTGGTGCAGGTCAAGCTCCTGCGCGCCTTGCAGGAGCGCGAGATCCGCCGGGTCGGTGACAACCAGAGTCGCCCCATCGACGTGCGAATCGTCGCCGCCACCAACCGCGATCTGGCCGCCGATGTCGCCAGCGGGCGGTTTCGGCGTGATCTCTACTACCGCCTGCGGGTCGTCGAGCTGGCAGTGCCACCGCTGCGCGACCGCCGCGAGGACATCCTGCCGCTGGCGCGGAGTCTGCTTGCCGCGGCGGCGCTCCGCCTCAAGCGGCAGGGGTTGCTGCTATCCGCCGGCGCCGCGGATCAGCTGATGCGCCATACGTGGCCGGGCAATGTCCGCGAGCTGGAAAACGCCATGGAGCGCGCCGTGGCGCTGGCCCCCGGCCGGCGGGTCGAGGCAGAGGATCTGCCCGAGGACATCCGCCATGCGCCGCCGCTTCCCTGCCTGCCGCTTGCGGTCGTTCCGCTGCACGCAGTCGAGCGCGATTACATACTCGCCGTCCTGTCGCGCTGCGGCGGCAACAAAGAGCGCACAGCGGCCGAGCTGGGCATCGGCCCCTCCACCCTGTATCGCAAGCTGAAGCAATATAAAGCCGCGGCAAAGGCGACCTAAAATCCTATGCGCTAAGAACACCCGCCCTGGTGCAGGCGGCGCGCTGGGGGCGGGTGCGAAAGGAATTACGATGCGACGTTTCAAACTAGTCATTCTTTTAGGCTGCGCCAGCTTGCTTGGCGGCTGCAGCACCCCCTTTGTGGAACCCGCGGCCGTGACGGACGCCGGCACCGTAGCTGGCGTGGCGATGCCGCTTACGGTACAAAACCCGAGCTTCGAACTTCCGGCGACAAATCCCGGTACGTTCATAACGAGCGCGCCGCCCTCCGGTTGGCAGGCCTATGGCAGCATAAACAACGGCTATCGCGCCGTAGGCGTCCTGAACCCGAACACGACGACGCTTTATCTGGATCCGGTGCCGCATGCAAGCAACGTCGGCGTCGTGTTCTTGCTCGACAACCCCATGAACCAAGCGTTCTACGCAAGCACCGAGGCCGGGCTGCAGCAGACCTTGACCGATACATTGCTGCCGAACTCGGAGTACGTCTTATCCGTGGAGGTGGGAAATCTCAACACCGACAACGGACCCAACAACCAGTATGCCTTCGGCGGCTTTCCAAACTACAGAATCGACCTGCTGGCCGGCGGTCAGACCTTGGCTTCCGATACCAACACCCTAAGACCGGGCGAGGGGCGGTTCTTGCTGTCGACAGTAAAATACGTGACGGGGAATCAGGATGCGCAGCTCGGACAGGCGCTTGGCATTCGGCTGGTGAACCTGAATAGCAGCGTCGGCATTGAAGTGAACTTTGACAATGTCAGGCTGGAGCGGACGGCGCGGTAGCGGGCGCTGCTCGGGGTCGGAGCCAGACCTGTCGAATCCGGCAGTCGTCTTCCAGCTGGTCCGCAGCGGGTGAAAAAGGCGGAATACTTGTCCGCGGACTGTCCGCAGCGCCACCCCATCGGTTCCTCTGCGATGGACTGGCCAGCCGGCGATGTCACTCGGCTCGATGACGCGGGGGCGGACTCTTATCGCTGACTAAGGCCGGCGGAGAGAAAGAAAACGGTTGCGGAATATTTCGCCGGCTTTCCCCGGTTTCCAAGGGCGAAGCTGTTCAGCCGTGCGGGGAGCTATGTTAGGGTCCGGCCCGAGGACTTACGGATGCGCGTAGTTTCACTGTGCCCCAGCTTGACAGAGACCGTCTTTCGGCTGGGAAAAGGCGAAGAGCTGGTCGGCCGCACCAAGTTCTGTGTCGAGCCGCGCGAGCATATCGGCGCCGTCCCCAAGGTCGGCGGGACGAAGAATCCCAAGCTGGAACGCATCCTGGCCCTGCGCCCGGATCTGGTCCTTATGAATGAGGAGGAAAATCGCATCGAGGACGCCGCGGCGCTGCGCGAAAAAGGAGTGCCGGTGCTGTCCACGTTCGCCCGCGATGTGCCGGGGGCGATCGAGTCGGTGGTGGCGATCGGCCAGGCGATCTCTGCCGACGCGGCGGCGCAGCGGCTCGCCGCGGAGCTGCGCCAGCACGCGGCGGCGGTCGCCGAGCGCGCGGCGCAGCGGCCGGCGGTGGACTTCATCTACCTCATCTGGCAGAAGCCGTGGATGGCGGTGGCGGGCGAGACGTATATCGCCGGCCTGCTCACCCTGGCCGGCGGCCGCAACACCCTGGCGGCCAGCGCGGTCCGCTATCCCGAAGTGAGCGCCGAGATCCTCGCCCAGGCGCGGCTCATCCTGCTCTCCTCCGAGCCGTTTCCCTTCGCCGAGCGCCACCGCCTGGAGCTCATACAAGAGCTAGGACTTCCGGCGGAACGGTTCCTTTTGGTGGATGGCCAGCTCTTATCTTGGCATGGAGCGCGGACGCTGGAGGGACTCGCGTACGCCGAGCGGCTCTTTGTGGAAGCGACGCGCGGCCGCGCCTAAGACGGAGGATTGCCGCGCGCCGCGGCTCAGAACGACGCATCCAAGACGACGTCTCCGGCGACGCCGACCTGATAGGCCGACACCCGCCGCTCAAAGAAGTTGGTCACTTCCTGCACGTCTTGCAGGGCCATGAACGCCAGCGGATTTTTCACCTGGTAGCGCTTTGGCAGCCCCAGCGCCGCCAGCCGCTGATCGGCGCAGAACTCCAGATACTGCCGGACATCGCGCACGGAGAGCCCGGCCACGCCGCCGGACAAAAGATCCTCGGCGAACTGCGTCTCGCAATCGACGGCTTCGCCCAGCATCTCGTGTACGGCGCGCTGAAGCGTCTCATCAAACAGCTCCGGCTCCTCTTGCCGCACGGTCTCCACCACGGAATAGGCGAAGGCCATATGCGCGCTCTCATCGCGGAACACCCAGCTTGTGCCCGCCGCCAGGCCGTGCAAAAGCCCGCGGGAACGCAGGAAGTAGACGTAGGCGAACGCGCCGAAAAAGAACAGTCCCTCGATGCACGCGGCAAAGCAGATGAGGTTGAGGAGGAACTTGCGGCGATCGGCGCGGCTGTGCAGCCGGCTGAGCTCCTGCACCGAGTCGAGCCAGCGCATGCAGAACGCCGCCTTCTTCTGGATCGAGGGAATGTTCTCCACCGCGGCAAAGGCGCGGCCGCGGTCCGCCGGATCGGGAATGTAGGTATCGAGCAGCGTCAGGTAGAACTGCACGTGCAGCGCCTCTTCGTACAGCTGCCGCGAAAGATACATGCGTGCTTCCGGCGCGTTGAGGTGCTTGTACAGGCAGAGGACGAGGTTGTTGGCGACGATGGAATCCCCGGTGGCGAAAAACGCCACCAGGCGCTTTACCAGATGCTGCTCCGCCGCCGTGAGCTTGGCGAGGTCGTTGATATCGGTGGCAAAGTCCACCTCTTCCACCGTCCAGGTGTTCTTGATCGCGGCGCGGTACATCGCGAAGAACGAAGGGTAGGCCATCGGCCGCAGCGTCAGACAAAGGCCCGGATCGAGGAGCCGGGCGGGGCGGGTGAAGACGCTCATTGGCAAGCCTCGCAGGTCTCGGGGTTTTCCAGCGCGCAGGCGATCGCGGCGTCCAGGCGCGCCGACCCCGCAGGCCCTTCCGGCGCCTGGGTCGGCGGATCCTGCTCCACCGTCGCCTTGGCGATGCGCGTCGCCGGCCGCGAGCGCAGGTAGTACGTCGTCTTCAGTCCTTTTTTCCACGCATGGAAGTACATCGAAGAGAGCTGCCCGATGTTGGGACTCTCCACGAACAGGTTCAGCGACTGGCTTTGATCGATGAAGGGGCCGCGCTCCGCCGCCATGTCGATGAGCGACCGCATCGGAATCTCCCACGCCGTCCGGAACACGGCGCGCAGGGGCGCCGGCAGCTCGCCCATCTGTTGCACCGAGCCTTCCGCCAGCTTGAGCCGGGTCCGCAGCTCCTCGCTCCACAGCCCGAGCGCCTTGAGCTCTTGCACGAGATAGCGGTTCACCTGCAGGAAATCTCCGGACAGCGTCTCGCGCTTGAAGAGGTTTGAGATCTGCGGCTCGATGCACTCATAACAGCCGGCGATCGAGGCGATGGTGGCGGTCGGCGCAATCGCGATGAGCAGGGAGTTGCGGAGCCCGTGCTGCTTTATCTGCGCCCGCAGCGCGGCCCAGCGCTCGGGATCATCGGGGGATGCGCCCCAGGCGTCGGGCTGGAGCTCGCCGCGCGCGGCTCGCGTATCGGCGAAGGACGGATGCGGGCCGCGCTCGCGGGCCAGCTCGCAGGAAGCGGAGAGCGCGTGGAAGTAGATCTCGCTGGCGATGCGCTGCGACAGAGCCCGCGCCGCCGGCGCATCAAAGGGGAGCCGCAGCTGAAAGAGCACATCCTGAAGCCCCATGACTCCCAGACCCACCGGGCGCCAGCGCAAGTTGGAGTCGCGCGCCGGCGGGATCGGATACAGGTTGAGATCAATCACCCGATCGAGCTGCCGCACCGCGGCGTGCACCGTCCGCGCGAGCTTGGCGAAATCGAAGGTCGCCGCATCCTCCCCCGCGCCGCGCACAAGGTGCCGCGCCAGGTTCACCGAGCCGAGGTTGCACACCGCGACTTCTCCAGCGGAAGTCACCTCTAAAATTTCCGTGCAGAGGTTGGACAGATGCACGACCTGCCCCGGCCGCGCGGTCTGGTTGCAGGTGCGGTTGGACGTGTCCTTGAACGTCATCCAGCCGTTGCCGGTCTGGGCCAGCGTGCGCATCATGCGTCCATACAGCTCGCGCGCCGGAATCGTCTTTTGCGACAGCCCCGCCGCTTCGGCCGCCTCATAGGCGCGCTCGAACTCCTCCCCGTACAGGTCCGGCAGCTGCGGCACCGTCTTGGGATCGAACAGACTCCACGGCGCGTCGGCGAAGACCCGCTGCATGAACAGATCGGGAATCCAGTTGGCCAGGTTCAGCCCGTGCGTGCGCCGGGCTTCATCGCCGGTGTTGTCGCGCAGGGACAGGAACTCTTCGATGTCGGCGTGCCACGGCTCCAGATAAACGCAGCAGGCGCCCTTGCGCCGCCCGCCCTGGTTGACCGCCGCCACCGAAGCATCCAGGGTCTTGAGCCACGGCACGATGCCGCTGGAGTGGCCGTTGGTGCTCTCGATCAGCGAACCGCGGGAGCGCACGCGGTGAAACGCCAGCCCGATGCCGCCGGAGAACTTGGACAGGAGCGCGACATCGGTGTAGCGCTGGTAGATGTTCTCCAGGTGGTCCTGCGGCGAGTCGAGCAGGAAGCAGCTCGACAGCTGCTCGTGCCGCGTGCCGGCGTTAAACAGGGTCGGGGAGCCCGGCAGATACTCCAGCGCGGAGAAGAGGTGGTAGAGCTCCAGCGCCTCGGCGATGCTGCCGGCGACGGCGCAGGCGATGCGCAGGAAGAACTGCTGCGGCGTCTCCACCGCGAGCCGGGTGCGCGGGTGGCGCAAGAGATAGCGGTCGTAGACGGTGCGCAGGCCGAAGTACTCGAACTCGCGATCGCCGTCGCTGCGCACCGCGGCGTTGAGCTTGCGGGCGTGGCCGGCGACAAACTCGGCGAGGCGGTCGCTGATAAGGCCCAAGCGGTGCGCGGAGGTGATGGACTGGGAGAAGGCGTGAATCTCCTGCCCGCGCACTTCCTTGTCGATGTAGGTCGACAAAAGCCGCGCCGCGAGCTGCGAGTACTGCGGCTCTTCGACGATGAGCGCCGCCGCGGTCTGGATCGACAGCTGGTCGAGCTCACGCGTGGTCGCGCCGTCGTATAGACCGCTGATCGTCCGCGTCGCCACCCGCAGCGCGTCCACTTCGGGCAGCCCGGCGCAGCAGCGGCCGACGGCGCGCACGATCTTGTTGACGTCCACCGGCTCGGTCGCGCCGCTGCGCTTGCGCACCCGCATGCTCGTCTGCAGGTAGACATGCTCGGCGGCTTCCGGGGGGCGCGGCACCGCTTGCGGCGGCGATGAGCTTTCGCTCGGGCTCGTCCTTACGCTCAGCATCTTGGGTCACTCCTCGGTTCGGGTTGCGGAGAGCGGTGCGAACCGCCCGTCATCCGACCCACGCGGGGAAGCCCTGCCGACTGCGCAGCCTAGAGTCTTGCTTCGGGCCTTGCAGGAAACTCGGCCGACCTTCGCCCCCGCGGGCGGCTGAAAACCAAGCGGAGGCGGACGGCGCGGCGAGACGGCGCAGGAGCGCCATGGACGCCGACCGACTTGCCCTCCCGCGAGGCTTTCAGGTCGAACCGGCTCGGGTTTTCTCTCCTTCGCCGGGTGCGGGCAGGTCTTCGGACTTACGAGCACGCCGACGTGAGTCGGCACCTGTCATCCACCGCTTCCCAGCCGCAAGGCCAGTGCGTGGCGTGGATCTCGTTCTCGCTTACCGCTGCGGGGCAGCCCCGGATTCTCACCGGGTTCCCTTTTCAGCCCGGGAATTTCACCCAGGCACCAGCACGGGCCGCAAGGTAGTGAAAGGGCGCGGACGTGTCAACCGCGTTGTGCTTCACCATGCGGCCCCGGCGGCTGGCCCCGGCGACCGCGGCGGTCCGGCGCCTGGTTGGGTGTTCAGATCCCCGCGGCCCGGCGCCGCTAAGCGCGCAAGAGCACGGGCCCCCGCCGCCCCCGCGCCAGCCGGCCCTGGGAAAACCGAGAAATTCAGGCGATAATTCCTCTACACCGATAGTCCGCACTGCGAGTACATTCGCCGCGTAGCTGTGCAGGAAGGTCCACCCCGTGCATCCCCCTACCGCCCCGAGCCCCTATAAGCCTCGCCACCACGTGCGCATCGTCAGCGCGGCCTCGCTGTTTGACGGCCACGACGCGGCGATCAACGTCATGCGCCGCCTGATGCAGGCCTCCGGCGCCGAGGTCGTGCACCTTGGCCACAACCGCTCCGTCGCCGAGATCGTAAACTGCGCCATCCAAGAAGACGTGCAGGGCATCGCCATCACGTCCTACCAGGGCGGCCACGTCGAGTACTTCAAGTACATGATCGATCTGCTGCGCGCCGCTGGCGCCCGCATCGAGGTCTTCGGCGGCGGCGGCGGGACGATCCTCGCCTCGGAGATGGCGGAGCTGCATGCCTACGGCGTGGCCCGCATCTACTCGCCGGACGATGGGCGGGCGATGGGCCTCCAGGGGATGATCAACGATCTGCTGGAGCGCTGTGATTTCGAGAAGCGCAGCCCGGACTTCGCGCCGCTTTTGGCCCGCATCACGGAGCGGCAGCCGGCGACGATCGCCGCGCTCATTACGATCGCGGAGAACTTCCCCGCAGCCGGCGACCAGCTGCGCGCGGCGCTCATGGCGCTGCCGGCTCCGGCGCGGCGGACCCCGGTGCTCGGCATCACCGGCACCGGCGGCGCCGGCAAGTCGAGCCTCGTCGATGAGCTGGTGCGCCGCTTCCTTTCCGACCACCCCGATAAGACGATCGCCGTCCTGTCCGTGGATCCCTCCAAGCGCAAGTCGGGCGGGGCGCTGCTCGGCGACCGCATCCGCATGAACTCGATCGACGATCCGCGCGTATATATGCGCTCGCTGGCGACACGGCAGTCAAACCTCGCGCTGTCCAAGCACGTCGGCGAGTCGATCGAGGTCTGCCGCGCCGCCGGCTTCGATCTCATCGTCGTGGAGACCTCCGGCATCGGCCAGTCCGACACCGAGATCACCGAGCACGCCGACGTCTCGCTCTACCTCATGACGGCGGAGTACGGGGCAGCGACGCAGCTTGAGAAGATCGACATGCTCGACTTCGCCGACATCGTGGCGATCAACAAGTTCGACAAGCGCGGCTCGCTCGATGCGCTGCGCGATGTCCGCAAGCAGTGGCGGCGCAACCACAACGCCTTCGCCGCGACCGACGAGCAGATCCCGGTCTACGGCACGATCGCGTCACAGTTCAACGATCCGGGGATGAATCAGCTGTACCAGGCGATCATGCGGGTCATCACCGACAAGACCGGCGCGCCGCTCGCCTCGCAGCGCGCGCTCACCCCCGGCATGAGCGAGAAGCGCTGGATCATTCCGCCGGAGCGCACCCGCTATCTGGCCGAGATCACCGAGACCTGCGAGACCTACGACCGCTTCGTGCGGACGCAGGCGGCGATCGCCCGCCGCATGTACCAGCTCCACGGCACGATCGCCGCGCTGCGCGCCAACGTCGGCAAAAAGCGCCTGGAGATCGTCGAGCCGAGCGGCCCCGCCGACGTCGTGCAGGTCACCGAGCGCATCGCCGGCGAGCCGGCGTATCTGGGCGAGCTGGTCGCGCTCTACCATGATCTGGAGGGGCGGCTGGCGCCGGAGTGCAAGCAGCTGCTCGCCGAGTGGCCGGCGACCCGGCGCCGCTATGCCGCCGCCAAGTACCAGTTCCAGGTCCGCGACAAGGTCATCGAGCTCGATCTCATCTCCGAGTCGCTGTCGCACCTGCGCATCCCCAAGGTCGCGCTGCCCAAGTATGAGGACTGGGGCGACATCCTCACCTGGCTCCTGCGGGAGGCGCCGCCCGGGCAGTTTCCGTTTACCGCCGGCGTGTTCCCGCTCAAGCGCGAAAACGAAGATCCGGCGCGCATGTTCGCCGGCGAAGGCGGTCCGGAGCGCACCAACCGCCGCTTCCACTACGTCTCCCGCGGGCTGCCGGCCAAGCGCCTATCGACGGCGTTCGACTCGGTGACGCTGTATGGCGAAGATCCCGATCTGCGGCCGGACATCTACGGCAAGGTCGGCAACTCCGGCGTCTCCATCGCCAATGTCGATGACGCCAAGAAGCTGTACTCGGGCTTCGATCTGGCCGACCCGGCGACCTCGGTGTCGATGACGATCAACGGTCCGGCGCCGATGCTGCTCGGATTTTTCCTCAACGCGGCGGTGGATCAGGGCTGTGAGAAGTGGATAAAGAGCCAGGGCAAGACCGCCGCGGTACAGGGACGGATTGCTGCGCTGTTCGCCGAGCGCGGCGTGCAGCGGCCGCAGTACCAAGGCAGCCTGCCCGACGGCAACGACAGCCTGGGACTTCTGCTCCTTGGGGTGTCGGGCGATGAGGTGCTGCCGCGTGAGACCTATGAGAAGATCCGCGCCGCGACGCTGTCGCAGGTGCGCGGCACGGTGCAGGCGGACATCCTGAAGGAGGATCAGGCGCAGAACACCTGCATCTTCTCCACCGAGTTCGCCCTGCGCCTCATGGGCGACATCCAGCAGTACTTCATCGACAACAAGGTCCGCAACTTCTACTCCGTGTCGATCTCCGGCTACCACATCGCCGAGGCCGGAGCCAACCCCATCTCGCAGCTCGCGTTCACCCTCGCCAACGGGTTTACTTTCGTCGAGTACTACCTGTCGCGCGGGATGCATATCGACGACTTCGCGCCGAACCTGTCGTTCTTTTTCTCCAACGGCATGGACCCGGAGTACACGGTGCTCGGGCGCGTCGCGCGGCGCATCTGGGCCAAGACCCTGCGCGACAAGTACGGCGGCAATGAGCGCTCGCAGAAGCTCAAGTACCATATCCAGACCTCGGGCCGATCGCTGCACGCGCAGGAGATCGCGTTCAACGACATCCGCACGACGCTGCAGGCGCTGCTCGCGCTGCAGGACAACTGCAACTCCCTGCACACCAACGCCTACGATGAGGCTATTACCACGCCGACCGAAGAGAGCGTGCGCCGCGCCTTGGCGATTCAGCTTGTCATCACCAAGGAGTTCGGACTGGCCAAGAACGAAAACCCGACGCAGGGCTCGTTCATCGTCGAAGAGCTGACGGATCTGGTCGAAGCCGCGGTGCTCGCCGAGTTCCGCTCGATCTCCGAGCGCGGCGGCGTGCTCGGGGCGATGGAGCGGATGTACCAGCGCTCCAAGATTCAGGAGGAGTCGCTTTATTACGAGACGCGCAAGCACGACGGCACGCTGCCGATCATCGGCGTCAACACCTTCCTTGATCCCAAAGGCTCGCCGACCATCGTGCCGCCGGAGGTCATCCGCGCGACCAAAGAAGAGAAGGACTACGCGATCGACGCGCGCAATGCGTTCTGGAAGCGCAATGCGGCGGTGAGCGGCGCGGCGCTGGCGGCGGTGCAGCAGGCGGCGGTCGAAGGCGGCAACCTGTTTGCCGCGCTCATGGAGGCGTGCAAGGTGTGCACGCTCGGGCAGCTCTCCGGTGCGCTCTATCAGGTGGGCGGCCAGTACCGCCGGAATATGTGAGAGAGGAGACAGGGATGGAGTTTCCGCCCGTCACGATCGCCAAGTGGCGTGAGCTGGTCGAAAAGGACCTGGCTGGGAAGTCCTTCGACCAGGCGCTGGTTCACGAGGCGATGGAGGGGATTCGTATCTCCCCGCTGTACACCGGAGTTCCGCCCGGAGACGCCGCGCCCAGGGCGCTGCCGCAGAGCCGGTTCCAGATCTGCATGCGCCATGCGGGTTTGGTCGATCTCGCAGCGCTTTTGGCCGATGTCAGGGATGGGGCGGACGCGCTGTGGCTGGAGCTGGCGTCGACGCCGAGCGCGCTGTTTGAGCGGCCGGAGCTTTTGTCCACATTCCTTATTTTCGATGTGGACGGCGCGGCACCGGAGCCGGCGCTGGAGCGAATTGCCGGCCTGGTCTCTGTTGCGGCGCCGCGGCGCTTTGCCCTGAGCTGCGATCCGATCGCGCGGCGGGCGCAGGGACGCGCGAGCTTCGCCGAGCTGCCAGCCGAGCTTTCGTCTTTGGGCCGGGCGGGGCGGCTTGCTGCGGAGCGGTTTGACGGCGCGACCGCAGCGCTGGTCTCAACGCTCGCCTATCATGAAGCGGGGGCCGACGCAGCCGAGGAGCTGGCCATCGCCCTCGCCACGGGCGCCTGCTATCTGGGCGCGCTGCTGGAAGCGGGCCTGGCGCCGGAGCGGGCGGCGCAGCAGATCGCGCTGCAGCCGGCAGTGGGACGCGATACGTTTGTCGAGCTGTGCAAGCTGCGGGCGATGCGTCTTTGTTGGCGCAAAGTGCTTGCGGCAAGCGGCGCGGCGGGGGCGGGCGCGGCCCGCGTTCACGCCGTGTGCTCGCGGCGGACGCTCACCGTGCGCGACCCTTGGGTGAACATGCTGCGGGCCACGACGCAGGTCTTCGCCGCGGTGCTCGGCGGCGCCGATCTTATCACCCCGAGCGCGTTCGATGAGCTGCTCGGCGCCCCGTCCGCGCTCGGGCGGCGGGTGGCCCGCAACATCGGTCTTGTGCTGCGGGAAGAGAGCCTGCTCGGCCAGGTCGGCGATCCGGCCGGCGGCTCGTACTACTTCGAGAGCCTTACCGATGCCCTGGCGCGAAAAGCCTGGGCGCGCTTCCAGCGCATCGAGCAGCAGGGCGGGATCAGCGCGGTGCTGCAAAGCGGTGAGCTGGCGGCGCAGCTCAAGTCCGGCCGCGAAAAGCAGCTCGACCGCATCGCCCGCCGCCGGGTGCCGATCCTCGGGGTGTCGGAGTTCGCCAACCTCGGGGAGACGCTGCCGCCGCGGGCCGAGCCGCTGCGGACCGTGAGTGAGCCGCCCGGCGCTGCGCTTGTGGCTACGCGCGACGCCGCAGCGTTCGAACAGCTGCGCGCCCGCAGCGAAGCCGCCGCGCCGCCGCTTGAAGCGCTCTTGATAACGCTCGGCTCCTATTCCGAATCGCGGCCGCGCGCCGACTTCGCCCGCGGCTTCTTCGCCGCCGGTGGACTCCGCACGCGGGAGAGCCGCACGGACGAAAAGGCGCGCCTTGCCTGTCTGTGCGGCAGCGATGAGCGCTACGCCGATGAGGCGGCGGCGCGGGCGCGGGCGCTCAAGGCGGCAGGCTGCTCCCGCGTCCTGCTGGCCGGGCGGCCCGGAGCCAGCGAGGCCGCCCTGCGCGCCGCCGGAGTGGACGGCTTCATCTTCCTCGGCTGCGATGCCGTGGCGACCCTCACTGAGCTTCTTGCGCCCTTGGAGCTTCCGTCATGAGCCGACTGCTCCCCGATTTCGCGGCGCTCGACTTCGACGCCATCCCCATTCCGGCGCCGCCGGCGCAAGCGGCCGACCGCTGGGACACTCCGGAGGGGATCGCGCAGAAGCCGCTTTATACGGCCGATGATCTCGCCGAAGTCGCCCACCTTGGCTCGCTGCCGGGCTTTCCGCCGTTTGTGCGCGGTCCCTACCCGACGATGTATGTCGAGAAGCCGTGGACCGTGCGGCAGTACGCCGGCTTTTCCACCGCGGAGGAGTCCAACGCCTTTTACCGCCGCAACCTCGCGGCCGGCCAGATGGGTCTGTCGATCGCCTTCGATCTGGCGACCCACCGCGGCTACGACAGCGACCATCCGCGGGTCGCCGGCGATGTCGGCATGGCGGGGGTGGCGATCGACTCGATCCTCGACATGCGTCTGCTCTTTGACGGCATCCCGCTGGACAAGATGAGCGTGTCGATGACGATGAACGGCGCGGTGCTGCCGATCCTGGCGCTTTATATCGTCGCCGCGGAAGAGCAGGGGGTTGCGGCGGAGAAGCTGGCCGGGACGATCCAGAACGACATCCTCAAAGAGTTCATGGTGCGGAATACGTATATCTATCCGCCCGCGCCCTCGATGCGGATCATCGCCGACATCTTCGCGTTCACGGCGCGGCGGATGCCCAAGTTCAACTCCATATCGATCTCCGGCTACCACATGCAGGAGGCGGGAGCGACCGCGGATCTGGAGCTCGGCTACACGCTCGCCGACGGCCTTGAGTACGTGCGCACCGGCGTCGCGGCGGGGATGAGCGTGGATGCGTTCGCGCCGCGCCTGTCGTTCTTTTTCGCCATCGGCATGAACTTCTTCATGGAGGTCGCCAAGCTCCGCGCGGCGCGGCTCTTATGGGCGGAGCTCATGGCGCAGTTTTCGCCGCGGAGCAATAAGAGCCTGGCGCTGCGCACCCACTGCCAGACCTCCGGCTGGTCGCTCACCGCGCAGGATGTCTACTCCAACGTGATTCGCACCGCGATCGAAGCGATGGCGGCGACCCAGGGGCACACCCAGAGCCTGCATACCAACTCGTTGGATGAGGCGCTGGCGCTGCCGACGGATTTTTCCGCCCGCATCGCCCGCAACACGCAGCTGCAGCTGCAGCTGGAGTCGGGCACCTGCCGGCCCGTCGATCCCTGGGGCGGCAGCTACTATGTCGAGCGGCTCACGCACGATCTTGCCGCGCGCGCCCGCGCCCACCTCTTGGAAGTCGAGTCGCTCGGCGGCATGGTCAAAGCCATCGAGGCCGGCGTGCCCAAGCTGCGGATCGAAGAGGCGGCGGCGCGCACCCAGGCGCGCATCGACTCCGGCCGGCAGGCGATCATCGGCGTGAACCGCTTCCGGCCGACCGATGATGCGGCGGTGCCGGTGCTCAAGGTCGATAACGCCGCGGTCCGCCGGACGCAGATCGAGCGGCTCGCCCGCCTGCGCCGGGAGCGCGACAGCGCGGCGTGTCAGCGGGCCCTGGATGCGCTGACCACCTGCGCGGAGCGGCGCGAAGGGAACCTGCTCGAGCTGGCGATCGCCGCGGCGCGGGCGCAGGCCTCCGTGGGGGAGATCTCCCTGGCCCTGGAGAAAGTGTGGGGCCGTCATCGCGCCGAGATCCGCGCGGTGTCCGGAGTGTATGCTGGCGAGGTGGGAGAGAGCTCAGACGCAGTGACCAAAGTACGCGGCCGCACCGCGGCATTCCTTGGGCGCGAAGGCCGGCGGCCGCGCATTCTTGTCGCCAAGATGGGACAGGACGGCCACGATCGCGGGCAGAAGGTGATCGCCACGGCGTTTGCCGACCTCGGGTTCGATGTCGACATCGGGCCGCTGTTCCAGACGCCGGAAGAGACGGCGCAGGCCGCGGTGGAAAACGATGTCCATGTCATCGGCGCAAGCTCGCTCGCCGCCGGACACTTGACGCTGGTCCCGGCGCTGCGGGCGGCGCTCGCGGCCCTGGGGCGTCCGGACATCCTGATCGTCGTCGGCGGCGTGATTCCGCCGGATGATTACCCGGCGCTGCGGGCGGCGGGCGCGGCCGACATCTTTGGTCCGGGAACCGTGATCGCGCAAGCGGCGGAGGCGCTATTAGACCGCTTGGAAGCCGGCGCATGAACCCGCGGCGTCCCCGCTTATCGCTGGACGAATACGAGCGCGGGGTGCGCGGCCGGGATCGGGCGGTGCTCGCGCGGGCGATCACGCTGATCGAGAGCCGCAGTGATTCGGACCTCGCGCTGGCGCAGGCCCTGCTCACCCGGCTTCTGCCGGCCACCGGCGGCGCGCGGCGGATCGGCGTGACCGGCGTACCGGGCGTGGGAAAGAGCACGTTCGTCGATGAGCTGGGGATGCGGCTCATCGCGCAAGGGCTGCGGGTCGCAGTCCTGGCGATCGATCCTTCGAGCACGATCTCCGGCGGGTCGATCCTGGGCGACAAGACGCGCATGGCGCGGCTGTCGGTTGCGCCGGCCGCGTTCATCCGTCCCTCGCCGAGCGGCTTGTCCCCCGGTGGCATCGCCCGGCGCACGCGGGAGACGATGCTCCTGTGCGAAGCGGCCGGCTTCGATGTGATCCTGGTCGAGACCGTGGGGGTCGGCCAGGGCGAGACGGCGGTCGCGGATATGGTCGACTTCTTCCTGGTCCTCGCCTTGCCGGGGGCAGGGGATGAGCTCCAGGGGATCAAAAAAGGAGTCTTGGAGCTTGCCGATGCCATCGCCGTCAACAAGTGCGATGGCGAAGGCGCCGCCCGCGCCCGCATCACGCTGGGGGATCTGAACGCGGCGCTGCGCTACCTGCCGCGCCGCCGGCCCGAATGGGCGGTCCGCGTTGTCGCGGTATCCGGACTGACCGGAGAAGGGCTGGACGAGCTGTGGGCGGTCGTGCAAGAGCATCGCCGCACGCTGGAAGCGTCGGGCGGGCTCGCCGCGCTGCGCGCCGAGCAGCAGCGCGCTTGGATGTGGTCCCTGGTCAGCGAGCGTCTGGAGCGGACCTTCCGTACCCATCCCCAGGTGGCCGCCCGGCTCGCCGGAATCGAAGCCGCGGTGGTTGCCGGCCAGCTTACCCCGCCCGCCGCGGCCGATGCGCTCTTTCAGGTCTTCGCGCCGACCCAAGACCTTGCCGAGCGCCCAGCCTAGGCAACAAGACACCGCTTTACACCGGCGCTGGTAGCCCTTTATACTGCGTGCAGCGAAGGCTGAGTCGGGGCTTCCTTCTAATTTTTCTTGGTAAAAAAATAGCTCCGACGGTTTCCTTCGCACCCTTTATCAAGCGGATCGGAGCGTCGCCGTGAACGTCCGTGAGCTGCTCCTGCAGCGGCAAGGCCGAGTGTTCCTGCCCCACGGCGAGCAGCGCCACGGTCCGCAGCTCGTGCAAGCGGTGGCGCTGCAGCTGGCGGAGCTCGGCTATGCCCTGTCGACGCGTCTTCAGGCCCGTCTTGCGACCCTGCCGCTGCCCGAGCTTGCCGCGGCGCAAGACTTCATGTACCGCACGCTGGCCGCGGCCCTGGGCGCGAATCAGAAACATACTCCGCTGTTCCGCAAGTTCCCGCACGACCTGCCGCGCGACGCGTTCGAGCTGTATGTAAAAAAGGTCCTGATTCACTTCCTCCAGACCCCCGGGCAGCCCTGCCTGTTCTGCCGCCGGACCGGCACGACGCACGTGTTGAGCCCGTGCCATCACGTGGTCTGCGAGCAGTGCTTCGACGGCGCCAACTACTCCGCCTGTCCGGCCTGCGAGCACAAGGTCGACCCGCGCTCGCCGTTTTTCAAGCCGACGCCAGCGCCGGCGCCCGGCCGGCAGCGGGTGATCTTCAAGCTGCTCGATCTGGGACAGGACCAGCGCCTGGAAGCGCGGAACCTGCTGCTGTCCCTGTGTCAGCGGCGGCAGGTGCTGTCCCCGGACGATCGCGATGCGCTGCTTGTGATCGTAAGCGAGTATGCGGCAGAGGTCTTGGGCTGGCTGCCGGCCGAGATTCCGGTCAAGGAGAACGCCGCCGCGGTGCTCGGTACGCTGATGAAGTGCGGTCATGCGGAGGCGCTGTTGCCGCAGGCCCGCGTCTACCTGCGTACGGCGACCGATGTGCTTCGTCTTATCGCTGTCTACTCGGGGGCCGATGCCGGTCTCCAAGGCGAGCTGCGAAGCACCTTGCTACCCACCCCGCCGGCGCCTGCGCCTGCCGTCGCCACGAGCGCGACCGGGCCAAGCGCCGGAGCCGGGCGCTGGTTCGGCCGGATCGCGCAAAAGCTTTTTGGCGGCGGGCCGACCCCGGATCCCCCGTCCGCTGGCGCTGCCGCAAAACCCACGGTCGTTCGGCTGCGCGTGCGGCGCTTCAAGGTCGCAAAGCTCAGCCGGCCGCTGCGCAAGTTCCTCCTGACCGTGCTGGAGGGCCTGGCGTTCGAGCGCCTGGTCGAAGATCTCTTGCGCCACCGCTCCTACTGGGTCTGGGTGGGCGAGTTTCTTCATCCCTTCGAGTACGCCCAGAAGTTCCCCGGCGTGGCGCTGGCGTTCGCGGTTCTGCGCAACCAGCCCATCGGTGACGACGCGCTCGGCCGGAAGCTGCGCGCCGTACCGCAGCTGCGGGCGCTGTCGCCAAAGCCCGATGGCCGGTATGTCTACCACACCTATTACGGACGCCTCGATCAGGCGGCGCGGGCCGCGGACGGCGACCGCTTCGCCCAGATCCTGAGCGAGCGTCCGGGGGAGCTGGCGCGCCGGCTCGATCACGCCTTGCGCCTTTGCCTGGCCAGCGGCAAGCCGACCAGCGGAGTGACCGCGGCGTTCGCAGTGCACCGGACCAAGGTGACGACCCCGGTGCTCTTGACCCTGCTGGGCGTGCTGCCGCAGCGCCATCAGCCGGCGGCGCGGCGGATCTTCTGGCCCAAGGGCAACGTGGTAAAGGGCGTGTCGGCTCCGGATACGCGCCGCCTTCTGCCTAAGAGCATCATCGCACCGCTGCACCAGGCGATCACCGCGGAGCTGCTGCAGCGCTTTGCCGGCAAGCCGGCGTTTGAAACGGGAATCATCGATCGCGCGCTCAGCTCGATCCGGGTGCCGTTCAATGAGCGCACCGCCAGCCGCTCGGCCGTTACGCTGCCGCGCGGCTCGCAGGTGGCGATTCCACAGGGGTCGCTGCTGCGGCTGTTCCTCCACTGGTGTCAGCCGGAGTCAAGCCCCGTCGCCGACCAGCCCGGCAAGCGCCCCAGCGTCATCACCGATATCGATCTGTCGATCGGGTTTTACGACGGCGAATGGAACTATGCCGGCGTCTGTTCCTATTACAACCTGCGGTTTGCCGCAGCCGGCGGCGGCGACATCGCCAAGAGCTCCGGCGATCTGCGCAGCGCGCCGTTTCCCGAAGGCGCCAGCGAGTTCGTCGACCTCGATCGCGGGCGGGCGGCGGCGCAAGGAATCCGCTATGCGGTCATGGTGGTCAATAACTACGCCGGGCTGCCGTTTGCAAAGCTGGAGCGCGGCTTCGCGGGTCTTATGATCCGCGATGGGGCCGACGGCCGGCACTTTGACCCGCAGGCGGTGGCGCTGAAGTTCGATCTGCAGGGCGAAAACGGCGTCTACCTGCCGCTGGTGGTCGATTTGCAGCAAGACGTGCTGCACTGGCTGGACGTCTATGCCAAGGGCGGTCTGCAGTTCAACAACGTCGCGACCTCGAATAGCGCGATTCAGCGGCTCTGTCCGGAGATGGTGACGTACTTCGACAGCGGAGTGCGCCCGTCGATCTTTGCGCTGGCGCTTCTCCACGCCGCGGCGCGCTGCCAGACCGTGTGGCTGCGCGGCGCCGATGCCTGCCGCTTCAGCCGCCGGACGGGCGAAGATGCGGCGGCCTTTTTCGCCCGCCTTACCGCCGGCGATGATGCCGATGAGACGCGGCCGGCGCCGCTTTTGTCCGGCGCTCCGGCCTTGGCCGCGCTGTATCACGGAGACCTCGACCTGCCGGCCGGCAGCACCTGCTATGCGCTGTTCCGCGAGCGCCAGACAGAAATCATCGCCGCCAGCGACCTTCTGACCTGAAGCCCGGCCGCGGCCTGATAAGGGCGCGCAATCGGCGGCGCGGCGGCGTAAGATTCGTCCGTGTCGATGGCGACTTTTGAGGCTGCGTGCGTACTTATCATCGCCCTGACGCTGTACGCGATGTCGCGGCGGCGGCGGCTTGGGCAGCTGCTGCCGGACTACGGGCTCCTTTTGCTCAGCGCCTGGCTTGGAGAACAGAGCTGCATCGCGTTTTATCGTTTCTACAGCTACTCGCCGGACTGGCACGGGCGGCTCCTTGATGTGCCGATTCTGGTGCCGCTCATCTGGCCGCTGGTCGTGCTGTCGGCCTGCCAAGTGGCGCGCGAGCTGTGGCCGCAGCTCACGCCGGCGCGGCGGGCGGCGGTGGTCGCGGCGATCGTCGCCATCGACGCTTCGCTGGTGGAGGTGGTGGCGGTGCGGGCGGGGCTGTGGCAGTGGTCGGAGCCGGGGCATCTGGGCGTGCCGCTCATCGGCATCTTCGGCTGGGCCTACTTTGCGCTGGGCGCGGCGTGGGGCCTGGAGCGGCTTGCCGGGTGGCGCCGCGGGCTCATCGTGCTCCTTGGACCGTTGTGCGCGCATGCGCTGATCCTGCTCAGCTACTGGGGGCTGTTTCGCTGGACGCTGCGGGGGGAGCTTGGGCTCGGGTCGCTGATCGGCGTCGTGGGGGTCGGCTGCGGGGCGCTGCTGGTGGCGCTGGCGGTGCGCCGGAGGGGTCAGGCGATTCCGCTGCCTGCCGCCCTGCCGCGCATGGTGGCGGCATCGCTGTTTTTGCTGCTGCTGTGTACCTACGATCCGAAAAACGCCAAGCTCTGGCTGCATACCGCGGCGGTGGCGGTGCCGTACTGCGCGGCGACGCGCTGGCGGCTTGCCTGACGCGCCGATCTTGCAACGTTGCCGGTCCGGCGCGGCTCAGCGCAGGTAGATGTTCGACACGAGCCCGTAGTGCCGCCACACCGCGGTGCCGCTGAGGAACAGCGCGAGCAGCGCGGTTCCCATATGGGTGAGCTGCACGCAGTCGCGTGAGGTCAGCCTGAGCAGCCGCCGGCGGTAAAAGAGCCACTGCAGGAGCGGCGCCGCGACCATCAACCCCTCGCGCACCCCAAGGGTTCCGCTGCCCACGCCGACCACCAGCACCCCCGCGGAGAGCCACAGGAGCGCGCTGAGAATCCGCCGCCCGCCTTGCGGTCCGTGGACGACCGGATAGGTCGGGATTCCCTCTGCCTTATCGCCTTCCAGATCGCGGAAGTCATAAAGAATCTCGTAGGTGTGCTCAAAGAGGAGGAAAAACACCGCCAGGATCGCCACCGCGCCGCCGCGTAGCACAAGGGCCGGTTCGGCGACGACATAGGGGTAGACGAAGCAGGTGAGGATGAACAGGCAGGCGGAGGCGAAGTTTTTGCAGAAGTACAGCTCTTTGAAGCGTGCAAAGCCGTGCCGCAGCGGCAGGAGGCGGTAGTTATAGGCGAGCCCGATGACCTGCACCAGGATGCGGTACGGGGTGAGCCGCGGCCATAGGACGTGCGTCGCAAGCAGCGAGCCGCCGAGCAGCAGCGCCGACAGCCAGGTGAGCAGGCGCATGCCCTGGGCCACGCGCTCGGTGCCGGGGATGGCGTTTTTGCGATCCTCGGCGATGTCGGTGATGCGGTTCATCAGGTTGATGAGGAACCAGTCGAGCCCGACGATCAGCGACAGGCCCCAAAGATAGCGGCCGCTCATCAGCCAGCCGAAGGTGAGCATCCCCGCCATGGCGATAAGGACGATGTGGTAGCGGGCGATGCTCAGCGCGTCGGCGATGGCGGAGGAAGTTGGGGCGGTCATCGGCAGCGCTTAGCATAGACAGGTCCGGCCCATGGGAGCAACCATGGGAGTGCGGGTACCCCGCGCAGCGGGCCGAGCGGCGTTGGCCGGTCGCTTGTGGGTGTGCGGAGACGCGCATCCGCCAAGAGCGCTAGTCGGTGACGGCGCCGCGGACGCGGAAAAAATACCTTCGATCGGGGCGGCGCGGTTTAAAGTAGGGCCATGGCTGGCTGGCCTCGCATGGTCTGGCGCGCGCTTTTATTAATCAGCGCCGGGCCGCTGAGCGCCTGCATCAAGGACCATGCGCCGCCGCCGCCGGCCCCACCGCTGCATCGGCTGCGCCCGGATTTGGCGGAGCCGCCGGCGGAGAAGACCCCGGCAGCGGGCGCGGAAGAGACGGCCCTTTCCGCGGTCGCGCGGCTCTTTCCCGGGGCGGACTCCGCGCGCGCCGCGCGATCGCGCAAGCCGACCGCGGTGCTCCTATTCGCACCGCCGGGCTCGCGGGTCGAGGACGGCGGGCTGGCTGCGGTACCACGGCTGCGCTTTCAGCCCGTCCTGTGTGCGCTGCGCGGCAAGCTGGCGACCGGGGCCCGCTGCGGCGAAGCCATGCCGCCGCGCGTCAAGGTCCGCCTGACGGAGGCCGGTGGCGCGCTCGGCCTGGAAGAACTGGAGCTTGCGCGCTCCACGTCAGGGTTCCGCGATGACAACGGCGGCCACGTCTACCCCGCGCCCTACGGCCCGGCGTGCTGCATGTACAACACTTGCATCGGCAAGACCGTGCCGTATTACCCGCGGCCGATCTCGGAAGACTCGTTCCTGACGACCGACAAGACCATCCTGGCGGTCTGGCCGGCCGATGCGGAGATCGGCCTCACGGTGTTTTCTCCCGCGACCTCCGAAGACGGCACGACGCAAGAAGGTCCCTGGGGCGGATCCAACCGCGATGCCAGCGATGGGACGCCGGCGCGGGTCAGCCAGTCGGTGGTGCTGCTGGGACGGCGGTACTCTTTCCTTACCGACGGTCCGATCGGACGCGGCTTGTTCGTTGACGCGGGACGCGGCGCCAAGCTCCTGCTCAATGAGGTCGGGGTGCGCGAGTATCTCCTGCTCGCCGGCTCCGACCTTGACGGCGACGGGCGTCCGGAGATTTTGGTCTATGCGCGCTGGGCCAATGACTACGGCCTTCAGGTGCTGGCCAATGATGCGCCCGCGCCGGTGTATGGATTCAGCTGCGGCAACATCTGAAGGCCGCGGGCGGGGGAGCGCCGCCGGAACCGCGCCGCTCCGTCCGCTCCCGTACTAGGGCCTAGCCGAGGACGACCGGAGCCAGGCAGTTTGAGATGTCAAATAGGAAGAAGATGAGAGCCTTCTCCTGCGGCGATAGCGAAGTCGTGGTGCAGCCGCTCGGGAACGGCTTGGCGGTGGATGAGACATCGCCGGATGAGACATGGACATCGGAGAGCACCATGCGGCCGCACTGCTGCGCCGCCGGGGTTCCGATCGGAGTATCGAACGACAGGTACTGAATATTGTTCGACGCCGGGACGGTCAGCCAGGAGCGGGCGACGTTGGCGTTGACGCTCTGCACCGTGTTCTGCGCGGCGTTGAGCGGCAGCTTCCCGCGCGTCGAAGATGCACCTACGTTGACCAGCCAGTCGGCAAGGTCGGCACCCTTGTTGAACGAGGTGATTACATCCGCGGTCGTGTTGCCGATGTCCGGGCGGTCGTTGTAGGTAAGGACCGACGGCAGCGGAGCCGGTCCGCCGGTGATCCAGATGTTGTGGTAGTGCGACGCGAACACCCGGCCGCCCAGGTTGATGTAGTCGAGCATCGCCTGCCGCGCCGCCGTCGACTTGGTGTTGGGGTACTGCTGCCCTTCACACGACAAGGTGACCACGTCGTACTTCTTCAGCGCGTCCAGGGTACCCCACAGCGTCGTCGCGTTGGGAAGCGCGGCCCCGCCGGCGATGCTCGCCTGGTAGCGGTCGGTGCCGCCGGTGCCGGCGTACAGATGGACGCGCCCGTTGCCGGTCGGGAGGGAGAACTCGCTGTCGGCGATGCCGAGCTTACGCAAAAGACACTCCAGCGCATCCAGACCGCCGGTGGTGAGGGCGATGAGCGGGATGTTGCCCTCGGCCTGGGTGCGCGGCAGGCGCGTGGTCGTCGGATCGACGCTGGTCGCGGAGCAGGCGTCGATATGCGGAATCGTCAGCTGCCGCCGCCACTTGCCCGCCTGGACGACTATCGGAATATTGTCGCCGGAGGGAACGTTGGCCAGGGTGAAGCGGCCCATGGTGTCGGTGGTCGCGGTGGTGATCGGGTCCCCGGACAAGAGGTTGTCGCAGCGGTCGCAGGAAGCGCCGCTGGCAAGCGGGGTGACCGGGGAGTTTGGGACATAGACCTTGGCGCCGTAGAGCGGCAGGTTGCCGGCGGGAATGTTGACCACGCCGCTTATCGCCGTGCCGTCCTTGGTGCCGCACTTGTTGGCGACCTGGCACTGCAGGCCGGTGGGGCACTCGCCTGCCGGGCCACAGCGCGGATGGTCGAACGCCGGACGGAAGCACCCGCTCGCCACGACGGCGATCGCCGTGGTCGTGGCCAGCGCGCGGACCGAGCCCATCTCCAGAGTCTCGATCTCGCGCGGACGACCTGCAATCCCCCCGTGTCGCGTGCAGTGAGTCTGCAATCGTGCGTGAGCGGACGGCCACCGGCGATCGGCGCCGAGTCGTACCGGCGGCGCGCGGCGCACGGCCTCGCAGCCGGGACGCCGGCCCGCCGCAGCGCTCGCCCGCTCGTCCGGGCGCTCGCTGCGCGCGTGCGCACGGCGAGTCACCGCGCGTCGCGGAGGCTGGCCGACGTGCGGGCGGCGGGCGCCGCGCGCGCAGCCGACTACTTCGCCGGGGTCGCGGGGGCGGCGGGCGCGGGCGCGACGGCGGTGGTGTAGTTGGCCGGGTGCCAGCTATAGCCGGTGCCCTCGGCGCGGAGCTGGCCGATGCCGGGGAACGAGACGTGCGCGACGGCGACGAGGTAGCCGGCCTTGGCCGCGTCGGCGTAGGCCTTCTTGCGCGCCTCGGCCGCCTTGGGCGAGTCGGTGTCGAACTGGATCGTCACCGACGGCTCGACGAACTGGACCGCGGCGACGTGCATGAGGTCGCCCCACACGATCAGCTTCTGGCCCTTGCTCTCGACCTCGTAGATCGTG
This sequence comes from uncultured Myxococcales bacterium, assembly GCA_937879845.1. Lineage (GTDB taxonomy): Bacteria > Myxococcota_A > Polyangia > Palsa-1104 > JAEUJZ01 > CALFML01. The sequence continues at coordinate 37,556 of CALFML010000423.1, forward strand.
TGGCCGGCGGTGTGGCCGACCGCCGAGATCGCCTTGATGCCGGGGACGAGCTCGCCGTCGGCCTCGATCGGCTTGTACTTGCCGGCCTTGACGTACGGGTTCACCGACGCCTGCGCGCCCTGGAAGAAGCCCTTGGCCTCGGCCGGGGCCTTGTCGAGGTTGTCCTTGCTGAGCCAGAACTCGCCCTCGGCCTTGCCCGCGCGCACGGTCGCGTTCGGGAACACCAGCTTGCCCTTGTCGACGAGGTTGCCGACGTGGTCCGGGTGCATGTGGGTGATGTAGATCTCGTCGACCTGCTCGGGCTTGTAGCCCGACGCCTTGAGGTTCGCGACCAGCTTGCCGAGCGTGGGCCCGAACAGGGTGCCGGCGCCGGCGTCGATCAGCACGAGCTTGGCGCCGGTGTTGACGAGGTAGCCGTTGACCGAGGTCTCGAAGTCGCTGGCATCGACGAGGGCCCCGCTCAGCGTGATGTCGTCCAGCGTGGCGAGGCCGCGGGTCGTGGGAGCCAGGCCATCCTCGTCGTCGTAGCCGCCATCCGAGATTCCCTGAAAGATGATGCGCACCGGCCCGGCGATGTTGGGAAGCTCCGTGCCGGGGTGCAAGGTGAATGTGGCACGCCCGGAAACCAGATCCGTGTAGCGCGCCACTTCGACCGCACTGGAGAACTCCGGAGTTCCGCTCGTCCGGCTATCGACAAGAACGATGAGGTAGTCGTACGACCCTTCGACATCCACCGCGTAGTCGAAACTCAGCGTGACGCTGCCGCTGCCCGAGTAGTTGTAGGTCTTCGTCAGGTACTCATTCCAGCGGGAGCCATACCCGGCCCCGGCCGCGTAGCAGAGCGATTCGGCCTCCGCCTGCGTCCAGCCCAGGTGCGTCGAGCGCGTGCCATGGATGACGCACTCCGGCCGCCGGCGCCACCCGCTCGAGGTGGCCATGTCGTTGAGTACGAACTCCTCCCACCCTTCCATAGTCTGGTGGTAGCCCACCGGCTTGCAGCCCCCCGGCGTCGTGACGAGCGAGGACCCCACCCCGCTGTCGAACGTCCAGGTGCCGCCCCGGATGGCCTCGTAGCGGCCGTTCGCGGCGGACCAGGCGGTGCCGCCGTAATAGACGGTGTCGGCGAGGGACAGAAGGCCGGCGCCGGGGCCGGCGGGGACGGAGTGGAGCAGCGGCGGGCCGGCATCCTGCCGGGAGGGTTCGACCAGGGACCCGGCGGCGGAATCGCTGATTCGGCCCTCCGGGCGGGGCC
>CALFML010000424.1 GCA_937879845.1 uncultured Myxococcales bacterium
GGCGAGTTGGGACCAGGGCGGGAGCTCCGCGCTGGCGCCGCTCTATGGCGCCTTGGCCGGGTTGGACTCCGCCGGCGTGGTGCAGGACGCCTATGATCGGCTGGCGCCGACCACGCTCGCGACCAGCCGGGCGCTGCCGGGCGCCACGCCGGTGAGGACCGTGAGAAGCAGCGGTCCGGCGTCCGCATCGCCTAGGACGAGCCGGCGCGCGGTCAGCTGGCGCGCCGCGTTCTCGTCGCTGGGCAGCGCCTCGGCGCGTTCATAGAAGGTGGCGGCCTGACTCAGCTCGCCGCGCGCCACCGCCAGATCCCCCAGCCGCGACAGGGCGCGACCCTGCAGCACGGCGGTGCCGCGCGGGTGGGCGAGCAGCGTCTGGGCCGCCTGCGCGGAGTCATCCCAGCGGCCGGCGGTCCAAAAAAGGTCGGCGAGCTCGGCCAGGTGCTGCGGCTCGTCGGGATCGTCGAGGCAGACCGTGCGCAGAAGGCGCACCGCCTCGGTCAAGTCGCCGCGCCCGGCGGCCTCGCGCGAGCGGCGCTTGCGCACCGCCAGCTCGTGCGCGCAGACCTTGTGGAAGACCGCCGGGCGCCGCATCCGCTCGCGCTCGACCTCGCGCGCCTTGGGATCGAGCGGCTGCCCGTCGGTAAGCTCGACCCACCTGTGCTGCAGCTCGGCGAACTGCACGCCGTAGACCCGCGCGAAATCGGCGGGCCGGCCGCCGGTGTGGTAGACCCGCAGCAGCTTCTCCGCTCCATACGCATCGAGCAGAAAGCGGCAGAACGAGCCGGCCGTGGTGTACGCCCGCTGCCCCGGCAGCCGCCAGAACGCGAGCCCCATCACCGACGCCAGCGGCGGATCCAGGTGCGCCTCGCGCAGCGCCTTGACCCCCTGGTGCGGGGTCAGCCCCCCGTACGAGGCGCGGAAGTCGGCCGCGACCGCGACGCCCTCGATGAGCCCCGGCTGCGGCACCACCCCGAGCATCGCCAGGCGCAGGACCCCGTCGCCCGCCGCGCCGGCGAACACGTGCGCCAGCTCGTGCCGCAGCACCGGGTGCGGCCAGCTGTCGTGGTTGAGGTAGATCTCGCGCCGCCACGGCTTGGCGACGTCGGTGTTGGCGGCGCCCATCCAGCGGTGCTTGTGCTCGTAGGAGTCAAAGATGTAGCTCTCGATCCGCGGCACCTGGGTTCCGGGGATGGGGGGGCTGCCGGCGCCGTGCGACTCCAGGCGCAGCATGCGGGCGAGGAGCCCCGGGCGCCAGTTCGGCTCGACGCCGAGCTGGTCGCGCAGCTGCGCATAGCGAAGCTCGTGCTCGCGGACGTACACGGCGAGATCGCGCGCCACGGCTCCGCCGGGTCGGTAGCGGATGACGAAGTGGGGGGTGATCTGCGCTCCGGAAAGGAACGAATCGAGCGCCGCCCCGTCAGTGTAAATCCCGAGCGCGCCGCCGTGCCAGAAGACCGCGGTGCCAAAGCCCAGACACAGGAGCGATAAGAGCTTGGCCGTGCGCCGTCCGGAAGCGGCGGCAAGACGCGCCTCATGGGCATAGCCGTCAAGACATACGGCCGTGGCGACCAGCGCGAATCCGACCCACAAGCCGTGCATGAGGCGGGCCCAGTAAAACGGCGCGGCGATCGCAACGTCCTCGTCGTAAAGCGAGCCGGGGAAAAAGCCGAAGAACGGATCGTAGGCATAGATCGCCGGCGAGCCGAGAAATCGCCAGCCGGCCCACAAGAGCGACGCCGCGACCACCGCGTAGCCGCATAAAAGTCCCCGGCGCGCGCCCGTGGTCCACAGGCCGCTCGTCACGCCGACCGCCGCCGCCACGGCTATCGACATCACCGGCAGCATGACGAAAAATCCCAGGCCGCTCAGATAATTGCAGTTGCGGATGCGGACGCTGTTAAGAAGCAGCACCGCGAGCGGCAAGACGAGCATGGCGAGCGCCGGCGCCAGCGCCCGTCCGTAACAGCGCAGGACCGCCTTGAGCGGCGCCGTATCGGCGTGCTCGCCATCGATCGGCCGCAGACGCAGCCGGGAGCGCTGCACCGCATGCACCCCCTGCCGGACACCTGCCAGGGAGGCGGCGACGGCGAGCACCAGCGAAGACTCATAGCCAAGCAGGTTGAAAAGCGGCACCGCGCACAGCCCGAGCGCGAGCAAAAATAAGAAAAGCGCCCACAGCGCCCAGACAAGGACACCGCGGCGCGCTCCATTTGGTAAGCCCGAGCTTGGGCCGACTCGGCGCTGGGTTGACTTCATGACAGGGCGCAGTTTAGCCTGCCAACAACTGACCTACTAGACATCCCAGATGCGAGAGGCTCTTGCCGCCGATCGGCTGCCACCGCTTAGCCCCAGAGACCGGCCAGCCCGCCGCGTCTCCAGCTGAGAACCGGCGAGCCGGAGCCGACCGCCTGAAGGCGCGAGGGTGCGATGAGTGAGATGAGTAACCTGAACAGCCCCCCCGCTCGGCGGCCGGTGTCGCGCACGCTGCGCTACCTGGCCCCCAACGTGGTGACCTGCTTGTCGATGCTGTGCGCCGTGTTCGCGATGCAGGCGGCGCTGCGCGGCGAGATCGTAGTTGCATGTTGGTGGGTCGCCTACTCGACGCTGACTGACAAGCTCGACGGCATCGTGGCGCGCGCCCTCAAGGCGAGCTCGCCGCTCGGGGTGCAGATGGACTCGCTGGCCGATCTGCTAAATTACGGCTTCTGCCCGGCGGCGATCACCTACGGCTTCTTCTATTCCCACCCCGAGCTCGGCTGGGCCCAAGGACCCGAGCGCTACCTTCTGGCGATCATCTGCTCCGCGTACATGCTGTGCGCCGCCGTGCGCCTGGCCCGCTTTAACGTCAGCGAAGGCAATCCCGATTTCTTTTTCGGCGTGCCGACGACCTTCTGCGGCGCGATCGCCGTCGCCAGCATGGTGACCATCTGCAAGTACGGCGATCCGAGCTGGACGCCCGGTCAGAGCTACCCCGGCTGGCGGCTGTTCGGCGACACGCGGCTTGATACGTACGTGCCGTACTATCCGCTGCTGCTCGTGTTCCTCGGCTACCTCATGGTGTCGAGCTGGCGGATGCCCAAGGCGGGAAAGATCCGGCATCGGCTGCTGAACCGGATCTGCCTGGCGGCGCTGGTGTTCGGCTATGCCGCGGCCATGCTGCAGCGGCTTCCCGAGTTCCTGGTCCTGGTCGCCGGCGTCTACCTGTTGGTCTCGCTGTACTGCCACTACTTCCTGACGCCGCGGAAGAAACCGGAGCCGTTTTTCCCCGACTAGGCGCGGCTTTTTTCCCGCGGCTAGGGGCTGAAGCGCTCGGCGAGCCAGTTTGTGAGATCGGAGAGGACGCGCTGCTGGTCGCTCTCCTTTTCGTTGAAGATCTCATGAAAGAGGCCGGGGTAGACGGTCAGGTTCTTGTCGCTGGCGCCCAGGCGGTCGAAGATCACCTGGCTCACCGCGGAGTCGACGATGCGGTCATCGCCGGCGACCTGCATGAGGGTCGGGACGTGGATCCGCCCGGCGCGCATGCGCAGATCGGCCTGCGCGGCGATGATCTCCGTGAACCAGCGGGCCGTGGCTTCGTGGGTGACCAGCGGATCCGCGTCGTAGCTGCGGCCCACCTCCGGATCATGCGACAGATCCGCGGATCTCAGTCCGCTGGGCAGGCGCAGCGTGGGCTTGAGCAAAGAAGCCGCAAGCCCCAAGCTGCGCTTCCACGCCGGCACCGCGATTTTCAGTCCCAGAAACGGTGCCGAAAGCGCCAGCGCGCGCAGGGCGGCGGGAAAAGCCAGAGCGAACTGCAGCCCGACAAGCCCCCCCATGCTGTGGCCGAGCAGGATGGGCTTGGCTCCGGCGGCGGGTAGCGCCGAGGCGGCGCAGTCCAAAAAGGCCTGGGTGTCCTCCAAGTAGTCGGTGAAGCGGCGGACAAAGCCGCGTTCTCCTGCCGAGCCGCCGTGGCCGCGCAGGTCGCCGACGAGCACGTGGTAGCCGTGGCGGTTCAGGTGCGCGGCGACATGGCGGTAGCGGCCGCGGTGCTCGCAGTAGCCGTGCAGGATGACCACGGTGCCGCGCGCGGGCGGGCTGGCGGCGGAACCGCTGCCGGGCGCGGCTGCCTCGACTCCCGTGGGAGCCGGGGCGGCCGTGGGCGGCAGGGGATAGAGGTCGGCGCAGAGGGGAGTTCCATCTGCTGAGGAGAGATTTCGCGAAATGCCCATCACCATAACTCTCGCTTGTAACAGAAAGTGATTGTCGTCGGTTGACAATCGAGCATGGGCGTGCAAAAGCACGACGAGTAAGCCAATCGGCAGCAGCCTCAGCCGCTGTCGTGAGCTCGACCGGAGCCCGACCAGAACGTATAACGACGAAGGAGTCCGACTTGCGAAGCGCGCAGGCAAAAGAGCGGCGACGACCCACGCTTGACAGCGCCGGCGAAGCTTCACGCAACCCCGGCAGCGCGGGGACTCGCAGCGATGCGGCGCGCGGCTCCGGCCGGGTGCGCGCCGCCAGCGCCGCGGTGCTGCACGCGGTGACGCACTTGTCAGCGGAAACCGATCCAGCTGCGGCCCAGACCGGCGGCCGCGCGGGGCTTGCCGCGCCCGAGGTCACGACGATCGTCGCGCGCGCGGAAGTTCCCGGTGGAGCGCTCCTGCGCGAGGCGCGCGAGCGGCGCGGTCTGAGCATCGCCGATGTGGCCAAACGGACGCGCATCGCCGACCGCTGGATAAGCGCCATCGAAGAAGGGCGCCTCGATGCGCTGCCGGCTCCCGTGTTCGCGATCGGCTACATCCGCAGCTACGCGCGCACCGTCGGCCTTGAGCCCGGTGAGATCGTCGAGCGCTTCCGCTCCTGCGGGCCGCAGCGCGATGACAGCTTCTGGGGATCGCTGCCCGACCGCTCGGGCGCGACTCCGCGCTCGCTGGAGCAGGCGGCGGCCAAGCGTAAGTACATCCTGTGGACCGCGACATTTCTCCTCCTGGGCCTGGCCGCGCTCCTGGCGGCTTGGCTGCGCAGCCGTCGCTAATCGCTGTCCCGCGGCCGGGTCCTGATTCCGCTGGGCCTGCGACTATCGGAAAAGGTATGATGGGGCAGGGTGCCCGCGTGTCCTGCTGCAAGGCTCTCCCGGCTACGGAGCGGGGACGCAGGTCGCACTACGTACTGCTCATATGGCCCGCGTCGTCTTGGTAGAGACGGTCTTGAAAGGAGTTATGAATATGATTTCGCGCAGGGGCTTCTCGCTGGCTCGCCGCCATGTGCCGCTCGCTCTCCGCGCTGCCTGCCTGGCGCTGCTGGGCCTTGGCGGTTGCAACGAACCCACCGGCTTGGAGCTGACCGCTGAGGCGATAGCCAGCTGTCCGGGCGAAGAAGCCACCGAAACCCAGACGCAGGCCGGCGCCACCATGCTGCCCGGCCGCGTGTGCGGCGCGTGCCATCGCAGCGGCGGCCAGGCGCAGAACTCGCCGTGGACGCTGGCGGGGACCATCTACTCGGACGGGAGCGCGAAGTGCAACTCGCCCGGACAGGCGGGGGTCACGATCCAGGTGCTTTACACCGCTGACGATCCGATGGGCCGCTACCGTAAAAACGATGTCCAGCCGGGCGGCACCCTCACGAGCAATGAAGCCGGCAACTTCTACTCGACCGGGTTCTTCGTGACCCCGCTGCGCATCCGCGTCTTTACCGGGCCGTCGGACCAGCCGACAAAAGAGATGTACATGACCACGCTGGTCGGCCTCGATCCGGTCACCAAGCAATCGGTGCGCGTGGACTGCAACACCTGCCACAACACGACGACGCCGCGCGTCTATCTGTAAGGCGCCGCGGCGACCTGGCAGCGCGCGCGGCCGACGAATTTCCCCAAACGTCCCCAGCAAGTCTTAAAGGCTCGGGATTTTTCGCGCTTTGCCCTAAGGCCTTCCCAAAAATTTTTCTTTACACGCCTAAGAGAGGCATGGTAGTTGACCAAGTCTCTGTTGGCGGTCTTTGCAGTCGCACGCGGGGCATGGGTGCATAGCTCAGTTGGTTAGAGCGCAGCCCTGATAAGGCTGAGGTCCCTGGTTCGAATCCAGGTGCACCCACTTGAGCAAGCGCAGTTCCGGGGGGAGCTGCGCCGCTACAAGTCAGCGCTTTGCTGACGTGAGCCGGGTTTGTGCCCGACTGTGCTACGACCTGCTCGGAGCCTGTGGGGGGTCCCCGAAGGGCGAATCGCGCCTTGTCAAAAACGACAAAGGTTCCGCATTCGTAGCATCACGCAGCTGGGGCTGTTGACAGCGCGAACGGCATCCAGTATTTGTATTTCTGGAAATGAAAATCGTTTTCAAAATCATCCTGGCCGGGATCATTTTATATGGTCTTGTCGCTGCAAAAGAGGCCGCAGCGGGCGAGCTGCCCCCCGTCTCCGCACCGGACCCCGGACGCGCCGCATCCGCATCGAACCCAGTCGCCGCCGGAGCAAACTCGCCAAGCACTGCGTCTTCGACGGCTGCGATCGCACCCGCTGCTGCGCCAAGTCCATCGAGCTCCCCGCCGGCCGGTGCTGCCGCCGCGGCGCCCTCAGCCAACCGCCCGGACCCGGGGATGCCGGCCTGGGCCCGACCCGCTGCCCCTGCGCTTGGCCCGACGATCGAGCTCGATCCGGACCATACCAGCGAGCCTGCGGCG
>CALFML010000425.1 GCA_937879845.1 uncultured Myxococcales bacterium
TGTCCGATTTCATCGGCGCGGCGGCGCTGGGGTGGGGCGTGCGCTCCGGCGTCCGCCCTCCCGATGCCGAACATCCGCACGGGCACGCCCGCGCCGAACCCATCGCCGCGCTGATTGTCGCGGTGCTGGCCGGCGTCCTATCTGCCGAAGTGCTACGGTCAGCGGTCACCGCGCTTGTCAGCGGCGCGCGTCCGAACCTCGATTGGCCGCTCGCGACGGTCTTTGCCGTCAAGGTGGCGTTCAAGAGCGCGGCGGCCCTGCGCGCCCGTTCGATCCTGCGCCAGGGGCACAACCCGGTCATGGCCGCGCTCCTTGTGGATTCGCGCAACGATGTCCTGGTCGGCTGCACGGCGCTCATCGGATTCGCGCTGGCCCGCGCGGGACTGTTCCTTATCGACCCGCTTCTGGCCATCGCAACTGCGATCTACATCGCCTACGCCGGTCTGCAGCTTGGCCGCGAAAACGTGTCGCTGCTGCTTGGTGAGAACGCCGCTGCATCGCGGCGCCAAGAGCTCGCCGCCCTGGCTGCCCGGGTTCCTGGGGTGCTGGAAGTCCGCGATGTGGTGGCGCTATGGCATGGAACCAGGCTGCGGGTGCAGCTGACGGTCAGGACCGATGGGCAGCTCTCGCTGAACGAAGCGCACGTCTTTGGCCACAGGGTCGAGCAGCACCTGTGCGGCGAGCCTGACGTCGCGCATGTGATGGTGCACGTCGAACCGTTGTAGCCACGGCGCTGAGCCCCGCACCAGAATCGCTGAAAGTTTAGAGGTTCGCGCAAATATTGCAGATTGCCCCGCCGATGCGGTAGTTCTTGCGCGAAGCTCCGCCACGCCGGCGGCGCAGCGTGGGGGCGCGCCGGAGAAGCATGAGCATGAGTCCCCCGGCCCGCAGTGGGTCACCGAACGGGCCGAAAAGTCTGCGCAGGATCCGCGCGTGCTCGCAAGGATTTCGCACGCTCGGGGTGACCGGACCGCAGCCGCCTCGCGGCCCTCCGTGCGACGGACCGCAGCGCCCCTTGGCTGGACCGGCACGGCGCGTGCTAACTCGCCTCCAGCAAGACCACGAGCCGGCGGGTGCCAGGCCTTTCCGATGAATGTCCGCCTACAGGAGCACGAACCATGAGCGATTTGACCTTCGAGGTACCGCTACGCATTACTGTCTCTCTCGGCAGCGCCGCTCCATCGACCGGAATCTGTATGAAGCAAAAGTCCGATGCCGGTGCGGGGCCGGGGTTGGAGCGGGGCGGAATCGACTACTCCAACCGCAAGGGATACGATCCGAACTTCCTCGGGATTGCAGTTCCACTGCCAGTCCTGACGGATGAGCAGCGCCGCAGCGCCGCAAAGAACAGCAAGGCCAGGTCGGGCGAAGATAGCACTGTGCTGCCCTACCACCACTTCTCGATTGTCATGAATCGGCGTCGCCAGCTGGCCTATTACACCGCGGTCAACATCGATGGCGCGCGGAGCCGCGACCTGCGCCGTACGAAGGACCCCTGGTGTTATGACTCGCGGATTGCCGAGTCCGAGCAGATCGGCGGCGAGCTGTACGTGCGCAACCAGCTGGATCGCGGCCACCTGGTCCGGCGCCTCGATCCCTGTTGGGGCTCCGAAGACGATGCCGTCGCCGCCGAGCTCGACACGTTCACTTACACCAACTGCTCGCCGCAGCATGCGCAGTTCAATCAAAACGACGAAACGTGGCAGGGGATTGAGAACTACCTGCTCGGCAGTGCCCAGCAGCAGGGTTCGAAGATGACGATCTTCACCGGACCCATCACCACGGAGGAGGACCCCCTTTACCGGGGCATCCGCTTGCCCATGGCGTTCTGGAAGATCGCCGTGACCGGCAGAAAGGACAAGACCCTGGAGGTGTCGGCGTATATTCTGGAGCAGACAGAGTTAATCAAAGACCTGGACGGTCTGGAGCGCTTCGAGCCGCAGACCTTCCAGGTCACGGTAGAAGAGATCTGCGAGCGGACCGGTCTGAACTTCAACTATCTCGCCGAAGCACAGGTCGAAGTGCCCGCTGCCTCTGAGGGCCCGGAGCGCGCCTGGCCGTATGCGCGCCGGCCCCTTGCGCAAACCCGCGACATCTGCCTGAACCGGAGGAAAGCCTAATGGCGACCTTGCCCAGGGCGCATCTAGAAGCCTCCAACCGGTTGGATTTGCTGGAGAGCGCGGCTAGCGCGGTCCATAAGCACGCGGAAGAGCGTACGCTGCACAAACTGGAGTCGCCCGAGCGGGTCAGGCTGCGGCTAAAGCGCCTGTTGAAGCACCCGCTCGTCGAACGGATTCTCGAAACCAGCGGGGTTGCGCAAGAGCTTGACTCCACGCCTTCCGACCGGCTGAGCACGATGGCGGCGGGCGAGCTGGAACGGGTCATCGATGGCTCGGAGTTCATGCCGGTCTGGTTCCTCACTCGCGGGGCCGAGCTGCGGCGGACCGTGGCCAGAATCCGCGCCGATGCTGCAAACGGCGCCGAGATGTACGGCTCGGGATTCATGGTTGGTCCGCGCTTGCTGCTCACCAACCGCCATGTCCTCGATTGGACCGATATCGGCGGGCAGGGCCTCGAAGAGATCTCGCGGCACTCGTTTGCCGAGTTCGATTATGAGAAAGAGCCGAACGGCATCACTCCCAGCGCCACGACGTTTCGGCTGGATCCGGCGACGCTGCTGCTGACGAGCCCGTGGCACGAACTGGACTATGTGCTGATCGCCGTGGAGCCAAAGGACTTGGTGAGCCATACGCACTCCATCGAAGCGTATGGCTACAATCGCCTCGCCGCCGATCAGGGAAAGATCAACAGAGGCGAGCCGGTCTTCATCATTCAACACCCCTATGGGCAGCCCAAGGTCGTCATCGTCCAGAGCAATCGACTGATCGAGCGGCGGGATGACTCCCCTTATTTGGCATATGAAGCCGACACCGAGCGCGGATCTTCCGGTGCGCCTGTATACAACCAGCAGTGGGAGGTAGTTGGACTGCATCACGCCACCCAGATCGCTAGAAAGAACGGAGAGATTGTCGCTAAGGATGACTCCACATGGACCCCCGAGATGGGCGCTGACAAGATCAAGTACCTGAAGCTCAACGAGGGGATCCGTATCAGCTACATCCTGAATCAGCTGGCAGCGAAGCGGGATCGCGCCCGCCAGGGCGTAAGCCCCCTGCTGCCGCCCGAGCAGTGCAGCGCCGCCGGCTTGCGCCTACTCGATGAGATGCTCCAGTTCATGAGCGGTGTGGATCCCGTAGTCCTTAGCGCGCCCGTGTTGACAAAGACAGCCGAATACCATGCGCCGCCCCAACCCAGCTCGCCGCATGAACCGCACCGCTTCCCGCGCCCAGATTAGGATGCCGGCTCGCTCCGCGAAGAATGGACTTAACAATGTGCGGGCCCACCGGCCATGCGGCAAGCGAGTGATGCCTCTAGTGAGGGGTCTGAGCAGGCGTCCGCGCGGCCCGAGTGCCCGGGCCAGTCTCCGGTATAAGAGTTGCAAATAGGCTACGCATGGAAAAACGACACCTCCTGATCATCGGGGGCGGCCTCGCCGGGCTGTCGGCTGGCTGTTACGCACAGCGCAGCGGCTACAAGACCACGATCATCGAGCACCATCTGGCGCTCGGCGGGGTCTGCACGGCCTGGCAGCGCAGCCCCTATCTCATCGACGGCTGCATCCACTGGCTGACCGGCGGCGCGTTCACTCAGCTCTACAACGAGCTCGGCATCCTTCCCGAAGTACCGCTGCGCACCCTCTCGTCTTGGATGACGTATCGCAATGTGCAGGATGCCACCGAATTTACCGTGACGAGGGACCTTGATGCGCTGATGACGCGTCTTACCGCCATTGCGCCATCGGACGCCGCGGAGCTCTGCCGCATGCGCGAAGGCGCCAAGCGCATCATGGCGATGCAGCCGCCAATTTCCAATCCAGGGCTTGGCAGCTTTCGGGAACAGCTGCGCTCTCTCTGGGCGTTGCGCGGGGAGCTCGGATTCCTGGCTCACTACTGGAAGCCCTTGGGCACCTGGGTGAAAGAAAATCTACAGAGTGAGCGGCTCCAGCGGGCGCTCGTGCGCCTGATTCCGGAGACTGCGCCTGCGCTCTATCTCCTCGTGATCCTGGGGTACCTGGAACAGGGCCTTCTGTCCCGGCCTGTCGGCGGCACCGCGGCGTTTCGCGGCGCGCTGGAGCGCGCTTATCGGCAGCTCGGCGGTGCCGTCATGCTGCGCGCAACGGTCGATGAGGTGCTGGTTGAAAATGGGCGTGCGTGCGGGGTGCAGCTGGCCGATGGAACGATCGTGCACGGTGACGCCGTGGTATCGACCGCGAGCGCACCGGAGACCGTGCTCCGCCTGCTCGGCGGCCGATATGATGCCGCGGCAACGCGCGGACGGCTCGCGGACTGGAAGCTCTTTGACCCGATCGTGCTCGCCAGCTTCGGCGTCGAGCAAGCCTACAGGGAGTTCCCCTCCCTGCTCATCATCGACAGGCTCGCCCCTTTTGAGGTCGGGGGGCGGAAGCTCGCACACCTCTATGTGCGGGTCTACAACGATGATCCGTGCTTTGCGCCCCAAGGCCACACGGTGGTTCAGTCCATGCTGCCCACCGAGTATGCCTGGTGGGCGACGAGATCGGAA
>CALFML010000426.1 GCA_937879845.1 uncultured Myxococcales bacterium
GTTCATTCCCGAGTTGGCCGGCCACGAGTGTCCGACGCGGGGCTGACCCTCCGTCTGCTTGTTCCCCGCGTTGGCCGTCCAGTCCTTGCAGGTGAAGGAGGCGCCGTAGAGCTGGCCGCTGCCGACCGGACCGCCCGTGTAAAGGTGGATGGTGAGCGCGTTGGCGTTGCCCGGCTCGCAGGCCCAGCCCTGGATGTAGTGGGCGCCGGTAGACCCCAGGACCCCGTCCACCCAGCCGGTGACGGGGCCGGGAGAGCCGGCCGAAGCGGGACCGAGCGCGGCGCAAAGAACGAGCACCGCAGCAACCGCGATGCGCCGCAGCATGACCGATTGTCGAGCGACTTGTGCCAGTGTAGAAAACAGCGGGCGGTAAACCAACGGCTTGCTCCTTTTTGATTTCACTGGGGACCGCAACCTGGAGCGGACCCATCTCAGGCTCAACCGCACAATAGCGCACCGCACACCCGGCTTGAATCCTATAATGGAACGGCCGGTAAGAGCTCAGCGACAAGGATTCGATCGTGTCAACCATCCGACCCCGCGACCCGCAGCTTTTGACCGACGAAGATGTAGAGTACGCATACTTTCACTGCTGCGGCGACGAAGACCTGGTCTTTCTGCGCTGCCCGGAGTGCGGTCACATATGGGTGCAGTGCTATGAGTGCGAGACTTGGTACACCGACCTCATGGACTTGCAGAAACGAGCCTCTTCCTGCTCGCCGAGCATGGACCAGCTCCCGAGCTGTCCGCACTGCCTGAAGCGATTTGCCGACTACTTCTATCTGAAGGAAGGGATTGTCGACAAATACCTTCCCTCCGCAGGGCAGGTCATACAGGCCGGCTTTGGTAAATACCTCTCGCATCGGCAGCGCGAGAAGCTTGGTGTCGATTCGACCGCAACCTGACCCGAAGATCCGCCGCAGCTCCTATGTCAGTCTAGTGCCGTCCGTTCCGCCAGGCGGAGTGCCGCGGCCTGCGCTTCGGACATCACCCCGCGGCGCGCGGCGGCGCGGTAGCCGCTTGCTCGATGAGCTCCGCTGCCCGCACCGCGCCACTCTCGGCGCGCAGCGCCGCGGCGAGCGCTCCGGCCCGCGCGGAGATGGCGGCGTCGTCGAGCACGGCGCGAATCCTGCGACCCAGGGGTCGTGCGGCGAGCACCGAGCGCTTTAGCGGCTTGGCGGCAACGCCGCGCGCATAGAGCAGGTCGCCCCAGTAAAACTGATCCGCCGCATGTGGAACGACCACGGAGCCGCGCCCGGCCTGGACCGCAGACTGCATCGTGCCGGCTCCCCCGTGATGCACGATCACCGAACACCGCGGGAACAGCTGCGCGTGCGGCGCCCGTTCGATGTAGCAGAGGTTATCCTGCTGCGGCGCCCGCGCGATCACCGACTTAGGCGCCTGCACGATGCCGCGGGTCCCGGAGTAGAAAAGGGCCGCGGCGAAAATTTCGACCGACTTCATCGTCAGCTCATCGTCCACTCCGAACATGCTGCCAAACGACAGGAACACAGGCGGGGCAGAGTCGAGAAACCGGGCCACATGGGGCTCGGGCTCCCACACCTTTTCGCTCTCCGCAAGCTCGAGGAATCCGCAGACCTCGATGTGCGGGCTGAAGTCGGGCGGCCGATGGAAGAGCGCGGGAGACACGGCGACCAGCACGCGGCGCGGGTCGCCCAGGTCCGCGGGCTTAAAGCGCGTGAGCGCTGGGAGGCCGCAGCGGGTGCGGGCGCTGTTGATCCGGCCCCTCAGGGCGGCGCTCATCAAGCTTTCGGCGAGCCGCCATAAGATAGGGTTGAGCCAGCGGCCAAGCCCGGGCGCTCCGGACGGCGGGTAGTGCGCGGAGGCAAATACGGGCTGCAGGGCGAGCAGGACGAACGGCCGCCCGCGCTCCGCGGCGGCCACGGCGGCCGTATACGAAAGGAAGTGACCGACGACGATGTCGCTGCGGTCGGCGAGCTCCCGGGCCGCCGCGAGCATCGAGTCCACAACCGGATCCATCAGATCCGCCAAAATGAGCTCGAACTGCCGCCGCGGGCTCCCGAGCTTCAGGCTCGCCCGCGCCCGCCGGGCGAGCTCCGCGCGGTGGGCGACGAAATAGCCATCGTCGACAAAGCGCGTCGCGACGCCGGCCGCCCGAACCAGGGATGAAAAGTCCTTGCCCTCGACTCCCGTGAACACGAGCTCGACCTCGTGCCCGCGCCGCTGCAGCGCCTGGCCCAGCGCGAGAAAGGGCCTGAGATCTCCTTCTGTTCCCCAGGACTGGAGCCCGATCCGCATGGCGCCATCTTATACGCCCGCGGCCAGCCGCTACCAAGTCAATAACCGCCGCAAGCCGAGGCCGCTCCCGTTGCCCCAATCACCGGTCGGCGGCGCCTGCCGGGCTTTGCTCCCTTGCGCAGGAGCGCCGTCGTTGTTCCCACTGAATACATGAGCAGAAAGATTTGTCCGGATTTTGATCCCCGCGCGGGAGGCACGCGGCGGGGGGAGACTTCATCGGCTTTGTCGATGGCGGGGCACAGGCAAGCGCCCCATGTATAAGAAGCTCAGCGCCGCTGGATCATCTGCTCCAGGTTGTACATCTGCCGGGCCCTGGCCGGCGGCGCGGCGGGGCTCGGCGCCGGCGGGGACTTGGAAAGATCGCCGGCGCTCACGTCCGCGTCGAAGTTATACTGCGTACGGTCGCGCTGCCGCTCGTTTTCGGCCTGCTGCTGCTCGAAGCGGTCCCACATCGTCCGCGGCAGCGTCAGCGCATAGGCAAAGTCGAAGTGCTCGCGCTTGCCCTGCGTGACATCGAACCGCCAGGTCAAAAGACCGTTGGCGTCCTTGTGATCGAGCGCCCGCGAGGCGCCCATGAACTTCGTCTCGATGCTCGGATCCCCCGACACCGGGAATTGGTCGTAGATCAAAAGCTGCCGGTTTTTGCCGGAGTAGTTGGCGATCTCGATCTGCCACTGATTGGTGATGGTGACCTTCTTGGCGAACACGCCCGAGCCCTCGACATCCCCCTTGAGCAGCGTGCGCTTGACCTGCAGCCGCTGATCCGGACCCAGGTAAATGTCAAAGTCCTCGCCCGCCGCCGCCAGGTGGCTGAACGCCGAGGTCCCCACGAAGTTACCATCGAGAAATACCGAGACCTTGCCCAGAAATAGGGGCATCCCGGTGCCGTTATTGAGCCGCGCGCGCAGGAACACCTGAGCCGTCAGCGATGGAATCGCGACGTGCAAAAGGTTGGCCGCCAGCTTGCTGGACTTGAGCGTGACCTGATGATCGGCATTGTCGCTGGCGATGGTCTCGCGTCCGGGGAGCTGCACGGTCAAGGTCGTCGAGGAGAGGGCTTCCCCCGCCGGGGACTCCGCCGGGGCATTATCATCTGCGCGATTGTCCGCGCTCCCCGCGCGCCGCGTGCTTCCGCCGGGCGGCGTGAGCGAGCCCGCCGTCACCCGCCACGCTTGCAGCATCCCGGGCGCGGTGCCGACGGCGGGTCGCGCGGTGGACAGGGTCATGCTGACGTCTTCCCAGGCTTCGCCCGTGGTCTGCCGGATGTTGGCGTTGGAGACAAGGTAGTATGCCCCCCCTTCCGCCGACCCGCGCAGGTCGTAAAGCGGCGTCCACGAGACGTTGGTGACGGTGTACTCCAGGGACACCTCGCCATCGACGCCGGGCTTGCCGTGATAGGTCACATCCACCTCGAAGGACGAGCGGCGGCGCGCCGTCATCGCCTCGTTCAGCTTGTGGGCCACCTCGTCGCGCTCGCGCTGCAGGGTCTGGATCACCTGGTTGGCGGCGCGGATCTTGACCTGGTAGCTGCCGCGCCTCTCTTCCATGAACTCGACGGCCGCCTTCCAGCCGTCCGTCTTGATGGTGCCAAGCCGCAGCTCGTGATCGCTCTGCGCCGTGGTCAGTGCTGCGAGGTTGCCGAGCAGGCGGAGTTGTTCCGTGAAGTTCGCGAGCCGGTCGCGCTCGGCGTTGAGCTTTTGATCCAGCTGGTCGACCGTCACCTTGAGCGGGTCGTTGAGCCACTCGCGCTCCGACGCCGGCTCGGTGGCGCGCACCGAGACGCCGGTGATGGTCACGGCCTTGCCCGCCGCGCGCACCGAGTCGCGCACGAGCGCCACGGGGAGGCTGTGAAAGCGCACGACGCCGCTTCCCTTGTCGGCCGGCAGCGCCTGCACGCGGCGCACCACGGCGCGATCGGAGAAGACGATCACCGAGTCGATCTTGCCGGTAACTGACAGCGCGGGCGTTTCCGCGCGGGCCGGCTGGACAAAAACAACGAGCAGCGCCGTGAGCAAGCACTTCCGGATCATCACCAGGCTCCTGAGCAAATTCACCAATGTGCGACAGATGCGGTATCGGTTCAACGTGTGACCCCCCAGAAGGATCTATCGATTCCATCCAGCCGCCTGCGTCCGCAAGCTCCACTTTTTTGGTGGGCGGAGAGCGCCAAGACCACGGCCGGGGAGCTCGGCTCGGGGTCGCGGTGGCTGAGCGTGTCCTTATCGGACCCCGGCATCCTTGGCGGGAAATAGGATCTCCGTGCCGGCCTGCCGATGGCAATCGGTGGCTCCGTGGCTTCGCGACCACTGCCATACCAGCGTGTTGAGCGCGGGCAACAGGATCACCTTGTTCAGGCGATTGCCCCATAGCCCATCGTTTTCGGCAATGGTGCGCGTCTTATAAACCAGTCGCAGCTTGTTCTCCCCATCAAATACGAGCTTCATCCCGCTTCCGGGAAACAGCACGTCATGGTAGGAATCTGGCTCGCCATCGAGCTTCCCGAGCTCACGGCGCGTCACCTCCACGAACCCCAGATCGGCGAGGAAGCGGTTTACCGTTGGCAGCTTCCGGTCAAAAGTCGCCTTGGCGCTCTTTTCCATCTTGATGCGGGCTTCCGGCGCGGCCAGGGTCACCGCTCCGTCACCGCTCCAGCGCGGGATGCGGCTTCCTAAATCGAGGACGGCATCCAGTCTTCCCGGTTTGAGCGAGAAGACCCGCAGCCCATCGTGCGGATCGAGCACGGCCAGCCGCCCGTGCTTTGCGGAATAGGCGATCCAGTCCGGATTCCAGGTCCTCAAGACGGCGCTGCCTGGGGGTTGGGCGCGCAATGCGGCCAGGCTCGGTTGCTCAAGGAGCGAGGTCAGCTCAGGATCCTGCAATGCCGCCAGATAGACCTTGGCGAGGTTGCGCGCCAGAAGGGCCGGGCCTTTGCCGGCGCGGCCTTTCTCTGAAGAGTGCTATGAGAAACCGATTCACGGACTGGCGGTGGAAAATGTCAATCTGCCAGTCAACGGTTACAGTGTCTGGCCGCCGCAGGAGGCGCGCCGGGTAAAGCGACTCGCCGCGGTAACGGCGTACCTGGGCGGTGACCCGTCCGGGCAAAAGCGGTACATCGAGGGCCCAAAGCCCGACCCGGGCCCGCCCCTTACCAGCGCGGAAAAGACGTTGCTAGCGCAAGCCGGGCGGAAGGCGCTGGCGGTACCTAACGGGTATGAACTCCATATCAAGCAGGTGGTGGCGGCGGATCTCGCTCATGTCGGCCGGAACCAGCGCCTGGTCGCATTGGCTTTCCACCCACCGCTCGGCCCGGAGCCGACGAACGACCAGCTCCGCGACAGCAGCGAATCCCTCCTATTCTATGCCGGAATCTTCCTGCTGGATCACAAGGCGCCAAGCCAAGTCCGGCCGCTACGCCTCCATGCGCATATCATCCTGGCGACCGTCGCGCTGGCCGGGGAGGAGCGGATCGCCTTGTGGCTCGACGGCAGCGACCACGAAAACCTCTACTACAGCCTTGAGCTCTTCCAGCAAGGCCGGCTGCTTCCACTTGGCTGCTTTGGTTGTGGCCCAGGCAACGGCCTTACCGCCACCTGTACGCGCGCCGGCGAGTAACCGCGCCTGCCGGGGCCACATCGCTCCAATTAGGAAGATTGAGCAGCTACGCTCGCGCCCGGCGCCGCGTCCCCCGACGAACAAGCTGCGGGAAGCGCGCCACCGAGCTGGCAGACCGCGGCTGCGGCATGCTATACTCTGGCGCTATGCGAGTAGCTGTTTTTTGGCTGAGCATCCCGGCAATGGTGTGCGTAACCTTGGGCGAACCGGAGCTGGCGGCGCTGCCGCGGACAGCTGGAGAGGCCGGAGTGCTAAATCAAAATCCCGAAGAAGTAGGCACGGTAAGATGGGAACGCAATCATGATGCGGCGCTGACCGCGGCCCGCAAGAGCGGCAAGCCGGTGTTTGCGCTGTTTCAGGAGGTTCCGGGGTGCGCCGGCTGCAAGCAGTTCGGCCGCGACGTGATGGCGCATCCGCTGATTTCCGAGGCAGTCGAGGAGCTATTTACGCCGCTGCTCATCCACAACAGCAAAGGCGGGCCAGACCGGGAGATCCTCGAACGCTACAAGGAGCCCGCTTTCAACTTTCAGGTCGTGCGTTTTCTCGACGGGAACGGTCGCGATATCATCCCGCGGCAAGACAGGGTCTGGACCACGGAGGGAATCGCTGCGCGGATGATCGAAACGCTGGAGAAAGCCGGTCGCCCGGTGCCTGAGTACCTGCGCATACTCAAAAGCGAAAAGAGCGAAGGGCTTGCGACCGCGGCGTTCGCCATGGCGTGCTTCTGGACCGGCGAAAGGGAGCTCGGCGCGGTGGATGGAGTCGTCACCACGGAAGCCGGCTTCATCGACGGCCGCGAGGTCACCCTGGTGAGCTATGACCCGAGCGTGATTGCGATTCAGGATCTGGTCCGAGCCGCCGAAAAAGTCCAGTGCGCGCAAGTGGTTTTCGTGCCGGCGGCCCAGAAGCAGCCCCTTGCGCCTCTGCGCTTGAAGGTCCAAGAGCTGGCCGGCTACAGGAAGGCGCCGGCATCCGATCAGAAGCGTCAGATCCAAGGCACCCCGGTATCCGCCCTTGCGCTCCGCGGCATGCAGGCGACCAAGGTAAACGCTTGGATTCGCACTGACTGGGACCGCGCGCGCGTCCTGCTTTCGCCGCGGCAGCTGGCGCAGCTACAGACGACGACCGGGCAGTAATTTCTTCGTAGCGATCAATTATGCCGAGCCGGCGCTCCAAGCGGCGGTCCGGTGACAAGCAGACCGCGGACGCCTGGAACAGCCAGATCGCACTGCAGGCCCGTAGCAACCAAGAGCGTCTGCCAAGATTCGAAAGAAGAGCCCCCAAGGAAGTTATGCTGCAGAGCTAATTTAGGCGCGGATAAAATGGCGAGATCATGCAGCAGCTAACATTCGTCGCGCCCGGACAAGTTGAATTTCGCGAGGTCCCAGCGCCGCAGATTGCGGGCAGCCTCCAGGCGCTGGTGAGACCTATCGCGGTCGCGCGCTGCGAC
The DNA here is from genome assembly GCA_937879845.1 of uncultured Myxococcales bacterium. GTDB lineage: Bacteria > Myxococcota_A > Polyangia > Palsa-1104 > JAEUJZ01 > CALFML01. The sequence continues at coordinate 7,343 of CALFML010000426.1, forward strand.
CTCGATATTGCCTTTGTCCGGGGAAAGTTCCCGGCGCAGGGTCCTTTCGCGCTTGGGCATGAATGCATTGCCGAGGTGATCGCGGTCGGCGACGCGGTACACCGGGTCGCAACGGGGGATCGGGTCGTGGTTCCCTTTCAGATCAGCTGCGGCGCCTGTGCGCGCTGCGCCGCGGGAATGACCGGCTCGTGTACCGCCGTGCCTAAACTCGCCGCTTATGGACTCGGGACGCTATTCGGAGGCGAGTTCGGCGGCGCCGTATCAGACGTTTTGCTTGTACCGTACGCCGATGCGATGTTGGTAAAGCTGGATCCGCGATTGGATCCGGTGGCCGCCGCCGCTTTAGGTGACAATGCGATAGACGGCTGGCGCACGGTCGCGCCGGCCTTGTCCCGCGCGCCCGGGGCGAGCGTCCTTGTCGCCGGCGGCGGTACCTCCAGCATTGGGCTTTATGCCGTGTCAGCGGCGCGGGCGCTCGGGGCTGGCGAAGTGGTCTACGTCGATCCTTCGGACGAGCGCGCCGCTGTCTCCGAGAAGCTTGGGGCACGCGCCGTACGCGCCCGCTGCGAGCCCGGACTACGCATCGGACGTTTCCCAATCACCGTCGATGCGACCGGCCGTCCGGAGGGCCTGCGGTTCTGCCTGGCGAGCACCGATGCCTGGGGCGAGTGCACCAGCGTTGGCATCTATCTTGTCGATGTGCCGCTGCCCTTATTCGACATGTACACGCGCGGCGTTCGGTTTGCTACCGGGCGTATCGATGCCCGCCGCGACCTACCGGCAGCCCTGGCCGCGGCGGCGAGCGGGGCGTTTGACCTTGCCCCCATCGCGACCCGAGTGGTCGCGTGGGAGGATGCGCCCCATGCCTGGTGCGAGCCCGCGACCAAGCTAATCATCCGCCGCTGACTCGATATATCCAGAGCGATTGGGTAGCATAGGCGGCGCCAGTCGGCCCGCATTCCCGGCAATTCATCGGAGAGTTCTACATGAAAGACGCTCAGACCCCAGAAGGCTTCCAAGACGGCTCACTCTCGCGTCGCAACTTCGCGGCACTTTCACTGGCCGCCGGCGCTGCCGTCGTGGCGGGCGTGAGGCCCGCGGGTGCGGCAACATCCACCGTCGTCGAGCAGGATGTTGATGTCAAGACATCGGCCGGCACCTGCGATGCCGCGCTACTGCATCCGGACGGCAAGGGCAAATGGCCCGCCGTGATCCTGTTCCCCGATGCGTTTGGTTTACGGCCGGCGATGCGTGATATGGCTAAGCGCCTCGCGGCCGGCGGCTATACTGTGTTGGTGCCCAACCCCTATTATCGCGCCGCCAAGGCACCCGGTATCACCCAGCCGTTCGACTTCAGCAATCCTGCCGATCGCGCCAAGTTGTCGGCGCTGCGTGCTCCGCTTACAAACGACGCAGTCGGGCAAGATGCAGCTGCTTACATCGCGTTCCTCGATGCGCAGCCTACAGTGAACACCAAGGCGAAGGTGGGGGTGTTCGGCTATTGTATGGGGGGCCTTATGACCATGCAGGCTTCCGCGGCCGTCCCACAGCGCATCGGCGCAGCAGCTTCGTTCCATGGCGGTGGGCTGGTGACCGACAAGCCGGAGAGCCCGCATCTGCTCGTGCCGAAGATGAAAGCGCAGTACTACTTCGGCGTGGCGGCGAACGACGATGCCAGCCAGCCCGATGCCAAAACGAAGCTCGACGAGGCATTCAAGGCAGCGAAGCTGCCGGCCAAGCTCGAAGTGTACGAAGCTACCTTGCACGGCTGGTGCGTGAAAGACATGCCGCTGCAGGCAGGCAAGCCTATCTACAATGAGCCCAAGGCGGAGCGGGCGTGGAGCGAACTCACCGGACTGTTCAAGCGCGTGCTAGTTTAGCCGACATTGGCGCCGGCGAGCTCCCGCGGCGTAGCCCGGATGTGCGCATCAGATACAGGGAAAGACCCGCAGAAGTCCCTCATCATCTCCGGCGTGGTGTTAGGCGTCGGCCTAGGCGCTGTTCAACCTGATCGAAGGGACGATCGATCATGAGGTGCTGCAGATCCACCACGTCTATGAGAACGGCAGTCCCCTCCTGTGGGATCGCGGGTTTCTGTGGGGGAGCGCGGTTCTGCTCGGCCTCGGCTGGCGGCTCATCTACCTTTGGAAGGGAGAGCGCCTCCCTGGCGGCGCTCACGCAGGACGGCTGACGGAGCCGCGCTCCGTCATTGCCGAGCCGTAGACCTGCCCGGCAGCCCGCGTCTTGAACCGCGGGCAGCGCCAGCCGCGCCGGGTCTACGGTTTCGCCGCGCCCAAGACGCGCAGCAGCTCGGCGATAAAGCGCTGCGGGTGCTCACGGTGCAGGAAGTGGCCGCCGGGCATCTCGACGATCTCATAGTCCTTGGCGTAGTAGCGGCGGGCCTTCTCATAATCCAGGCGCGAGAGCACCGGATCACTGGAGCCGGAGAACGCCACGCCGGGCACCTGCAACGGCTGCATCAGCTCCGGCAGCAGCCGCAGCGAGATGGCGCGATAGTAGCCGAGCGCCGCCTCGACCACCCCGGGGTGCGCGAAGCACTCCTTTACGGCTGCCGTTTCGTCCAGGGAGGGATGCCACGCCGGCGACCAGCGCCGCACGAGCTCATCGACATGGGCATAGTTATTGGCCCGCAGCATCGACGTGGCGCTGGGCAGCTGGAAGCGCAGCATGTGGCGGGCGCCCCACAAGAGCCGCGGGCTCGGACGCAGCAGGACGGCGGGGTGCGGAATCGCCACGGTCACAAGGAGCTTCACGCGCGCCGGCGTAAGCGCCGCGGCCGTATAAGCGGCGCTGGCGCCCCAGTCATGGCCGACGATGACGGCCTGCTCCGCTCCGAGCGCCGGGATGAGCGCCAGGAGGTCGCGACCGAGCGTCTCCGCATCGTACTTCCCATCCGCTGGAACCGCCGTCGGAAAATAACCCCGCGTAAACGGAGCTACGGCGCGGTAACCCGCCGCCGCCAGCGCTGGCCGCACCTCATCCCAAGAGTACGCCGTATCCGGGAACCCGTGGATCAGGAGCACGAGCGGCCCCGTCCCTTCCTCCAGATAGGCGAAACGAACTCCGTTGGCTTCGACATTCTTTACCGGTGGGTGCGCAGTCATATTAGCGGGACTTTAGCACGTACGCGGTGCCGGCGGCGAAACTGGTGGAGATTTTCGGGGCGGGTGGCGGCAGATTGTTTATGCGCAGACCGTGAAGCCGCCCGGCGGTACGGCCGGCTCTCGTCCGCTGAGCCGAGCCCGGGGCTCTCGGGCCGGGACATTTATATATCAGGAGCCGGGGCGTAGACCCACCGGGCGAAGAACGCACGCAGGTCGGTCCCGCTGGCCGCCTCCATGGCGCGACGCAGATCCTCGGTGCGGGCGCTGTGTCCGGCGCGCTCTTTCACATAGAGCCGGAGCCCGTTCCAGAAGGCGGCCTCTCCAAGCTCGCCGCGCAGCCGGTGCAGCGCCAGTGCGCCGCGGGCGTAGGTGACGCCTCGGGGCTGCAGCTGGGCCTCGGTGGGCGGCGGTCCGTGGGGGACTTCGGGGGCGGAAAGGGAAATGGGCTGATCGCGGCCCGCG
>CALFML010000427.1 GCA_937879845.1 uncultured Myxococcales bacterium
AGCAGTACAAGTGGATGGAGCGGTTCGTCGCCGGGGTCGTGGATCCGGTGCTGCGGGAGCGCCTGATCATCAGCATCGACGGCAAAGGGGCGTTCCGGCGGTTCAAGGACGCGCTGCTCAACTATCCCACCGAGCGCGAGCGCTGGTTCACCTACCGCGGCGAGCTCCTGCACTGGCACATCCAAGAGTGGTTCAAGCGCGATGCGCTCACCTCGGCTGAGGCGCCGCCGTGGGGCGAGGTGCCGCCGCCACCCGACATCGATGTGCAGCTGCCGCGGCCGGTGGCGCCGACCGATGGGCCAAGCGACGTGCTGCGCCGCCAGGTGCGCGAGCTGATAGAGCAGATTCCGCCGGTGGAGCTGCCGGCGGCGCTGACTTTCTTGGAGTATCTGCGGGATCGCGGCAGCGCCGATCTGAGTCGGGCGCGGGCGGCATCCGGCAAACGCAGCGCGGTCGCCTGAGCAGAGGGCGGGAGGTCCACGATGAGACCGATTGGCTTCCTGCTCAAGCGCGACCAGCCTGAGGCCGTAGATTTGTGCACGCAGCTGGTAGCGGCGCTGCGGCAGCGCGGCGAACGCGAGGTCGTCATCCGCGACCGCGTGCCGCCGGGCGGCGCGCGCGAGGCCGCCTTGGCCCAGATGCACACCGTCACCGAAGAAGAGCTGCCCACCGAGCTGCGCTGCCTGGTGGTCCTGGGCGGCGACGGCACCATGCTCTACGGGGCGGGGCTGCTGGGCAGCCGGTCGGTGCCGATGCTCGGCATCAACCTCGGGCACCTGGGTTTTTTGACCTGTTGCTCGCCGGGGGAAGCGGTCGAGACGCTGCATGCGGTGCTCGATGGCAAGCTGGCCGTGGAGCCGCGCCAGCGCCTGCGCTGCCGCGTCTACCGCCAAACCGACGCCGGCGGCCCGCTGGACCAGCGCAACCTTTTGGTCGAGCGGACGGCGGTAAACGATGTCGTGTTGAGCCAGCCGGCGCAGGCGCGGTTGTTCGAGCTCGACACGTACATCGACGGCGACACCGTGACGACCTACCGCGCCGACGGGCTCATCATCTCGACGCCGACCGGCTCGACCGCCTACAGCCTGGCGGTGGGCGGACCGATCCTGATGCCGAACCTGGAGGCGATGGTGCTGTCGCCGATCTGCCCGCATACGCTGACGGCGCGGCCGCTGGTCACCCGGCTGGAGTCGCTGGTCGAGGTCCGCCCGGGCCGCGGCGCCGACAACATCCTTTTGACCATCGACGGCCAGTGGAGCCAGATGCTGGAGCGCAGCGACATCGTGCAAGTCACTTGCGCGGACGGACCGCTGTCGATCTTCCGGCCGCCGCAGCGCTCGTTCTTCGATCTTTTGCGCACCAAGCTTCACTGGGGCCTGCGCGTCTGAGCGGCGGTGCCGCCGGCGGCCGTCCCGCTAGGCGGAGTCGGCCTCGCGCAGCAGCTCCTCGGCGTGGGCGCGGCTCTTGGCGGTGACCTTGGCGCCGCCGAGCATGCGGGCGATCTCTTCGCGCCGCTCGGCCGCGCTGAGGCGGCGCACCCGCGTCGTGGTGCGGCCGTCGGCGACGTGCTTTTCGACGCGGAAGTGGTCATCGCCGTAGGCGGCGATCTGCGGCAGGTGGGTGATGCACAGCACCTGCTTGTTGCGGGCCAGGGAGCGGATCTGGCTGCCGACGCGATCGGCGACCGCCCCGCCGATGCCGGCGTCCACCTCATCGAAGACGCAGGTGGCGACGCGGTCGGCCTGGCCCAGGATGCGGCGCAGCGCCAGCATCACCCGCGACAGCTCGCCGCCCGAGGCGATGCGGTGCAGCGGCCGCGGCTCTTCGCCGGGATTGGCGGCCAGGAGCAGCTCGCAGCGATCCCACCCGTCGCGCCCGAGCCGCCGCAGCGAGCCATCGGCCGCGGGGAACGTCAGCGCGGAGTCGTCGCCTTTTTGCGCCGGCCGGGCATCAAGCTGCGGCAAAAGCCGCGCCCCTTTCATCGCCAGATCGGCAAGCGCCGCCCCGGCCTGCTGCGACAGCCGCGCCGCCACCTGCTGCCGCGCCCGCGACAGCTCGGCGGCTACGGCGGCGGCGGCGGTGCGCGCTTTGTTGACCGCCGCCTGCGCCGCTTCCCGCGCCGCCTCATGCTGGGTCAGGGTCAAAAGCGCCGCCGCCATCTCCTCCCGCTTGCGCAGGACCGTCGCCAGATCCGGCCCGTGCTTGCGCAAAAGCCGCCCGAGCAGGTGCAGGCGATCTTCGATCTCCTGCAGCCGCTGCGGATCGGCGCCGAGCGTATCGGTGTAGCGGCGGACGCCGCGCGCCACGTCTTCGAGCAGCGCCTGCGCTTCCCCGACCTGCGTGGCAAAACCGCCGAGCTCCGGATCGAGCGCGACCAGCTCGTGCAGCTCCCGTCCGACGACACCGAGCTGCTCCAGCACGCTGGCTTCGCCGCTGTACAGCGAGGTCTCGGCGCGCTGCGCCGCCGAGAGCAGCTTCTCCACCGAGCGCAGGCGCCGCTGCTCCTGCCGCAGCGACTCGTCCTCCCCCGGCTGCGGGTCGACCTGCTCCAGCTCGCTGAGCTGGAAGCGCAGAAACTCTTCGCGCTCGGCCCGCGCCCGCTCATCCAGCGACGCGGCCTGCAGCGCCGCGCTGGCCTCCTGCAGCCGGGTGAAGGCCTGCGCCATCTGCTCCAGCTGTTCCACCGGCACGCCCGAGCGATCGAGCAGGCGCAGGTGGCGGCTGACCTCGAGCAAGCTCTGATGCTCATGCTGGCCGCTGATGTCGATGAGACCGCCGCATAGCTCGCCCAGCACCGCGGCGGTAGACAGCTGCCCGGCGACGTGGATGCGGCTGCGGCCGCTGCGTCCGAGCACCCGCCGGACCACCAGCCCTTCTTCGGAAAGCGGCGCGGCATCGAGCCCGAGCCGCGCCATGCGTTCGCGCAGGCCGTCATCCGCGGCGCTGCCCGGCGGCGGCGCGAACACCGCTTCGATGCGCGCTTCATCGGCGCCGGTGCGAATGAGCTCGGCGCTCGCCCGGCCGCCGCGCAGCAGCGCCACCGCATCCAGTACCAGCGACTTGCCGGCCCCGGTCTCTCCGGTCAGGACCGTCATCCCGGGCCCGAACGTCAGCTCCACTTCGTCGAGGATCGCAAAATTGCTGATGCGCAGGTAGGTCAACATGCGGCCGGCATAGTAGCAGCCTGCCGCCGATGTGCCGAACCTCGGATAAAACTCCCAAGCGACCCGACGGCGAATTGTCCGGCGGGCCGGCCTAGTCGCAGGAACTTGCGCTAGGTTCGCAGCGGGCCGGGCGGGGTCGCGATGGCGCCAGCGGACTGCGGCGGCTCGCGCGCTCAGGCGGTCGCGGTCTTTTTGCGGGCGGCGGGGTTTTCGCGGATCTGCACCAGGCTCGCCGGCAGCCGGTCGAGCCGCAGCGGCTGGCCTTTCGCATCGGCCATGCCGAAGCTCAAGACCCCCGTCGGGCAGCTCTGGACGCAGGCGGAGCAGCGCACGCACTCCGGGTCCTGCATCGGCAGGCCCTTGTTGGCGAAGTTCATCACGTCGATGCCCATGTGGCACACCGAGGTGCAGACGTTGCAGCTGATGCACTTTTTCTTCTCGGCGAAGATGCGGAAGCGGGAAAAGCGGGCGTAGATGTGCATGAGCGCCGCCAGCGGGCAGGCCAGCCGGCACCACATCCGCCCCGAGTACTTGAAGTAAAGCCCGACCCCGAGGATGCCGCCCATGAGCACGTCCACGAGCCACTTGTAGCTGAGGAACGTGACGAGCTTGCCGCTGGGATTTTTTCCTTCGAGGAGCAGGTGGAAAAACCGCGCCGCCCACGACGCCGGCGACACCCACCCTACCACGCGGATGAGGAGCAGCACGAACGCCAGCCCGAGCACCGCCTGCCCGATCATGTTCAGGCGGTTCCACAGCGGTCCGTGCGGCATCTTTTCGCGCAGCGTGTCGCCCATGGTCTCGGCGAGCGCGCCGCAGGAGCAGATCCAGCCGCAGAACGACCCTTTGCCCCAGCGCCAGACCAGGAGCGGGATGAGCACGAACGTCTGCAGGCAGCTTATGAGAAGCCACCACGGCATCGGCTTGTCGGTGAACACGTTGTAGACGCTCAGCGGCCAGGCGAGGATGAAGCCGTAGGCCCGCCAGTAGGCGCGCGGATGGCCCCAGTCGGGCCACGCCTTGGCGGCATACTCGGCATCGGAGATGTATTTCTCAAAGAGGTTGTCGCCGAGCGCCTGGCCGGCGCCGTGGCTGAACAGGCCGTTATAGCCGAGCCACGGCAGGATGATCTCCGGCAGGATGAACAGCGGCAGGACCTGGACCGCCATCAGCGTATAGGTCTGCAGCCGCACGTACGGCGTCTTGCGGCGGGCGATGCGCTGCAGCCCGAAGACCACGATGCAGGTGCTGTAAAGGAGCGTGTAGTAAAACGATCGCGACTTGAGGGACACCGCCAGCGTCCCGAGCAGCGTCGAGCGGTCGTGGGCGCGGGCGATTAGCGCGTTGGCCCAGGCGCTGGGGTCGAGCCAGGACTCCGTCGGGCCGCCGGACTTCCACGAATAGAGGAAGATGCAAAAAAGGAGGAACAGCCCGAGCAGCCCCCAGCCGAGCGGGCTCGTCTCACCGCTTATCTGAAGGCCCGAGCGGCGGAGGAAATCGAGCGGCGCCTCGCGTCCGAGCATGCTGAACACGACGTCGTTTTCGATCCGGACGGTGGCCTTGTTGGCGTCGGTAAGCACGACCTCGGTCGAGCTGATCGTGGTCACTTCGGAGGCCATCAAGAGCCGCAGCGAGCCGGGCTTTTGGTTCGTCGTGGCGAACTTGCCGGTGGCGGTGGTCACCCGATCGGAGGTGGGATTTTCGATGGCCACCGGAGCTGTCGGGTCCTTGATCAAGGCGGCGATGCGCTCGATGTTGTCGGGCTTGGGGCGGGAGAACTCCGGCTTGCGGTAGGACAGCGTGACGTCGGCGCCGCCTTGGCATAGGGCGATCGCGGTCTCCAGCGCGCTGTCGCCGCCGCCGACGACCAAGGCTTTTTTTCCAGCGTATTCCTTGGGATCGTGCAGGCGGTTATAGACCTTGTCGAGATCTTCGCCCGGGACGCCGAGCTTGCGGAAGTTGCCGCTGCGGCCGATGGCCAGGACCACGCGCAGCGCTTTGAGCTCGGTGGCGCCGCCGGGGACGGTGGAGCGGGGGCCGCGGCCGTCGCTTTTGGCCAGCGCGCAGTGCAGCACTTCACCGTGGCGGGTGATGCGGTCGACGCGCTCGGCGCGCACCGTGATCTCGGCGGTCTGCAGGCGCATCTCGTCGAGCAGCTCCTCCTTGACCTCGGCGTGGAACTGCAGCGCCCCGGCCGGGGTCATCTGCTTGGGATAGGTGTAGATGGGCTTGCCCTTGGGGAAGTTCACCACGGTCGAAAAGACCTGGGTCGCTTCGACGATGACAAACTCCAGGCCGCGCCGCTTGGCCTCCAGCGCCGCCGCCATGCCGGCCACCCCGGCGCCGATGATGATGAGCTCATGCACATCGGCGGCGCGGCTCTTGCGCTGGGCTTGAAAGCGGGCGTCGGCATCGATCGTCTCGACGGCACGGGCGCCGGAGTCGGCGGAGAACTTGAGCAGCGGGATGCCGGTGAGATCGCCAACGATGTAAACGCCGGGAACCGCGGTGCTGAAATCGGCCCGCACCTCCGGCAGGCGCTCGACGGTACCGGCCGGCCAGCGGGTGTGCAGCCAGTGCATGTAGCGCACCAGGGGATTCCGGGACTCCGCTTGCATGAAAAATGGTCCTCCAGCCAAGAGTCAGCGAGCTCGCTTCACGGTCATTATCGCATGCTTGGCGGTGGCGGGTCGGCGTAGCCGCGGGGTCCTTTGCCGGCTGCGGGCAAAAAAAATCCCCCGCGCTTGGGGCGCGAGGGATTTGGCATCGGCGTGAGGCGCAGCCGCTGCTGCGCCCTAGCTATGGATTACTTGGACTCTTCGGTGAACTCGGCGTCGATTACGCCGTCGTCCTTCTTGCCGCTCGTCGGGCCGCCGGAGCTGGCCGCCGCCTGACCGGCCTCACCGCCCGGACCGCCGACGTTGCGGTACATGATCTCACCGATCTTGTAGAGCGCCTTCTTGAGCTTCTCGTCGGTGTCCTTGAGCTCCTTGGCCGCCGCGGCGTCCTTGGCCTCGCGGTTCTTCTCAAGGACCTTCTTGGCCGACTCGATCTCGCGCTCGACCTCACCGCGCTCCGCCTCCGGCAGCTTGTCGCGGTTCTCGTTGAGCAGCTTCTCCGCCTGGTAGACCGCGCTGTCGAGGTGGTTGCGCGCCTCGATGGTCTCCTTGCGCGCCTTGTCGTCGGCCTCGTTCGCCTCGGCGTCCTTGACCATCTTCTGGATCTCGGCCTCGGTCAGACCCGAGCTGCCGGAGATCGTGATCTTCTGCTCCTTGTTGGTCCCCTTGTCGCGCGCCGACACGTTGACGATGCCGTTGGCGTCGATGTCGAACGTGACTTCGATCTGCGGCATGCCGCGCGGCGACGGCGGGATCCCATCCAGGTGGAAGCGGCCGAGGATCTTGTTGTCGCGCGCCATCTGCCGCTCGCCCTGGGTGACCACGACTTCGACCGTGGTCTGGCCATCGGCGGCCGTCGAGAAGACCTCGGTCTTCTTGGTCGGGATGGTGGTGTTGCGCGGGATCATCGACGTCATCACGCCGCCCAGCGTCTCGATGCCCAGGGTCAGCGGGGTCACGTCGAGCAGGAGGATGTCCTTGACCTCACCGGAGAGCACGCCGGCCTGCACCGCCGCGCCGAGCGCCACGACCTCATCGGGGTTGACGCCCTTGTGCGGCTCCTTCTTGAAGAACTCGCGCACCAGCTTCTGCACCATCGGGATGCGGGTCGAGCCGCCGACGAGCACGATCTCGCCGATGTCCTCGACCTTCTTGCCGGCGTCGGACAGCGCCTTCTTCGTCGGCTCCAGCGAGCGCTGCACGAGGTCTTCGATCATCTTCTCCAGCTTGCTGCGGGAGAGCTTGATCTGAAGGTGCTTGGGCCCGGTCTGATCCGCGGTCAAGAACGGCAGGTTGATGTCGCTCTCCATGACCGTCGAGAGCTCGATCTTGGCCTTCTCCGCCGCTTCCTTGAGGCGCTGGAGCACCATCTTGTCGCGGCTCACGTCGATGCCCTGCTCGCGCTTGAACTCGGCGATCAGCCAGTCGATGATGCGCTGGTCGATGTCGTCGCCGCCCAGGTGTGTGTCGCCGTTGGTGGACACGACCTCGACGACCTTTTCGCCGACTTCGAGGATCGAGATGTCGAATGTACCGCCGCCGAAGTCATAGACCGCGATGAGGTGGTCTTTGCCCTTGTCGAGGCCGTACGCCAGAGCGGCCGCGGTCGGCTCGTTGACGATGCGCTTGACGTCGAGGCCGGCGATGCGGCCGGCGTCCTTGGTCGCCTGGCGCTGGGCGTCGTTGAAGTAAGCGGGGACGGTGATGACCGCCTCGCTGACCTTCTCGCCCAGGTACTCCTCGGCGGCCCTTTTGAGCTTGCCGAGCACCTTGGCCGAGACCTCCTGCGGCGAGTAGCGCTTGCTGCGAATCTCCACCGCCACGTCGCCGTTGGGCGCGGCGATGATCTTATAGGGGACGCGCTTGGACTCTTCGCCGACTTCGCCGTGCTTGCGGCCCATGAAGCGCTTGATTGAATAGACAGTGTTTTCCGGGTTGGTGATGGCCTGCCGGCGAGCGATCTGGCCGACGAGGACTTCGCCTTTCTCATCAAACCCGACAACCGAAGGAGTGAGCCGTCCGCCTTCTTCGTTGGCGATGACTTTAGGCTCTTTGCCTTCCATGATGGCGACAACTGAGTTGGTCGTACCCAGGTCGATTCCGATTATTTTTCCCATGATCCTATTCCTCCGGGCGACAACCCCAGCCCGCACGTACCGTCGGTTCTGGGAATGTAATCGCGAGTCTGTTCGTGATTTCCAGATGCGAAAATAAGCACGCTTCCCGGACCGTCAAGGCTCAAGCTTTGCATATCCTGACAAGGCCCCTCTGCCTCGCAAAAGCGCGTTGACCCGGCCGGGGCCGGCGTGCTAAGAGCGCCACGAATGTCTACGCGCAAGACCATTGGGGTGATCGGCGGCTCGGGCCTGTACGAGCTGGCGGGGCTTTCTAACGTCACCGAGGTCGCGCTGGACACCCCGTTCGGCGCCCCGTCGGACGCCTACATCGTCGGCGAGCTGCCGGACGACGGGGTGCGGCTCATATTCCTGCCCCGCCACGGCCGCGGCCATCGCTTTTTGCCGAGCGAGATCAACTACGCCGCCAATATCTATGGGCTAAAGCACCTGGGAGCGGAGTATGTGCTCTCGGTGTCGGCGGTGGGCTCGCTGCGCGAGCACATCCGGCCGGGCCACGTGGTGCTGCCGGATCAGTTCATCGACCGCACCAAAGGCCGGCGCTCGAGTTTTTTCGGCGACGGGGTGGTCGGGCATATCTCGTTCGCCGATCCGATCTGCGCGACGCTGCGGCGGTTCGCCGGTGAGGCGGCGCAGGCCGCGGTGCGGCAAGCCGAGACCGCCGCGGGGGCGGCGCAGCCGGTGCTCGTCCATCCGAGCGGCACCGCGGTGGTGATGGAAGGACCGGCGTTTTCCACCCGCGCCGAGTCGCTCGGCTACCGGGCCCAGGGGGCCGACATCATCGGCATGACCGCCCTGCCGGAGGCCAAGCTCGCCCGCGAGGCGGAGCTGTGCTACGCCACCATCGCCCTGTGCACCGACTACGACTGCTGGCACGAGGACGAAGCCGCGGTCAGCGTCGATCAGGTAGTCGCGGTGCTGCACCGCAACGTCGCCCTGGCGCGGCAGATCGTCCGCCAGACCGCCAAGCTCGTGGGCGCCGCCGGGCCGCGCCGCTGCGGCTGCACCTCCGCCGCCCAGTACGCGGTGATGACCGCCCCGGAGCACATCCCGCCCGCGGCCTACAGCCGCCTGGAAAAGATCATCGGGCGCTACATCCCAAGGCAAACGCCGCCCGGACCCGGCTCACCGCCTGGTTCTTCAACCTGACCGTCTACACCGTCTACAAGGAGATCGCGTGAGTCACAAGCAAGGACTGCTCGTGGTCGGCTCGGTTGCCCTCGATACGATCGAGACCGCGCAGAGCAGCCGGCACGAGATCCTCGGCGGATCGGCAGCCTACTTTGCCGCCGCGGCATCGTTTTTCGGCCCCGTGGCCCTGGTCGCGGTGGTCGGAGAAGATTTCGCCGCCGAGCACACCGAGCTGCTCATAAACCTCGGGGTCGATACCGAAGGCTTGGAGCGGCGGCCCGGACGGACGTTTCGCTGGCACGGGCGCTACTCCAAAGACTTCAATCAGCGGACCTCGCTCGACACCCAGCTCAACGTGTTTGCCGGCTTCGAGCCGAAGCTGCCGGCGGCGGCGCGGCGCTCGCCGCTCTTGTTTTTGGGCAATATCGATCCGGTGCTGCAGCTGCGGGTGCTGGATCAGATGGACGGCCCGGCGCTCGTCGGCCTGGACACGATGAACTTCTGGATCAACGGCAGCCGCGAGGCGCTGCTCAAGGTCCTTTTGCGCGTCGATTTCCTGCTCCTCAACGACGAGGAAGCGCGGCTGCTCAGCGGCATCCACAACCTGGTTCAGGCGGCGCGGGCGATCCAGAAGCTCGGGCCCCGGAACGTCATCATCAAGCGCGGCGACGCCGGGGCGCTGCTGTTTCACGCCGAGCAGATCTTCGCCGCGCCGGCGCTGCCGCTGACCGACGTGATCGATCCGACGGGAGCGGGCGACAGCTTCGCCGGCGGCTTCATGGGCTTCATCCAGCGCCACCTGCAGCCGGGCGAGCTCGATGGCGGGACGGTGCGGCGGGCGATGATCTGCGGCAGCACCATGGCCAGCTTCTGCTGCGAGGACTTCAGCCTCCACCGCTTCCGCACCCTCGACGGGCCGAGCATCGATGAGCGCTTCCGCGCCTTCCGCCACCTGACGCACTTTGACGAGCTAAGACTGTAAGCCGATGGGCCGCGCCGTGCCGGGCCTCCTGGCAAACTCCGCGGGCAAGCTTCCCGACCGCTTCGCTCACACCGAGTGGACGGCGCCGAGCTGCGTCGAGGAACAAGCGGCGCTGCAGGCGGCGCCGGCCGCGGCGATCATCGCCGCGCTGCGTCCGACGCTGGGGGAGGAGCGCGCCGCCCGCATCGACGCGGTGGCCGGCTCGCGGCTCGGCGGCGTGACGGTGGTGCTGGAAGATCTGCACGACCCGCACAACGGCGGCGCGGCGCTGCGCAGCTGCGAGGCGATGGGGGTCTTGACCGTCCACGTCATCCAGCAGCGCGAGCGCTTCCGGACCTCGCCCAAGGTGACGCAGGGCTGCGACAAGTGGCTGCAGGTGTGCGAGCACGCGGCGACCGCTGACTGCGTGCAGACCTTGCGCCGCGGCGGCTTCCGGCTGTATGCGGCGGTACCGGGGGCGGCGCAGCCGCTGGAGGCGCTCGACCCGAGCGTGCCGGCGGCGTTTCTGATCGGCAACGAGCACTTCGGCCTGTCGGCGGAGGCGCGCGCCCTGTGCGATCAGGAGTTTGCGATCCCCCTGTACGGCTTCTCAGAGAGCGTCAACCTCTCGGTCGCCACGGCGCTGGTCGTCTATACGCATACCACGCGCCGGCGCGCCGCGCTGGGCCGCGCCGGGGATCTCGATGAGCAGAGCCTCACGGAGCTCCTCGCCCGCTATTACGCCCGCGATGTCCGCGGCGCCGCGGCGATCGTTCGCCGCTTCATCGCCGCTTCGTCGCCGCCAACGCTGCTGGCTAAGCCGTAGCGCTTCCTTCCGGCAGCCAAACCGCGCCTCAGTCGAAGCCCGAAGTTATGGCCGGAGAGCGGGTGGCGCCGGAGGCGGGGGCCCTGCTGCGCGAGCAGCGGGGTGCCG
>CALFML010000428.1 GCA_937879845.1 uncultured Myxococcales bacterium
GCGGTGGCGGAACCGCCGAGTCAATCGGCGGCATCGCCAGATCCGGCGGCGGCGGGTCGGCCAGATCCGGCGGGTCGGCCAGATCCGGCGGGTCGGCCAGATCCGGACTGCTCGTAGACAGGTCCGCCGGGGTGCTCATGTCCGGGCGATTGCTGGCAAGGTCGGGCGTCTCGCTGCTTCCGGGCAGCGGCGCATACAGCGTCACCTTGCGCTGCAGATGCTGACCGTTGCGCAGGTCGAGCGAGAACTCTGGCGAGACCCCGGCCAGCTGCCCGCCGAGCATGGCGCGGATGCTCAAGGTTGCGGGACCGTCGGGCCACAGCACCGCGACCTTGAACGGCAGATCTTGCGGGCTGCCGAGCGGCATCATCGGCATGTCCGGCTTGGGCTTGCGCATAAACTGCACCTGCAGCTGATCGGCGCGCGTCACCCCATCGGAACCCAGCAAGGTGACCGACAGGCAGGTCCCGCTCTCACCTTTGCAGGCGTCGCTGCTCTCCCCACAGCCGGCCAGCCCGGCGGCTCCGACAAGGCCTGCCGATAACACAAGGCCCGCGGCGCCGCGCGAAGTCCGCCGGCCGCTTCGCCCCGGTGCCTTCATAGCGGAGACCCGCTGAGGCTGACCAGCGCCGCCGGGCGGACGTTGATCGGTCCGCCGGGCCAGGATGCAACCCCGGGAAACTGCTCCGAGCTGCCCGAGTTATTGCGCGTCCCCAGGCCGACGCCCAGTCCGACCCCGAGCACCGCGACGGCGCCGATGCCGGTCCAGAACCACCATTTCTTATAAATGTCGCGGGCATGGAACTCGGTGCCGCTCGCGGCGGCGGGCGCCGGCGAGTTGGCGGCGACCACGGGCTTGACTGCGTCGGTGCGGCGGGCCGGATCGCCTTCGCTGTCGGCGGCGGGCGCGTCGTTTTGCGACTGCGGCTCCAAGAAGCGCGAGCGCGCTCCGGGCTCCAGCTTGACCGAGCGGCGCTCGCCCGGCCGCACCTCCACCTGGACGCGCGCCCCGCTTGAGGGGTCGGTGGCGGCCGGCATCATGACGATCTCGTGCTTGCCGGGGAGCAGGCGCAGCGGCGTATCGATCGGCGTCACGCCCACCGGCCGGCCGTCCACCTTCACCTGGGCGTTCTGGCGCGACGCATCCAGGGTCACGACCGCCGCGACCTGATCCAGCATGACCGCGAACTTGGTCCCGATCTCCTTGCGCTTGGCGTCGGGTACCGCCGGGGCGTCCTTGAGGAAGCGGCCCAGGGCGTCCAGGGCGTCGAGCGGCCGCTCGGCTTCGGCGTAGGCCAGCCCGAGGGGCAGGAGGAAGCGCGGGTTGTGGCTCAGGTTGTAGGCCTTGCCAAGCTCGCTGATCGCGCCGGCGGCATCGTGCGCCGCGAGCAGGCGCTCGCCTTCTTTGCCGGCGCGCTCCGCGTCGGCGCCATCGCGCGGCTTGCTCTGCGCCGCGGCCGGGGTGGCATAGAGCGACGCAAAAAACGACAGCGAACCTGCTAACACAAAACCAGTAGCGGTGCGGTGCATGCCGCCTTTTTGGCACGCAGGAAGGCCCGACGTAAAGTGAGAAATGTGCGCCCGGGTAGGTGCCGCAGCCCCGCGGACGCAGGCGGCCCGCGGCCTAGTCCCAGACGCGGCTTATCGGCGGCAGTTTCTCGCCGGCCGTGACCTTGATCTTTATGACCTCGCGCTTGCCCTTGTTGGCGTTTTCGAGGATGAGGGTGTGGTTGCCGGAGCTCAGGCCGTAGTCGCGCATCGGCGTCTGCTGAATCTTTTTGCCGTCGACGTAGATGATGGCCCACGGCCGAACCATGATGGTGATCGTGCCCTTGGGCTTTTTCTCGCCCTTGTTCTTGCGCTTGCCGTGCTTGTCATCCCCTTCGTCATCATCGGACTTGTCGGACTTGTCGTCTTTGTCACCCTTGTCGGACTTGTCGGACTTGTCAGTCTTATCGGACTTGTCGGTCTTGTCGGTCTTGTCGGTCTTGTCGGTCTTGTCGGTCTTATCGGACTTGTCCGTCTTGTCCGCGGCAGCGGTATCGGTCTTGTCGGTCTTGGTAGCCGGTTCATCTTCATCCGGCGTCTTGATGCCCTGACGCGGATCAAACACCGTCGGATCGATCACCTTGGCCTGCTTCTCGCCCGGCCGGAGCAGCTTGACCCGCAACGGCGGCCGCGCGTCCTTGGCAAACAGCAGCCGGCCCTCGTAGGGCTCGTAGCCGTTTAGGGTGATGCGGACCAGGGCGGTCTTGCCGATCTCGCCTTTGACCTCCACTTCGTTTGGCCCCTTCCTATCTACCCGCGAGCCGTCGACCTGGACCTCCGCACCGGGCTGCTCGATGAGGATCGTTACCTTGCGGGTGGCAGCAAGGAAGCTCGGCGCCGCGCTCACCCCTTGGGCCGGCGGCCAGATGCGATTGGCAACCGCTGCGGTAATAAGCGCCATGACGATCATGATGATCGGTCCAATCACCCAGCGCGCCGTCGGCGGCATGCCGGCGCTGGGCACGACCAACGGGAACACCATGCCGGCCGGCCGCAGCTGCGCCGGCGGACCCGCCGAGGGCCGCATCGGCCCGGGCGGCAGCGTCGTCTGCATCCCCGGCTGTCCCGGCAGGACCGGAGCCGGCATCGAATAAACTGTCGCGGCTTGCGAGCCCTGACCCATGCCGCCCATAGCGCCCGCCGGCCCAGGTGAAGGCAGGGTCGGCGCCGCGGCAATCACCGTGCGCGCGCCGGCAGCGCCGGGCGAAGCGGACGGAGGTGCAGGTGCCGCGTAGCCGACCGGCGGCTGCATCAGCGGGGCCGGCGGCGGGGCCAGGGCGCCGCCGACCGCCGCGGGAGCGCTGGGCAGCTGCGGGGCTTCGGCAATCACCGTGCGCGCGCCGGTGATATTGGGGGCGGGGGCGGCACTCGCGGCGGCTGGACGACCGCCGAGAGCAGCAGCGACTTCCGGCGGCAGCTCTGTTGCAATCTGCGTCTTCTGATCAGAACCTGCCATTGTGCTCCGAGGCGCCGCAGGGCTGGCTGCTGGCGCGGTAGGTTGCCCCGCTGCGATAGGCGGGGTGGGATTGCCGGTCGCGGCGGCCGAAAGCGGCGGTCGGCTCTTAAGGGGGACCCTAGGCGCAGCGACTGAATCGGGATTAAGCTCTGGCTTCGCTTCGGCCTCTGAGAGGACTTCCACGTCCGAGCCGGAGATTTCACCGACTGCCGTTGCGGCCGGCGTCGGAACTTGCGGCATTGCCGCCCGCGGCGTCGGACGCGGCGGGGCCAGCGGTGGCGCCGGCGGAGCGAGCGTTGATGCGGGCGGCGGCGCAGGCGGGGCCAGGGTTGGTGCAGGCGGCGGCGCAGGCGGTGTGAGCGCGGGCGGCGGCGCAGGCGGGGCCAGGGTTGGTGCAGGCGGCGGCGCAGGCGGAGCGAGCAGTGGCGCGGGCGGCGGCACCGGCGGCGCCGGCGGTGTCAGTGGCGATTGAGGTGCCAGTACCGGTGCGGGCTCCGGGGCTGGCAGTTCCGCCGCGACCGGAGCCGGCGGCACGCCCTGCGGCGGCGGAGCGGACGGCGGCACGGACGGGATCTGCCGGTTGGGCCGATTCGGCAGCATCGAGGCAGGCGGCAGCGTCG
The DNA here is from genome assembly GCA_937879845.1 of uncultured Myxococcales bacterium. Classification (GTDB taxonomy): domain Bacteria; phylum Myxococcota_A; class Polyangia; order Palsa-1104; family JAEUJZ01; genus CALFML01. Next base: position 3,625 of record CALFML010000428.1, read on the forward strand.
CCGGATCAAGCTGCGCTTCGAGCGCCGCCTTCTCGCTAGTCTGAGTCGGGCTCAGCCCGGCCGCAGTCGCTGCCGGGCTGCCCGGAGGAGCGCCGCCCGGCTGGCCCTTTAGCATCGACTGCAGAACCTTGGTCCAGTTGCGCGTCTTTTCCGGAAAGAGCGAGCTCATAAACTCGCCCAGCGCCTGCGCTTCGTACTGATACTGCGCCACCGCGGTCAGGTGGCGGGCGACCTCGCCGGCGGACTGGTAGCGCTGGGCGCGGTTTGGCACGAGCATCTTGAGGACGATGCGCTCGACCTCTTCGGGGATCTCAGGGTTGTATTGCCGCGGCGGCGGGACGACGCCGTCGCGCACCCGGCGGATGACGTCGTGCTCGTCGGGGCCGAAGAACAGGCGGTGGCGCGTGAGCAGCTCCCAGAACACGATGCCCATAGAATAGATATCGGTCCGGCCGTCCAGCGGCTGACCGGTGATCTGCTCCGGGCTCATATAGGCGAGCTTGCCTTTGACCGTGCCGGTGGTGGCGCTGGAGGCCCGCTCGGCGACCTTGGCGATGCCGAAATCGGAGATCTTCACGTCGCCGGAGAAGCTGATCAGGATGTTGTGCGGCGAGACGTCGCGATGGACGATCTCCAGGGGCTTGCCGTGGTCAAGGCGCGTGTGGGCGTAGTGCAGACCCTTGAGCGCCTCGGCGATGAGGTAGATCGACATCGGCACCGGGAACCACACCCCGGCCTTGGCCGCCGCTTTTTCCCCTTGGCGCAGGTCGCGCCCCTCGACAAGCTCCATCGCCAGGTAGTAGCGATCCCCCTCCTTGTCGAAGTCGAAGATCTGCACGATGTTGGGATGGTGCATCTTGGCGACGAGGCGCGCCTCGTCGATGAACATGCGCACCGACTCTTCATCGTTGGTGAACTTGGGCAGGATGCGCTTGATGACGAGGTCTTTGGTGAAGCCCTCGGCGCCGAGCGTCTTGGCCAGCCAGACCTCGGCCATACCGCCGACGCCGATCCGCTCAAGCAGGTTGTACTTGCCGTAGCGCTCGGGAGCCATCGGCCGCGCCTGATCGACGAGCGACGGGGTCGAGGTGAACGACACCTGCTCGCCGGGCTCTTTTTCGGCCGCAGGCTTACTCCCGGCACTAGCCGCCGCGGGCGCCGCACCGGGGCGCGCGCTCACCATCACTCCCGGAACGAGGCTCGGCTGCTTGATGGCGACCTTGGCCGGCACCGCGGTCAGAGTCGGCGTCGAGGTATCAACCCCCGGCGCCTTGGGTGCCGTCGGTGCGGTCAGACCCCCCGGCACGCTCTTACGGACCGCCTTGGCGGCAGGCGCTCCGGCGGTTGCCGCCGCGGCGGTTCCGGCCGCGGCCGGGGGCTGCGGCGCGGCACCGGCAACCGGCGGCACCGTCGATCGGGGCAAAGCCTGCGCGGTCGGAGCGGCAGCCTCGCCGGGTGCTACCGACGTCGCTCTTTTGGCACTATCTACGGAACCGGCCGAACCCGAAGCGGTTACGGCCGCAACTCCTATAGATGGTGTAGATGGCTTCACCGGCACGATAGCCACATAGACGCTCTACTTAATTGTACCACAACGGGCCTTACTATCGCCGCGGAAGCGCTTGCCGGCCTGGCCCGGAAGACTTCCAGACAACCCCCCAGACAACATTTGGCGCGCGGCGGCCGAAAATCTATGCGGGAAAGCCCTAGGTCCGATCCCTATCTTTGGCCCTGGGCCTTTACGCCCCGGCCCGATCCTGTCTTTGGCCCCTGCGCTGGCCACTGGCCTCGCCCCCCGCCCCCGTCCCTAGGACGCTGTCTCAGCGCCGCTCTGGTATCTCTCCGTCGAGGAATGCCCGTTGCGAGCCCCGAAGAACTGGCATATGATGGCCTTATCGCATGGTGTCTGCTCGCTGCACTAGGCCCAGGTCCTACGGTCGCCGCGGCGGATACCCATCACTAGAGAGACGTCAATGCGCCAAAGCCCGGATGTCCGTACCTTGAGCTTTGCCAAAGGCAAGCGTGCGTTCCGCCTTGGTCTTTCGCTGTTCTCGATCGCAGCTGGGGCGACCGGCGCTGCCGGTCTCGGCGGATGTACCGCTCTGTCGACCGTGCAGGGTGGCGTCGACGGGGTGAACAGCACGGCCAGCTCGACCAAGTCGACGGCCGAACAGACCAAGGCGCTCGGCACCGACCTGAAAAATACGGTCACGGGGAAAAAACCGGACGGTCCCGAGGATCCGAACAAAAAAGAGGACGACGACGGCAAGCGCATCCTCGCCAAGCAGACCCGCCTCAACCAGCCGGTCAACGACGAGCTCAACGTCACCAAGAATGATCCGGTGGACTGGAAGGCTTACGACCTATCGGCGGTTCAGGCGCGCAGCTGGGTGCTCTTCGAGCTGAACTGGGACGACAAGGACGCGGAGATCAACCTCGACGTCTACGATCAGGTCGGCGCCCAGGTGGTGCAGTCGCCGGGGCGCAGCGGCATTCCGCAGAAGAAGATCCCGCTGCGGGTGGAGACCCCCGGCGTGTACTACGCGCGCATCGCCATGCAGCCGGGCTTCACCAAGTCCGAAAGCGTCTACACCGTGCTCATGCGCACAAAGACCGGGGTAGCGCTCGTGCGGCCCACGGATGTTCGGGCGAAAAAGGACGGCGAGACGCCGCCTGCAGCTGGCGCACCAGGGGCTCCCGGGGCACCGGGGGCTCCCGGGGCACCGGGCGCACCCGGGGCGCCAGGGGCTCCCGGGGCGCCGGGCGCTCCGGCGGCCGGCGGCTTCCCGCCTCCGGGCGGCTTTCCCCAGCCGGGCGGCTTTCCCCAGCCGGGCGGCTTCCCGCAGCCGGGCGGCTTCCCGCCTCCGGGCGGATACCCGCAGCCGGGCGGCTTCCCACCACCGGGCGGATATCCGCAGCCGGGCGGCTTCCCGCCGGCCGCTGGTGCTCCGGGTCAGGTGCCGGGCGGCGCGCCCACGGCCAGCGGCGCCGCGGCAGCCGACGCCAATGCGATTCCCGCCGGCGCCATCACCGGCAAGGTCGTGCAGTCGTTCCGTGGCGACGACGGCAAGATGACCATGTACCTGAACAAGGGAACCAAGGACAAGCTGCGCGTCGGCATGGCCGGCAACGTCCTCGACGGCAGCGATGGCGGCAAGACCCTCGAGGGGGCCACCTTCACCATCACCAAGGTGCTCGGAGAGAACCAGTCGGTAGCGACCTCCAGCTACGGCAAGTCCCTGGGCAAGAACAACCGCTTCATGATCCCGAAGTCGAAGTAACCCGCTCGGGTAAGGCCTTTTTTACCAAGCGGTCATCTCAAAACCCTGCTTCCCATGTGGCGTGAGGCGAGACAACTCATGGCGCTCCGAGCGAAACTTCTGCGGACCTTCCTGGCGGTTACCCTGCTTGCGTGTGCGGGCTCGGCCTGCAAAAAAAACGTCAAAAAGACCCCCGTCGGTCCCGACCCCGACACCAACAGCGGTCCCGACGCCAAGCGCGGCGGCGCCAAGCTGATGTTCATCAACAAGGCCGAGACCGACTCGGTGAGCTGGCCCAAGCTCCTGCGCACCAAGTGGAAGCGCATCGACATCCAGGTGCCCGGCGTGCAGAACATCCTCGACTGCGAGCTGCGCATCGACAACACCGGCGCCGACATCAACATCGATGTGTTCAACAGCCTCGGCACGCAGATCGGCTTTTCGCCGGGTCCGGCGCCCAACAAGCTCAAGAAGCTCGCCGTCCAGATCGACGAGCTTGGCACCTACCTCGTGCGCGTGCAGGCGGCGCAGCCCAAGGACGAGTCGGACTGGTCGGTGATCTGCGCCTGG
>CALFML010000429.1 GCA_937879845.1 uncultured Myxococcales bacterium
CTCTTTCCCTACACGACGCTCTTCCGATCTGCGGCGGCCGCTTCAACCTGCTGGAGATCGACTGATGAGCGCCGTCATCGCCCGCCGCTACTACACCCGCGGCTGCGACGAGCTGCAGAAGGGCGAGCTCGACGACGCCTGCCAGGACCTGCAGGCGGCGGTGCAGCTTTACCCATCGTTTTATGAGGCGCGCATCGCCTACGCCACGGCGCTCCTGCGCCTCAAGGATCCGCCGCGGGCGATCCAGACCCTGCGCGCCGGCCTGCACTACTGCCAGAGCCCGGCCGCCCGCTCGCTGCTCTGCCGCGTCCTGGGCGACGCCCTGACCGCCGGCGGCGACTTCCTCGGCGCCGAGCAGGCGTTCGCCGAGTCACGCGCCCAGAGCCCGAGCGACAGCGCCGACCTCCACGACCGGGTTGCCCGCCTGCGCGCCCGCACCGGCCGCTTCGACGAGGCCTTCACCGAGCTCCTCGCCGCCGCCCGTCTCTACAAGACGCAGACCTAGCCCAGGCCGGGTTTTCAGCCGCCTAGCGGCAGCTGCGCCGCCTGCGGGCCGTGCAGGGCCGCGCCGGCCGCCGGGGCCAGCGGCACGAACACCGCCGCCGCCGTCAGCACCGGCTGGGCGTAGAAGAAAAAGTTCAGCAGCGCCGGCTCGGTGCCGAAGCGCCGCAAGTAATCGCCGCCCGCCAGCCCGAACTCCGCCGCCGGCACATCGAGCAGCCCCATATCCAGGTGCTCGATTCCGTGCGCCAGCAAAAGGTCGGTGGTCTTCTGAAAGCGCTTGAGCAGCTTGGGATCGAACACCCCCGGCAGCGGCAGCTCTTTGATCATCGCCAGGCCCGGCGGGCAGAGCGCCGGGCTCGTGTAAAGCTCCAGGGCCACTTCCTGCACGCACGCGGCGCGGGTGATGCCGGAGCAGGCGATGCGGAGGTAGCGCTCGCGGATCGTGTCCGCTTCCGGCTGCAGGCCCGCGTCGCCGGGGCCGCCCGGAGCATCCGCCGCTGCGCCGGTCGATTCTCCCGGCACCGCGGCGCCGCCTTCAGCCCGCAGCTCCAGCAGCGAAGGCTGCCGCCCCAAGCACAGCACATAGATGAACGAGCACAAGTCCGCCGCCCCCCCCGCCTGGACATAGGCCGGAGCCTTGAGCGCCGTCGCCAGCTGCTGTCCAAGGCGCGTCACCTCGCTCCGCTGCAGCCCGCCGCGGAAGCACGCCGCATCGTCGGGCCGCCCCCAGACCCGGCTCGGGTAGAGCCGGGCGACCAGCCCATCGAGGAGCTCTTTCTGCTCCGCCTTGCGGCTGCCGCAGCCATCTTCGCGTCCACACTCCGACTTGCAGGTATCACAGCCCATCGCTTCGTTCCTAAAGCGAGCAGACCACAGCTCCCCGCCGCCGTAAAGGGCGCGGCGCGGCTGGGCGTCTTAAGAAACGCCGCAGCGGAGGCAGGCGGCGGGCGGTCGGGGACGGCAGCGCCAGCGGGGCCAAGCGGCGGGGCATGAGGCGGGTGGCACGGCCGTCTACGGGGCACTCGCGGCGCTTGCGGATGGGGCGGTCGGCGGGGCCGGTGGCGGGGCGGTCGCGCCGCGCGCGGGACGGCTTTGCCACTCGCTTATGGGGGCGAGCAGCTCCGTAGCCAGCTCCTCGGTCGCCGGGCGCTCCGGATCGGCCAGGGCGCTCACTTGCAGGACATACTGGCGCAGGGCTTCTTGCAGGTTCTGGAGCGGATCTCGTACCGGTGCCGTGGCGGACGCCGGTGAAGCCTTTGGGCTCGTGACGCCGAGCGCCGCGCCGTACTCTTTGTGCGCCTGCTGCAGGTTCTTGAGGAACACCTCGCCGCCGAGCTGCTTGAGATCGCGGTGCAGGGCATCGGCGGCGATGCGCTGGAGGCGAGCGCTCGTCTCCGCCCACTGCTTCTGATACGTAAGCTGGGTGAACTTGAGCCCATCGGGGTAAAGCGTCGCCAGCAGACGATCCGCCACCGCCGATCCGGGCTCTGACTCGGGCAGCTTGCTATAGGCCGTCAGAAAGTCATACAGCGCCGACAGCGCCAAGTCCTCTGCCTGATCCGCGAGCTGGGCGCGCCGCGAGTCGCCGGCTGGCGCCGCCAGGCGCTCGCACAGTGCGGCTTCAAGCTCCCCGTGTCTTTCCCGCAGGCGCTTGCACGCCTTATCCACCCCCGCCGGCAGCTTCTTGTGCTGCGCCGCCAGGGTGAGCAGCCGGTGGACCAGAGTCACCGCGCTAGCGGCATCGAGCTTAGGCAGCTGAACCAGATCGCTCATCGTAAAGCTACGGGCCATGTCGTCTCCTTGGGAGGTTTTGATGGCGGCTTTCCATAGCCCAGCCCCTCCGACCCTTCAAACGCTTTCGCGGGCTTATCGAGGCTGTTTGTAAGTTTCAACCCTAGGAAACCGGGTCGTGACCCCAAAAGGGCGAACTGCAGATGGGTGGAGGGGGGTCGTGACCCCAAAAGGACGAACTGCAGATGGGTGGAGGGGGGTCCGGACCCCAAAAGGACAAACTGCAGATGGGGTTCGGGGGGTCTTTACCCCGGTAGGCCGGCTTGGAAATGAAGGCGCTGGGGGCTTTACCCGGGCGCGCCGCCCGGCAGAAGACTCCGGACGGCAAGGCTCGTGAGAGTCCTAGCTCTCTGAAGGCGCGCGCGGAGCTTCGGGGGCGGCTCTGCTCCGCGGCGAACTGGCGGCTCGGCGCTTGCTCCGTACCGCTGGCTGGCGACGGTAGCCGGCAAAGGCCGCTCGCGCCATGGCTGCGAACTCCGCCGAGTCGCTGAGACTGTCATCGATCGCTGCGTGTATCCGAGCCTTCAGCTGCGGGTCACCACGTTCCCGCAGAAGCTCCAAGCACAAACGCAGCGAATCGAGCAAGTTGAGGCGGTCGCGCCTCCTCTCCTCCAGCATCGGATGGTCCAGGCCCAAAATGCCAATGCAGACCTCGCCCCGCGCGCTCAGCGCCCGCACGCACTCTCGTTCGAAGGTAAGGTGCAGGGCCGGGTCCTCGACGGCCGGGTCGATGAGCAAGGGCTGCTCACGGTCGAGATCATCGGCTGGACTGCAGGCGCGCAGCGCCGGGTCGGCGAGGGGAAATAAGTTGCCCTTGCCGCGGCGGGCCCCTTGATGAACGCGGAGCTGGTTACAGTGCTGGCAGGATAGGAGCAGGTTGCTCCACTTGTAAGCCAGCCAGTAGTAGCCGGGAACGCGAGGCGAGTCCTGGCGCCCCTGCTGGACGGCAGCCTTGGGCCTGAAGTGCTCGACGTCGCCATCGGTCCGGACCAGCTTGCGCTCGCAGTAGGCGCACTTGCCATGCTGCGCTTTATGCAGGGCTTGGCGGACCGCCGGAGCGTTGTAGATAGCTGGCTCGAACACAGGCGGCTCGCTGCGCGGCTGCGCATAGAAATCGCATAGCCGCTTGTGGGCCGCGGGACCTTTTTTGCGCAGCGGTGCCGGCTGCGTCTTGGGCTTGCGAATGCGGATCATCGTCGGACAAAAAGCAGCTAGGCTGACTTCCGCTGCTTGGTCCGGACGGTGCCGGCGGACTTCGCGAGCGACTTGCTTTTCGGACCGGTTAGACCAAGCTCCACCGCGGCCTCGCGCACGAGCTGCTGCAGGTGCATCTCTTCGGGAGTCTCTCCGCCCGGAGCTTCGGCGAGCCGGGCCTCGATATGCCGCAGCTCGGCGGTTTCCTTGCCGCCAAGCTGCGGCTTTCGCAGGAGCTCTCGGCGCCGGGTACGGAGTGCATCTTGTTCCGGACTGCGCGCGCTCGGTAGGCCGAATAGCTCGCTGGTCACGATCTGATCCAACCGCCAGCTCCGTACGGCGTCGGACTGTCGCTCGATGACCACGAAGTCGGAGTCAGCGGGACGGCGCAGGACGACGACGTTGGCACCGCCCGGCGCCGCCTGCACGACCAGCGGGCTGTGCGCCGTGACGATGAACTGCACGTTCGGAAACAGAGCGCCGAGGCGTTGAAAGAGCAGCCTCTGCCAGCGCGGGTGCAGGTGCAGGTCGATCTCATCCACAAGCACCACGGCCGGCTCGGCGAGCGGGTTCGCGCTCGCCGGATAACGGATGTAAAGGCGCGCCGCCAGGTCCACCATCCAGGCGCAGAGCGTGCGATAGCCGAGGCTGAGCTGGCGGAGCGGGACCTTGCCGTAGGGCGTCTTGGCGAAGACGGCGACTCGGCCCGTCGGCTGTTCCTGCTCGATGGCTTCACAGGTTAAATCGAGCACATCGTCTTCAGGGAACAGCTCGATGAGGAGCCGCTTGACCTTGTCAAACCGCTCCCGCGCTTGCGCCCGGCCGGCGCCCGGCATGCGCGCCGTATAGTCGGTATCCAGGAGCCATGCTTCGCCATTTATCAGCTCCGCGCTCTCATCAAACAGAGTCCCCGTCATAGAATCGAACCCGGAGCGGGAGATCTCTGACGATAGATGTCGTGAATCCAGAGGCTGCTGGCTCATCCGACGGCTAGAACCGTATCCGAACAGGGCAATCTGCCAGGCTGGGGAATGAAGCACATCGGTTATCCAGGCGCCGTCTGAAGGCGCATGCCTCTTATTAAGCTCATGGGTCTTGAACTTGGAGGCATCGAGCCCGCCTCCCCAGGCGTAGGCCGCATGGATGCGCTGAACCCCGCCGCCGCAGCGCGCAGCTTCGTCTCCATAAAAGTAACCTAAGCTCCATAACTTGGTGCGCTCTGTGTTTTGAGTGAGCATCGTCATGGGGCGCATCTTGACCAAGAGCTGGAGCAGCGTGGTCTTGCCGGTGCCGTTGTCGCCAAGGAGGATGGTGAACGGCGCGGGTCTCCCATGACCGTCTGACAGATCGAGCGTCTGCTTGGGGCCGAAGCAGCGGATGTTTTCCACCGAGAGCGAAAGGAAATAGGCGGGCTGCATCGCCGCCTCGGGCTTTTGCGGGACTCTTCGGCCTCTCATTTGGCCGCACGGTAGCTGATGCAGCCGCTGCACGCACCGCCATTTCACCGCTTGCCTCCTGCCTAAAGAAGCGCTTCCCCTAGATATGGCGATCCGCTCGCCCCGCGTAAGCGCTGTATACTGGGCGCATGTCGTCTGATTTTATCGGCTGCGGCGGGCGCGTTCGGGCTTTGGCGCGGGCGGTCGGCTGCGGCGCTGTGCTGGCGGCGGCGGCGGGAGGATGGGGCGGGTGCGCGCCGGTGGTGGTGAGCTTGACGGCGGACGCGGAGCCGGCCGGCACGAGCTACCCGAAGACGTTTGAGCGCTATACGCGGGTGACGCGCATCGGGTCGGTGGATGATCTGGACACGCCGATCGTCATCGGCGCGACGCTGCGCTCCCCGGCGTTTCAGCGGGCCTACGCCGAGCACTATCTGCAGGCCTACAAGGTCAACATCCCGAGCGAGCGCCAGATGATCCTCGAGCGCGAGCGGGCGGCGGCGGACCACGGGCTGTCGTTCTGGGTGCGGACGACGTTTCACAACTACCTGTGGAACGATCTGCGGCCGACGGCGGGAAAGTGGCGCATGGTGGTGGTGGACGAAAACGGCATGGAGACGCCGGCCGAGGCCATCGACGGGCTGGCCATCCGCGATCTCACGGTACCGGTGCTCTTGAGCGAGCCGCTCGATGCCTACAGCAAGATGTGGCTTGTGCGTTTCCCAACCATGCGCAGCGACGGACAGCCGCTTGTTCCCGCGGGCGCGCGAAAGATCATCTTGCGGGTCGCCGGTCCCGTAGGGCAAACCGACCTGACATGGCTATTACAATAAGCTCGGTTTGGCAGAGCCGGCGCCGCGCGGCTGGAGGGAGCCGATGATCACGCTTGAGATCCTTTCCGGCGCCCAGCGCGGGGCGCGGCGCGAGGTCGGCGAGGCCAGCTTCACCATCGGCCGGGCGCCGCACAACAGCCTGGTGCTCCCCGACGCCCACCTGTCGAGCGAGCACGGGCAGATCTTCCGCGAGGCGGAGACCTATATCTACAAGGACCTGCGTTCGACCAACGGCTCGCGCCTGTTGCGCCGCAACGGCACGCTCCTGTACGTGGACGCGACGCACAGCTTCGAAGTGACGCTGCAGGACGGGGATCAGCTGCTGCTTGGCGACCCGGTGGAGCCGGTGGTGCTGGCCTGCCGCCTGGGGAACGCGGCGCTTCTGGACGCGGCGCCGCTGCCGCCGCCCGGCGGGGGCGCGGTGACCATGCCGGCCATCCAGCTCGGTCGGGGACCGGCGGCGGGTCCGGTCGCGCCCGCCGGACCGACCCCGGCGGCGCCGGCGGAGGCGGCGGAGCCGGACACGAGTCGAGTTCTGTTGCGGCGACCGCTGTCGGAGGCGGAGGAAGTCGCCGACAAGGCGCTGCGCGATCCGGCGCTGGCGACCGTGCTCCTCGGCGCGTCCAAGCGCCTGGGCCGGCGCGGACTTGAGCTCAACGCTGTCTTTGAGGGCATCGCCGAGGCGATCTTCGAGCTCGTGCCGCTGTGCACCCACACCGCGATCGAGCTGTCCGATGGGCCCGAAGGCCGGATGGCGACGGTCTTTGGGGCGATGCGCCGGCCCGAAGGCGGCGCCGGCAAGGACGCCAAAGACGAAAAGGCCGGCAAGGCGGAGGCGCGGGCCGGGCAATCGACCCCGGGGCTGGCGCCGGTGGCGGCGGTTCCCGCGGGCGGGGCCGGGGCGAGCAGCTCGCCGGGCATAGCGCCGATCGCGGCGGGCGGCGGACCGGCACCGGTGCGGGCATCGCGGGCGGTGATCCGGCGGGTGCTGACCGAGCGGGCCGCGGTGCTGGTCGCCAACGCGCCGCAGGATCTGGCCGGGGCGGCCTCGATCATGGGGGCGCGCATCCAGTCGATCATCGGCGTCCCGCTGTGGGACGGCGAGGAGATCCGCGGCGTCATCCAGTGCGACAACCGCGCCTCGGCGGCGATGTTCCGCGAGCGCGATCTGGAGGCGCTGCTGCTCCTGGCGGGGCAGGCGGCGCTGGCGATCGAGAACGCCCGCCTTTTGCAGCGGCTGCGCCTGGCCCAGGAGCAGCTGCGGGTCGAGAACCGCTACCTCAAGAGCCGCGATGAGAAGCGCCGCGCCATCGAGCCGATCGGCGGCAGCGCGGCGATGCGCGAGGTGCTGCGCCAGGTCCAGAAGGTCACCGACACCCGCGCCACCGTGTGCATCGAAGGCGAGACCGGCACCGGCAAGGAGCTTATCGCCTCGCTCATCCATTACCAGAGCGGCCGCCGCGACAAGCTGTTCGTCGCCCAGAACTGCGCCGCGGTGCCGGAGACGCTCCTAGAGTCGGAGCTGTTCGGTCACAAAAAAGGCGCGTTCACCGGCGCCGACGGCGATAAGAAAGGCCTGTTCGAAGTAGCGGACGGCGGCACCCTGTTTCTCGACGAGATCGGCGAGATGTCGCTGGGCCTCCAGGCCAAGCTGCTGCGGGTGCTGCAGGAGGGCGAGGTCCGGCCGATCGGGGCGACGCAGACGCGCAAGGTCGATGTGCGCATCATCTGCGCCACCAACCGCTCGCTGGAAAAAGAGGTCACCGAGGGCCGGTTCCGCCAGGATCTGTACTACCGCCTCAAGGTCTACCCCATCCGCCTGCCGCCGCTGCGCGAGCGGCGCGAGGACATCCAGGCGCTGTGCGAGCACTTCCTGCGCAAGTACGGCAGCGAGATGAAAAAAGCCGTCGCTGGCTTCACCCCGGAGACCATCGCCCAGCTGTCGAGCTACAACTGGCCGGGCAACGTCCGCGAGCTGGAGAACGAGGTCCACCGCCTGGTCATCCAGGCCGAGCCCGAGACCTTCATCACCCCGGAGCTGCTCGCCCCGCGGATGCGCCAGGCCGAGGGCATCGTCGACCGCATCGCCCCGGCCAAGGGGCCGCTCAAGGACATGATGGAGGAGGTCGAGCGCTTCCTCCTCATCCAGGCGCTGCGCGACCACGGCGGCAACAAGACCCGCACCGCGGAGACGCTGGGCATCACCCGCGAAGGGCTGCACAAAAAGCTCGCCAAGTTCGGCTTGTAGCCGCCGCGTTGGCCTAGGCAGCCGGCCAAGTTCGTCGCGGTTCTGACCCGCGGCGGATGGCGCCGGAGGCGGGGACTGCGGCGCGCTAGCGCGCGTAGCCGGCGCGCGTAGCTGGCGTGCGTAGCGATGGGCTGTCGCAGGCGACGGGCGCCGCAGCGCAGCCGGAACAGGTCTTCCTTTTTGACCGTGAGCTTGAGCGCTGAGCTTTTCTAGCGCCCAGCGGGATATCGGTGCTCCCGCTTAGAGCCGGCCTACTCTTTGCGCTGGATCGCCCGCTGGCCGAGGCTCGGCAGCGTGGGGATGGTGCGGGGAGAAGACTCGGAGGACGGCGGAGCGGGGGGCGGCTCGGCGTGCGGCATCGCCATGCTGCCGGTGATCTCGCCGGGAGCGCCGGCGGGGGCAGCCGCGGCAGCGGGCGGCGCGGCGGCCGGCGCTTCCGCGGCCGCCGCTTGCACCACGGCGCCGATGGGCTGGGTGG
>CALFML010000430.1 GCA_937879845.1 uncultured Myxococcales bacterium
GCTGCAGCTCCTTGTGCCACAGGCGGTACTGCTCGGCGACCATGCGCTGGGCGCGGACCGCGACGTGCGCCAGGACCTCCGACGGCATCAGCCGATCTGGGCCGCTCTCGATGAGGCCGGACATGAGCTGCTGCTTCAGGCCGGCCACCCGGACCATGAAGAACTCATCAAGGTTCGAGGCGCCGATGCACAAGAACTTGACCCGCTCGAGCAGCGGCACGCTCGGGTCGCAGGCCTCGTCAAGGACGCGCTGGTTGAACTCCAGCCACGAGAGCTCGCGGTTTAGGTAGAGCGTCGGATCGTCTAACGACGCCGTGGCGCCGGCCAGCGCAACACCTGCTCCGGCGTTCGCATCGAGCAGGCCGGGTTGCGGGACCTGACTGGGCAGTCCGGGATTGCTGGGGGATGTCATGGGAGGGGTTTAAGCCTGTATTTAGCGTAGCACACCGGAAACACCGCTGGCGCCGCCCCGCCGCATGGCCGGCCGGCCGCATGGCATGGCACATGACATGGCATGCCATGGCGTAGATAGATGGATAGATCGCGGCGCGGCTACCAGTGCGGCAGGTGCGAGGTCAGCGAGTGCCAGCCGTTGCTGATGCCTTGGCCGACCGAGGAGGCCTGCTCGCCCAGCCAGCGCGTCCCTTGCCGGATCCCGCCGTCGACGTCGATGTTGTGGCCGGCGACGTTGAGATCGAGCTGGCCGTGCGCCAGATCGACGCTGCCGCCGATGCCGCTCGGGCCGCCGAGGTTGAGGTTCGCCGCGCCGTTTCGCAGATCGACGCCGCCCGCGGCCTGCGCCCAGTTGCCGGCGCGCAGGTGCAGCGGCCCGAGATCCAGGCTGGAGCCGGCGAAGTTGACGTTGCCCTGCGCCTGGCCCTGGGCGGCGTTGACGCTGCCGCCGCCGGAGGCGTTGACGCTGCCGCCGTAGGTGATGTTAAGGTCGTTGCCTAGGACGTGGATGCCCTGGGTCCGGTGCAGGGCGAGCTGCGCATCGGTGAACTGCCCGCTGGCGGTGCCGTGGGCGAGATCCACCGCCCCGCTGGCCTGGCCGACACCCGCCGATGCCGTCAGCTGATCGTTTACGCCGACTCGCGAACCGGGGCGCGTGGTCCCGAAACTGAGCTGGGCGCGGGCGTCGTTTACGCTGCCCGATGCGGTGCCCGCCCACGGATCGACCTGGCCCTCGGCATGGCCGACCGCGGCCCCGCCGCTGAGGTTGCCGGCGACGGTAGCTCCCGGAGCATTGATCCGGCCGCTGGCGCCGAAAGTGACGCTGGCGTTGTCCACCGAGCCGCTGCCGCGGGCTCCGTCCCAGCTGCCCTGCGCCGCGCCGACCTGGCCGCCGGCGTAGACGTTCCCCCCGGCCGACAGCGGCCCCGCCCCGAGCTGGATGCTCTGATCGGCGAGGTTGTTGCGCACCGGGATGCGGTTTGAAAAGCGCGCTCCCGTCAGCAGATCCGTCGGCCGGTTGAAGCCGGCGGTCTCCGAGCCTTTGGCCGCGCCCTGATCCGCCGCATACTGGTTGCCGGTCGCCGCCAGCCACTGCTTGTAGCTGGCGTCGTTAAACTGCTGATGCCGCCCCTGCGAGTCGAGCCACGCCGAGTACATCAGCATCGACGCCGCCCGGTCGCCGATGGAGTGCAGCCCGAGCGGGTTTTTGCCCTCCATCTGCAGGTTGACGTCGTAGTAGTTCGGGTCGCCCTTGCCGACCGCGTCCTTGAGACCCTCGCCGACGCCGCTGTCGATCTGCGCCGCGCCGCTGCCCAGGTGCCCGGAGATGTTGGTCACCTTGACGCCGATCTTCTCCAGAACCTCGCGCTCGTGCGGCGACAGGGCCATCTCATAGCCGTTGACGGCGATGTTTTTGAACCCCTTCTGGTATAGATCGATCGCCGTGTAAAAAGCGCCCTGCCCGCCGCCGCTGTGCCCGAGCACGGAGACGAACTGGTTGGCCGCTTTCTCATCGGTGATCCGACCCGTCTTGGGATCGATCGCCGGCTGCGGCTTGAGCTGGCTGAGGATCTGATTGGCGCCGGACTTGCCGAGCTCGGCGGCGGAGACGTACTTCTCACCCAGGTTGTCGTGCGCGCTGTTGAGCTCTTTCTGCGTCGCGGCGTCGAACTTGAGGTGGCCTGCGGAGTCGACCTGGATGCCCTCCGCGGCATGGAAGTACTGCGACACCGCCTGCGAATCGAGGCCGGCGTCGGCGATGTTGCGGGCCAGGTGGTTGTTGCCGAGCCAGCCGGGCGCCTCATCGACGCTGCCGTACGCGGCCACGGCGTGCGGTCCGATCGGGCCGGCGAAGCCGCCGGTGTTGGCCAGCCGCTGCGACATCCGATCGGCGTCGGTTTGGCCGTTGGTGATTCCGGTGAGGAGCACGGTGGGGGTGACGGCGGGGCCCGGCGCGGCGGCGGCGCTGCTCGGCGGACCGGCCTCTTTGGCGACGAGCGCTGCGGTAAGCATCCCCGGCGGCAGATCTTTTTTCTCCGCCAGCTTCTTCGGATCCTCGGCCAGCCGGGCGAGCGGGGCGGGGCCTTTGGGCTCGCTCTGGCTGCGGCCGGGACGCAGCGGCATGAGCGGTCCGCCGAACATCGGCGACGACGCGGCCGGCGGCCCCGGAGCGCGGGGTCCGGCAGCGCTGGCCGCTGCCGCCGCCGGCTTGGCATCTGGAGCCCAGCGCGTGGCGGGGGCGGCTTTTTTGGGCTGTTCGTCTAAAGAGATGGGCCCGGACATGCTGCTCAGTGCTCCGCGAGATAGGACGTGTCTTTGCTTATTTGAGTTATCGGCGGCCGCGGCCCCAGGTTTCGCCGCCGAGGCCCAGCCTGGGCGCGGGCGCCCGGTCTCGGGTCTGCCGCCGGGTCTTTTGGCCGCGCCGAGCCATTTGTTGGCGCAGTCCGGCTGGCGAAGAATCTTGGCAAGCGCGGCGAATGACTCTAAAAACGGAAGGCCCCCATCGCGCCCGCAAGCGCAGAGCGTGCCGCATGTACCAAGGTCTCCGGGCCGCGGTCGTGGTTCCCGCCTTCAACGAAGAGGCCAACCTCGCTGCGACCATCGCCAGCATCCCAGCCTTCATCGACCACGTCTTGGTCGTGGACGACGGCAGCCATGACCAGACGGCGGCCGTCGCCCAGCAGGCCGGGCGTCCGGCGATCGAGGTCGTGCGCCACCACCAAAACCGCGGCGTCGGCGCCGCCGTGGTCTCGGGCTACCGCCGGGCGCTGCAGCTCGGCTGCGATGTCGCGCTGGTGATGGCCGGCGACGGCCAGATGGATCCGGGCGACGTGCCGCTTCTGCTGGCGCCGATCGTCGCCGGCCGGGCCGACTACGTGAAGGGCAACCGCTTCGCCTACCCGGAGGTCTTTTGGACCATGCCGCGGGCCCGCCTCATCGGCAATGTCGCCTTATCGCTGCTCACCAGACTGACCTCCGGCTATCGCCGGCTGTTCGACTCGCAGTGCGGCTTCACCGCGGTGACGCGGGCGACGCTGTTGGCGCTGGATCTGGACGGACTTTTTCCCCGCTACGGGTACCCCAATGACCTGCTCGCCCGGCTGCGGGTGGCCGGCGCGCGAGTCGAGGACGTGCCGGTGCGGCCGATCTACGGGCCGCACTGGCGCTCCGGAATCACCTTGCGGACGGCGATCTATCCGGTGCTGTTCGTGGTTGTGCGGTCGCTGTTGTGGCGCAAGTGGGCAGAGCGCCGCACCGAGAGCCGGCCGCGCACCGCTGCCGCTAGCCCCGATCCGGGGCGCCGTCCAGCGGCCGCAGGCGGTGCTGCCGACAGCCCGGCCGCGGAGCCCCGGCGCGAGTCCACCCCGGGCGGCGCGGGCCGCGAAAGCCGGAGCGGCAAAGGGACGTGCGCTTCGGCGTAGTCACGACTTCCTACCCGCGCTTCGATGAAGATCCAGCGGGTGGATTCGTGCGCGGGCTCAACCGGTTCCTGGTGCACCGCGGCCATACCGTCGAAGTCATCGCCGCCGCGGCGCCGGATGACAGCGATGACGCCGCCCAGGACGCCGCACCACGGCCGCCGCACCCAGATGGGATCTGGGTCCGGCGGGTGCCCTCCGGACTTTTTTATCGGGGAGGCGCGCCGGATGCGCTCGCCCAGGGGGGAGCCGCCGGGATCGCCGACGCGCTGCGGTTTACCGGGCGGCTTGTCGCTGCCTGCGCGCAGCAGATAAAGCGGTACGATGCGCTGATCTCGCACTGGCTCGTACCTTGCGGGCTGGCGGCGGCGCTGTGCGCCGGGGGGCGGCCGCACGTCGCGATCGCCCACTCTTCGGACGTGCATCTGCTGCGGCGGCTGCATCTTGCCCGACTCGGGCGATGGCTGGGTCGGCGGGCGCAGCTTGTCTACACCTCCGCATCGCTGCAGCTGCCGGGAGCGCCGGGGCGGGTGGTGCCGATGGGCGTTGCGGTGGCGGAGTTTGCTGCGACGGAGGAGCAGCGGGCGGCGGCGCGCCGCGAGCTCGGGGTGACGGCTAAAACAGTGCTGGCGCTCGGCCGGCTGGTGCCGGTCAAGGGGCTGGAGGGGCTGCTGGCGGCGCTCGGGCAGCTTTCCGGCGTCGACCTTCTTATCGCCGGGGATGGGCCGCTGCGGCGGACCCTGGAGCAGGCGGCGGGACCGCTTGGACCGCGCGTTCGGTTTTTGGGCGAGGTGCGGGGGGCGCTGCGGCGGCGGCTCTTGCACGGCTGCGACGCGCTCGTCTTGGCGTCGCGCATCCTGCCGGATGGCCGGACCGAGAGCGCGCCGACCGTGCTGCTTGAAGCCCTGGCCGCCGGCTGTCCGATCGTTGCAACGGCGGTGGGCGGCGTCACGGAGCTAGTCGGCGACGCCGGTTTTATCGTCCCCCCGGATGAGCCGGCCGCCCTGGCTGCCGCCCTCCGCCGGATCCTGTTTGAGCCCGGAGTGGCGCCGCTTCTGGGTCAAAAAGCCCGAGCGCGATCCGCCGCCTACGACTGGGCGGCGATTGCCCCAAGGATCCTCGGTCCGCAGCTGGCCGGTGCCGCCGGCTTGCCAGCCCAGCCGATTGGGCCCATCGGGCCGCTGCAAGTCTGACCGCAACCGAGGGGCGCCGCCCGCGCGTGTTTCATGAATTGCCGGAAGCGAGTTGCCAGTGCGCTTGGCGACCGGCGGCGCTTCAGGCTAATCTGCTAGGCATGTTGTTGGGGCTTCTTGCCGTCCTCGCACTAGGAATTCTCATCATCGTCCACGAGTGGGGACACTACGCAGTCGCGCGCCTGTGCAAAATGCGCGTGGACCGCTTCGCCATCGGCTTCGGGCCGGCGCTCATCCGCCGGCAGTGGGGCGACACGATGTTCCAGGTCGGCGTCATTCCGCTCGGCGGATACGTCCAGATCGCCGGCCTGAACCCGGAAGACGAGGCGATCGACCGCGACGATCCGCGCTCCTACGCCCAGCGCCCGGCGTGGCAGCGCTTCGCCACGATCGCCGCCGGACCGATGGTCAACTACGCCTTCGCGGTGATCCTGCTGCTCGGTCTGAACTGGATTCTCGGCATTCCCGGGACGATGGCCGGGCGGGTGCTGCCGGGCAAGCCGGCGGCGGTGGCGGGGATGAAGGACGGCGACCAGATCATGCGCATCGACGGGCGCTCGATCGTCGACATCTCCCAGGTGCAGCAGTTCATCGGCCGCACCCAGGGCCGCCCGGTCACCATCGAGGTCCTGCACAAAGGCGCCGACAAGACGCAAGACGTTGTGGTCACCCCGATCCAAGATCAGGGCGTCTGGCGTATTGGCATCGAGCTTACCACCACCGAAACGCGCCAGCGCCTGGGCTTTGTCCCGGCGCTAGGCCAGGCGCTGCAAGAGCCGCTGACGCTGACCTGGATCAACGTCAAGGCCTTCGGCGACATGTTCCGCGGCAAGCAGAAGCCCGACTTCAAGAGCCCGATCTACATCGTGCGCATCATGAAAGAGCAGCTCGGCCTCGGCGCCGCCAAGGGCCTGCAGTTCGTCGCCATGATCAGCACCTTGCTCGGCTTCTTCAACCTCCTGCCGCTGCCGGCGCTCGATGGCGGGCGGCTGGTGTTTCTGGGCTGGGAGCTTGTGACGCGGCGGCCGGTGAATCAGCGCGTCGAGCAGATCGTGCACCTGGTCGGCATGATCCTCCTTCTGGGGCTGCTCTTGCTTCTGGTCGTCAAGGATCTGCGCGACTGGATCTTCGGCTAGCCGCCGGGCCGCCCGCGCTCACGAGCGCTTTATGGGATCCCTGCGGTAGGACCGGGCTTTTGGCCGGACCTATCGCATGGCATAGTCTGGGTCATGCGCTTACGTCTCGCCAGTGTCTCGGTCGATCTGGATCCGCTGCGCTGCTACTCCCAGATCTATGGGCAGCCGTCGCCGGAGGGTCCGCTGGCGGATGTGATCTTGCGGCGGGCGCTGCCGCGGCTCTTGGCGCTGTTTGACCGCTTCGGGATAAAAACCACGCTGTTCGTCGTCGGCCAGGATCTGACGGAGAGCGCCGCCGGGCGGGCGCTGCTCGGCGAAGCGGCGGTCGCGGGCCACGAGCTTGGCAACCACTCGCAGACCCACCCGTATGATCTTTCGCGGCTGCCGCGGGCGCAGCTTGAGCGCGAGGTCGGCGACTGCCACGCCGCCCTGCGCCTTTTGCACCCGCGCCCGCCGCGCGGCTTCCGCGCCCCCGGTTATCACATGTCGATGGAGCTGTTCGACGTGCTGGAGGCGCACGGGTACCGCTACGACACGTCGCTCATGCCGTGTCCGCCGTATTATCTGGCGAAGCTGGCGGTGCTGGCGAAGATGGCGCTGCGCGGCGAGCGCTCCGAATCGATCATCGGCGCGCCGCAGGCGCAGCTCGGTCCGACGCAGCCGTACCGTCCGGATCCGCGGCGGCCGTGGCAGCGCGGGCAGGCGGGCCTGGTCGAGCTGCCGATCGCGGTCACGCCCTGGCTGCGCCTGCCGGCGATCGGCACCACCTTGATTCTGTCCGACCGCCTGCGGCAGCAGCTGCTCGCCGGCATGCAGCGCCAGACCTTCTTCAACTTGGAGCTGCACGGCATCGATCTGATCGACGCCGAAGCCGACGGCATTCCCGCGGCGCTGGTCGCCCGCCAGCCCGACCTGCGGGTGCCGCTCCGCGACAAGCTTCACGCCTTGTCGGAGACCTTTGAGCGGCTGCGCGACACCTGCACCATCCTCCCGCTTTACGAAGTCGCGGAAGAGGTCCAGCGCCAAGGCCGGTTGTAAAGTCGCGCGGTTATGCCGTCGCGCCGCTCGCCGGCTGCCACCGACCGTCAGGGGTGCATAGGCCTTTAGCGCGCTTTCCGCTATCCTGCGGCAATGGCCACCGCAGCAATGGTCGTCATCGGCGACGAAATTTTATCGGGCAAGACCGCCGACACCAACACCCCGTTTCTCATCTCCGAGCTGCGCAGCCTCGGCGTGGCCCTGCGCGAGGTCGCGGTCGTCGCCGACGGGGTCGCCGCGATCGCCGAGGCGGTGCGCCGGGTCTCGCCGCGCTCCGACTACGTCTTCACCTCCGGCGGGGTCGGACCGACGCACGACGACGTGACCATGGCCGGCATCGCCGAGGCGTTCGCCGTCCCGGTCGTGCGCCACCCGCGCCTGGCGGAGCTGCTCCGCGGCTACTATGCCGAAAAGAACCTGACGCTGCTGGAGCGCAACCTGCGCATGGCCGATGTTCCCGACGGCACCACCCTCATCGAAGGGCCGCAGCTGCGCTGGCCGGTGCCGCGCGTGCACAACGTCTACATCCTGCCCGGCATCCCGGAGATCTTCCGCCGCAAGTTTCTCGCCATCCGCGAGACCTTCCGCGACGCACCCTTTCATCTGCGCCAGATCTTCGTGCGCAGCGAAGAAGGGGTGATCGCCCGCCACCTCGATCTGGTCGCGCTCAAATACGGCGACGTCGCCCTCGGCAGCTACCCGCGCCTTGAGCCCGACGAAGACGGCCACCGCGTCAAGCTCACCCTGGAAGGCAAGGATCCCGCGCAGGTCGAGAGCGCAACCGCGGAGCTTATGGCGCTCCTGGGCGAAGAGCACATCGTCCGCCACAGCTAGCCCGCACCCGCGGTCCGCGCCGCGGTCGCGATGACTCCCGCGGCCGGATTAGGGATGTCGGCGCTACTCGCCCTTGGCGCGCGACGCCCGACGGCGGCGGCGGATCGCGAAAAGGACGAACGCCCCGACGGCCACCAAAAGGATGACATCGGCGTGCCGCTTGAGCAGAAACAGAACCTGCCGCGCCCGTATGCGCGACGGGGGATGGGCGCCGGGGGCCAGTCGTTCGGCGACCATCGCCGGCGTCTGGGTGCGCGGCAGCGGCAGCTCCGCCTGATCGAGCGCCGACCCCTGCGGCACCCGCGCCGTCACCGCGATCGCATCGTGCAGCGGATCCGCGGTGGGGGTGATGCGCAGGAGTATATAGTGATGCGCCGCCGCGTAGTGCTGGAGCGCCAGCTCGTCGTGCGGATCGCAGCTGCCCTGCTCGTATAGCGGGGCGCCGCCGCCGCCGGAGACGAAGTAGGCGATGCCGTTGCGCTCCAGGCGCTGGTAGGAGTGATCGTGCCCGGCCAGGACCGCATCGACGTGGTAGCGCTCAAACAGCGCCATCCAGTCGGCGACGTAGCGGGCGACGCCGCAGTGCCAGCTCGCCGACAGCGGCGCGTGGTGCATGAGGATGAGGCGCACCCGCACCGTGGCGTCGGCGGCGGCGCGGCGCAGCTCGTCTTCGAGGAAGCGCGTCTGTTCCGGATCGCCGGGCCGGTTGCTGTTAAGGACGATGATCAGCGCCTGCCCGTAGCGCACGCTGTAGTAGCCTTCGGCCGCCCGCGGGAACAGGGACTTGAACGTGCGGCCCTGGCTGTCGCCGATGAGCTCATGGTTGCCGAGCGCCGGAAAGTACGGCAGCTGGGCGAACAGCGGCGCGTGATTATCAAGGAGGCCCAGCCACTCGTCATGGTTGCCGCCGTGGGCGATCAGATCGCCGGTGCCAAGGACCAGATCCGGGGCGTCGGCGATGACCCCGGCGACGATCGCGCGGGCGGTGGCGGAGACGCCCTGCAGCGCGCCGCGTTCGTCACCGAACACCGCGATGAGCAGCGGCGTGCGCGCGCCGGGCGGCGGGGCGGTGCTGATTTCACCGTTGCTGTCGGGGTGATCGTCGAGCTGCAGCTGGTAGCGGTAGCGGCGCTGAGCCGCAAGGCCGCGGACGCGCAGAAAATGCCAGGGAGCCGCCGGACTTTCGATTAGGACCAGGGGCGGCTCGCCCGGACGCGGCCGCGCCTTGGCGTCGTAGACCAGGAGCCGCGCCGCGTGCGGCTGACCGTCGCGGGTCCCGACATTGAGGGCAAATCCATCGGCCGTGGCATCGCTGCACAAAGGTCCAAGCGGCGCCTGGGCATCGCGCTGGGTCTGGGGGTGCTCGACATCCTGCGCCGCCGCAACGGCCCAAAAGAGCGGCAGCAGAGCCGGCACCAGCAGGACCTGCGCCGCCCGTCCCCGCGCGCGGCGATGCGGACGACGAACGTCACAGCGGCGGGAGTCGTGAGGCTTGGTCACGGCTAAAACTCCCCATCGAAGAGCGTTACGGTCATGGCAGTGCCCCCAAGGCCATCGCCGCCGATTGTCAGGGATGGAAGCCGGCTGCGAAAAGTGCCGAGCTCAAGGTCGAGATTTCGCTTGGGGAGTCCGGGGCTTGCACGGCCGGCGCTGGCGCTGCTTTCGGGCGCGCTGCCGGGGCCGCTGTGGTACCGGCGGGTGAGCAGGGCGCCTGAGACCAGCCCGAGGGCGATGCCGCCAAAGGAGCACGGGATGGCGATGCGTCCGGCCTCCGGCCACGAACCGGTGACGCCGTAGCCGATGCCCAGCCCCAAAAAACCCAGCGCCACACCGCCGGTGAGGCCCCCCAGATCGATGAGCGCGACGCGGCCGCGCGACAGCTCGGTGAGCGAAGGCAGGCTGGCCAGCCCGATGCCCAGCCCGACGCCGATCAGGGTGCTGCCGAGCATCGCCCAGCCGCCGTCGCCGCTGCGCCCGAGCGCCTGCCGGCCGAAGAACGAGGTCTCGGGCCGCTCGGTGAGCAAGTAGGCCCAGCTGAGCGCGCCGACCTGGGCGCTCCAGAGGACAGCGCTGTTGAAGACCGCCACCGCGCCGCTGCTCGGGCGGCGGAAGCGCCAGACCGCGGTGCCGATGGTGCCGCCGATGAGGCCGCCGCCGATCGCCAGCACGTGCGGCAGCAGCCACTCCGGCTGGACCGCCAGCCCCAAGCCGAAGCCGATCAGCGAGCCCCACGCCGCCGAACCGATGAGCAGCTGACCCTCGCCGACCGGCATCTCCCAGCCGGCCATGCCGGCCAGCGTCGCCCCGAGCGCCGCCGGCAACAGGGCCGCGACCAGGGGCTTGTAGATCTCGCCCGGCGGCATGTTTTCGATGTTTTCGATCTCCCCCTGAAACAGCCGCAGCACCATCAGCCCCAGACCCGCTCCCGCCAGGGCGCCGCCGACGATCATGTCGGCGCGGCCGCTCTGGGTGAGGGCGATGCGGTAGCGCAAGCGGCTGCCGCCCGGCGCCAGCTCCAGCGGCCGGATCTGGGTCAGATAGAAGCGCCGCTCCAGACGCAGGCGGTGGCTGCCGAGCTCCACCGCCCCTTCATACGGCGTGCGTCCGACGAGCCGATCGTCAAGGAACAGGCTGGCGCTCGGCTGCGACTCGATGCGCAGAAGCCGCGGGCGCGGCCGCAGCTGCCGGGTGACGAGCAGCGCTTGCCCGACGTGGGCGTCGATGTCCTGCTCTTCGGGAAAGTAGCCGTCGCGGAAGTACGTCAGGCGGTAGCGGCCGGCGGACACGGTGAAAATGTGCGGCGTCTGCCCCTGCGCGGTCGGCGCGCCCGTCGCCCCGTCGGACAGAAGCGGCGCGATCGACACGGAGACCGACTCGGGGACGGCGCTGGCGGACACCCGCGCCGGCAGATTGCGGAGGCGGCGCAGCGAGCGTTCGGCGAGTACGCGCCGCGTCTTTTGCCCCTCGGCCGCGAGGTCCGCGACCAGCGGATCGCTGAGATATTTCTCGAACGCAGCGATGGCGGCATCGTAGTCGAGCAGCCTCTCGCAGGTCAGCCCGAGGTTATACAGGGTGTTGGGATGCGGGGCGAGGCGGAAGGCTTCCTCGTAGCGGTGGCGGGCCGTCTCATAGTCGCCGCTGTCGAAGGCGCGGTGGCCGGCCTGAAAGGCGGCGGCGGCAGCAGGAAGCGGCGAAGCCGCGGCGGCAGCAGGGACCGGCGAAGGTACGCTGGGGGCTTCGTGTCCGGCTGCCTGGGCCATCGCCGCACTTTCTGCAGGAGCCGGAGGCGCTTTGGCGGGCGTATTGCCAGACGGCGGAGACAGAGGCTGGGCTTCTGTTGGCTGGGCGCTTGCGATGCGCATCGCCAGAATCAGCCCGGCCACTTTACCGGCCCACCGCAGCTTTCGAGATCCTCGTCGCACGCTCCGAGCGCGCACACTACCTTGGAAAAGCGCTGGTGTCATCCGCTGCGGCGTCGCCGGCCGGCGGCGCGTCACGGTGCGGGCGCCCAGCCGCTGCGGCGGACGACGCGGCTTGGGGGGTGACAAAGGGATTGGGCGCTTGTTCGTCTAGCAGCGGTTCATCGTGCAGGCTCGACAGGTTGTTCGGCGCCGCGGCGGCGGGCGGGCGCAGGCGGCGATGGGCGGGGGTATGGTTGATGCCGTCGCCGCCAGCCGGTGCTGCCGCCGGAGGAAGGGGGGCGGCGGAGATGTCGGCCGGCGCCGGCTTTGTACCCCTGGCTTGCGGCGTGTTCGTCTCGCTCTGACGCGGGACAGAGATGCCGGGGACCGCAGAGAGCGAACCGCCCTGCGAGACCAGCCACCCGGCGCGACCCGCGTGCGCTTTTCCCGCGGCATCCTGAGCTGCTCCCCGGCCGCTGGGCTGACCCGCGGGTTGATTGGGCGCCGGGCCGGGCGGCCGACCGGAGGACCGTGGCTCGGCGCGGAGCGTGGTCTCATCGCCAGCCGCCGACCACGGACCGCGCGGCCGGAGCACCGCCGCCACCCCGCCACCCAGCGCGAGCACGAGCCCCATCCCGACCAAGATCGGCCGCCACAGGTGGCCAAGCGCCCCGCCGTGCGCCGTGCCCGCCGCCGCCGCGAGCGCCGCCTGCGCGATGGCCGGCTGGGAGCGCGGCAGGAGCTCCTGCCCGCAAGCGTAGCGGCGCAGATCCTCGTGCAGGGCCTCCATCGTCTGGTAGCGATCCTTGCGCTGGGCGGCCATGGCGCGCAGGACGATGTGCTCGAGCTCGGGCGAGATCGAGCGTTCGGGGCTGCGCTGGGACGGCGGCTCGGGGGCTTCGGTGAGGATCTTGGCGGCGACCGCCAGGTAGTTGCAGGCGCCGTGCGGGACGCTGCCGGTGAGACACTCGTAAAGGACGACCCCGACGGCGTAGACATCGACGCGGTGATCGAGCGGCTCCCCGCGTACTTGCTCCGGGCTCATATAAAGCGGCGTGCCGAGGATCGCCCCGGTGCGGGTGAGGCGGGTGTCGCGGACCGCCTTCTGCGGGCCGTCGGCGAGCACCGCATCGGTCTCCGGGGCGCGGACCGCTTTGGAGATGCCGAAGTCGAGCACTTTGACGAAATCGCCTTCGCTCGGATCCTTGCCGTAGGCCGCAGGGGTGCAGAGAAAGATGTTCTCCGGCTTGATGTCGCGGTGGACGATGCCGCTGTGGTGGGCGGCGGCGAGGGCCGAGGCGAGCTGGCGGCCCACGCGCAGGGTGTCGGCTTCGGACAGGGCGCTGCAGCGGGCCAGGCGCTGCGCCAGGCTCTCCCCGGTGAGCAGCTCCATCTCGACGTAGGGGCGGTCCTCGGCGGTGGTGCCGATGTCGAAGATCTCGACGATGTGCTCGTTCTTGATGGCGGCGGTGTGGCGCGCTTCGGTGTGCAGGCGGCGCACGAGCTCGGAGGCCGGCTCCGGCTGGCCGGCGTGGGCGTCGCCGCGGACCTCGGGCGCGGAGAGGACTTTGACCGCGACCTGCTTGCCAAGGCCCACGTGCTCGGCGATGTAGACCGTGCCCATGCCGCCCTGGCCGATGCGGCGCAGCACGCGCAGCTTGCTGCCCAGGATCTGCCCGATCAGCGGATCGACCGCCGACGCCTCCGTTCCTGGCTCGCCGGCCGGCCCGCCCGCGGCGAAGGCGGCGCTGCCGCGCGAGCTTACGGCCAGCGCGCCGGGGCCGGGCGTCCAGCGCGGCCCGTACTCGCCCGGCGGCGGCACCGCGATGAGCGCGCCATGATCGAGCGGGCAGGCCGTGGTGCCATCGGCGTAGCGCGTCGCGCATAAAGGACACTGCAGCATGATCGACCGTTGTCTGGACCTCCGAGTTTCACCCCGGCCCATCGCCCCATGGGAGACGGGCGCGGCGCAAGATCGCCGGGACCTTTAGGGAAGGCGCCGCCAGAATGTGGCGAAGTTTCGCCGGGAGCGCAAGGTGCCAAGGCCGACCGCGGCGCGGAGACAAGGCGTTGACCCCACGGCTTCCCCGGTGTTAGCGTCGCTTGGGTGCCCGCACTAGGTGCTTTCCGCCGCATCGTCATCGCAGACGATGAACCAAACCTCCGCAAGGTCCTCGGTTCGCTCCTTCGCCGCGAAGGGTATGAGGTGCTGGAGGCGCGCGACGGCGAAGAAGCCCTCAGCCTGCTCACCCCGGAGGCGTCGGTGCTCATCACCGACCTGCGCATGCCGCGCCTCGACGGCATGGCGCTGTTTCGCCGGGCGCTTGCGGAGTACCCCGATCTCAAGGTGATCATCTGGACCGCCTACGGCCGGATCACCGAGTCGGTGGAAGCGGTCAAGCACGGCGCCTTCGACTACATCGAAAAGGGCGTCGACAACGAGTTCCTGCTGCAGGTGGTGCGCAAGGCGGTAAACAGCTTCGAGCTCGATCAGAAATCGCCGCGCCGCAACTCCGGGCCGGTGCCGCTGGGGATGGGGCGGTTCGGGCTTATCGGCACCTCGTCGGCGCTGCAGCAGACGTTCCAGCTCATCGACAAGGTCGCCGACACGCCGTCCACGGTGCTCATCACCGGGGAGAGCGGCACCGGCAAAGAGCTCGTCGCCCGCGCCTTGCATGAGCAGTCGAGCCGCAAAAACGAAGCGTTCATCAAGATAAACTGCGCCGCGATCCCCAAGACCCTCATGGAGTCGGAGCTGTTCGGCTACGAAAAGGGGGCGTTCACCGGCGCGGTGTCGCAGAAGCCGGGCCGGTTCGAGCTGGCCGACCGCGGCACGCTATTTCTCGACGAGATCGGCGAGCTGCCGGTGGAGATGCAGGTCAAGCTCCTGCGCGTGTTGCAGGAGTCGGAGTTCGAGCGGGTCGGCGGCATCAAGACCTTGCACGTCGATGTGCGCATGATCGCCGCGACCAACCGCGACCTTTTGAAAGAAGTCGCGCAGGGCAACTTCCGCGAGGAGCTTTATTACCGCCTCAACGTCGTGCCGATCGTCCTGCCGCCGCTGCGCGAGCGGGAGCAGGACATCCCGCTGCTCGTCCAGCACTTCATTGGCCGCTTCAACGAACGCCTGCGCAAGTCGATCACCGGCCTTACCCCGGAGGCGATGGAGCTGCTCCTGCGCCATCCCTTCCCCGGCAACATCCGCGAGCTGGAAAACGTTCTGGAGCGGACCATCCTTTTGGCCGAGGGCCCGGTGATTACCGTGGCGGATCTGCCGCCCGCCCTGGTCGGTCCGCTGCCGCCCGCCGCGGTCGCTGCCGTTTCCGCACCGGCCGGCGCTCCGGCCGCTCCCGGGGCTGCGCCCGCCGCGGCGCGCGGACCGGCCTCTTCGCTCAAAGAGATCGTCCGCCAAGAGACCGAGCGCGTAGAGCGCGAGATGATCCAAAAAGCTCTGGCGGAGACCAGCGGCAACGTCACGCAAGCCGCGCGGCAGCTGCGCATCAGCCGCAAGAGCCTTCAGACCAAGATGAAAGAGCTCGGTCTGCGCGATAAGGACTGACTGGGGGCGATGGCAATCGGCGGGACGGGCGGGAACGCCTGAAGCGCTGCGCCGCTGTACGTGCGTAGCGCCGGAGCAAGGCAGGCTCGCGCCGGCGCGGGACGTTTCAGGCCTTGCGGGCGGAGGGGATGCTCTGGCAGCGCTGGGCGATCGCTTGCCAGTTGAGGTGCTTGAGGGTCCCGGCGAGGTAGTCCGGCTTCTTGGTGCCGTAGTCGAGGAAGTAGGCGTGCTCCCAGGCATCGATGGCGATGAGGATCTCCTGGTTGGCGAACAGTCCCACGTGGTGCTCCGACTGGACCTGGCTGTTGCGCACGCGGCCGAAGTTGTGGTCGTAGGTGGTGAGGCACCAGCCGTGACCGGAGCCGACGATGCCCTTGACGTCGGCGACCCAGGCGTCGAAAGAGCCGAAGCTCGCCTCGATGAGCTTCTTGAGGTCGTCGGGCGGAGCGCCGCCGGCGCCGCCGAGGTTGGCGAAGTACAGCTGATGCAGGACGGTGCCGTTATAGGCCACCGGCTCGCGGCGGCGCAGCTCCGAGTACTCGCTGAACGAGTAGTTGGCCGTCGTCGGATCGGCCTTGGCGAGCTTCTCTTCGATCTCGTTGAGCTTCTTGACGTAGCCCTGGTAGAGGGTGAAGTGAGCCTTGAGCTGGTTCTCACTGAGGAAGCCGTTGCACTCACTGATGAGGTGATCGTAGTTGACGGGAGCGTGGGCCATCTTGATTCCTCCTTGCTAAGCGGGATGCCTGCTAGTCGGGCGGTTGCGGGCCTAGAAGGCGCAGTTTTTGCTGGCTAGATGTTATCGAAGCGACCGCAGTAAATGCCACGATTCCCCCAGATCTGTGCACATAAATGCTCCGGGCTCATAAATGAGCGCGCGACCGGGAGATGGAACCAAGATCTGGCCCTAGCCTGCGGACGAGGCGAGCCGCCTAGTTAGCAAGGTAGGCAGACCCCTAAAAGCCGTCAAGGCGGAAAGCGCGCCACGCGCCGGGCCCGGCTTTGCGCGCAGCGGCCGCGCCTGGACGTGGGCGTGGGCGCGGTCTTGCGCTCGCGAGGCGGCCCGTGACAACGTGCGGCCCATGACGGACCGCAGCGTCCAAATCTTTATCACCGCCGATGATTTCGGCTGGACCGACGGCCACAACCAAGCGATAAAGCAGGCGGCGCAGGCCGGCACGCTCAACCGCGCGTCGCTTCTGTGCAACGGCGGCGCGTTCGACGCCGCGGTCGCGATCGCCAAGCAGCTCTCGCCGCAGGGCCTGGGCGTCGGCGTGCACCTGACGCTGTGCGAAGGGATGCCGCTCGGCAAGGCGGCGGCGCTCGGCGGGCTCGTGCGGGGCGATGGGTCGTTTCACGATGGGCTTTTGCCGCTCGTGCAAAGCTATGCGCAAAGGCGGCTGCCGCTGGCGGCGATCGAAGCGGAGTGGCGGCTGCAGATCGAGCGCGCGCTCGCGGCCGGGCTCACGCTCAGCCATCTCGACGGTCATAAGCACGTGCATGTCCTGCCGCCGCTGTGCACGCTGGCGGTGGCGCTGGCCAAGGAGTACCGGGTGCCGTACCTGCGAGCGCCGGCGGCGGCGTTTTCGCCCGCGGTGCTGCGGCGCGGTCCCGCTTGGCTCGTGCTCTCGGCGCTGGGCCGGCGGGCGCGCCGCATCCTGCGCGCCGCCGGCCTTACCACCTGCGATCACTTCGTCGGTTTTTCCGAAAGCGGCGCCCTCACAAGCGGCCACCTGCTCGCCGCCATCGCCGCCGCGCGTCCCGGCATCACCGAGATCATGACCCACCCGGCCGTCCTGACCCCGGCGGTGCGAAAGCTCGGCCAGCGCTATGAGTGGGCGCGGCGCTATCAGTTCGAAGGCGAGCTTGCCGCCTTGTGCGAGCCGCGGGTCCGCGCGGCGCTGGAGTCGCTCAGAAGCGCAGCATGAGGGCGGGGCCCGGCGCCGCCGCCGGAGCGGCAACCGACTGAGTCAGCGGCGATACGGTGGCGCAGACATCGACGTTGTTGCACAGGCTGTTGTTCTGCGTCACGACGACCGGCACGATCACGGCGGTCGCGATCACCGCCACGCCCACCGCGGCGAGCGTCCACACCCACCACTTCTGATACCACTTGGCGGGCGGCGGCTCTTTTTTCGCATAGGGGTTCTGATCCGGCGGCAGGGGCTTCAAGTCCGCGACATGCTCGACGGTCTCGCCGGCGACGGCGTTGAAGGTGAAGCGATCGGGATAGTAGCCGCCGCGCTCGATGCGCACCGCGTGGCTGCCGATGGCGAGCTCGGTCTCAAGCGGCGGCTGGCCGAGGTACTTTTCATCGACAAAGATGCGGATCACCATGCCCTTGCCCGGCACGGCGGCGGGCTCGGCGCCCTTGCCTTTGCCGTCCGGCGATCCCGCCGGCGCGGCGACCGGCTCGCTCGGGGCGGTCACATGCAGCACGCCCGAGATCGGAATGATCTCCACATCGAGCTTGGTGACCTGTCCCGCCCGGACTTTGAACACGTCGATGTAGGGCGTAAACCCCAGGCGCGCCACGCGGATCGTGTGCTCGCCGGACTTTAGCGCCAGCGCTTCTTTGAGCGGGGTCTGGCCGACCTGCTCGCCATCGATAAAGATGTCCGCTTTCTCGGTCGCGCAGCGCACCAGCACGCCCGTGCTGACGCTGCCTGCAGAAGGACTCGCGGCGCTGCCCGCGGTCTTGCTCGGCGGGACGGGTTCGCCGGCGCTGGCGACTCTGATATCAAGGACTGCTAGGCCCATGGCTATAACCGCCGCCAGCACCCCCAGGGTCGCCGCCAGGATCCCCAGCGCTCCCAGGGTTCTAAGAAGCGAGCAAAAACGACCACGCATCGTCTGTCATCGTACCAGATCCGCGCCGCCGGCGCGCCCGGTGACTTTCTTGCAGACTTTAGCCGGCGAGCCGAGTTACAACCTGCTCTTGTGACGAGACTTCCCAACAAGCGCTACTATGACGAGTTCTCCGCCTGGTATGAGCGCCACCGGCACGACGGCTATCACGCGCTCATCGATGAGCTGGAGAGCGAGGCGGTGCGGCGCTACATGACCCCGGAGACGCGGCTCCTTGAAGCCGGCTGCGGCACCGGGCTTGTGCTGAGCCGCCTTGTGCCGCACGCCAAGGTCGCGGTCGGGGTGGATCTGTCTTCGGGGATGCTCAAAAAGGCGCGGGCGCGCGAGCTCACCGTGGTGCAGGGCTCGGTGACCGAGCTGCCGCTGGCCGATGCGTCCTTCGATCTTGTCTGCTGCTTCAAGGTCCTGGCCCATGTCGAGGCGATCGAGCAGGCGCTGCGCGAGTTTTCCCGCGTCCTGCGCCCCGGCGGCCGGATGCTCGTCGAGTTTTACAATCCGCTGTCGCTGCGCTACCTGATAAAGCGGCTAAAGTCCCCCTCTTTGATCTCAGAGCGCACAAACGACGAGGCGGTATTCACCCGCTATGACTCCCTGGACCGCATCCGCGGCTACCTGCCGCAGGACGTGACGCTGGAGACCGTGCGCGGCATCCGGGTAGTGACGCCGGTCTCGTACGCCCACCGCATCCCCGTTGTAGGTCAAGCGCTGCGCGTCATCGAGCGCGGGGTCTGCGATCTGCCCGGGCTGCGGCGGCTCGGCGGCTTCCTGCTCGTCGTCGCCCGCAAGCACGGTTAGCGGCGCGGTCGCGGCGCCTGCGGGTCTCCACCTTCCGCCCCGACCATCCGGTCAGCCGCCATAACCAGACAATGCCAGGCGCTTAGCCGGTCGCGGCTGCCTACATGGCCGCTCCGACCTCCGTCCTATAGCCTGTAAGCGGTCTTGCCCGGCCAATTCGCAGGCGTCTATACTAAAGTTGCCGTGCGAATTTACCCGCGCTCCTTGCTGCCCCCTAGGGCCCCGCGTGCAGTGCATCACACCACCGGGGCGACGGTCGTCCATGGCTAGTCCCACGCCTGGCTCCCCTCCGAGCTCCATGATCGAGCAGCAGGTCGGTCCCTACAAGGTCATCGCCCGCATCGGCGAGGGCGGTATGGGCGCGGTCTACGAGGCGGTCGACGCGCAGATTGGCAAGCGGGTCGCCATCAAGGTCCTGCACAAAGAGCACGCCAAGAACCAGCAGATCGCCAACCGCTTCATCAACGAAGCGCGCGCGATCAACGTCGTGGAGCATCCCGGCATCGTCACCGTCTCGTCCTTCGGCCAGCTGCCCGACGGGACGGCGTACATCGTGATGGAGCTGCTCAAGGGCGAGACGCTCAACGCGCGCATGAAGTCGCAGGGCGGGCGGATGCAGATGCTCGATGCCTTGCGCCTGGCGCGGCAGATCGCCTCGGCGCTCGCCGCGGCGCATGAGAAGGGCATCATCCATCGCGATCTGAAGCCCGACAACATCATGCTGGTCGCCGACTCCGCCATGCCGGGCGGGGAGCGGACCAAGCTGCTCGACTTCGGGATCGCCAAGCTCAAGCAGGAGTACCAGGGCAGCGGCGATCAGGTCATGACCCGCGCCGGCGTCATGATGGGCACGCCGCTTTATATGGCGCCGGAGCAGTGCCGCAACGCCAGCGATGTCGATGACAAAGCGGATGTGTATTCGCTGGGCGTAATGCTCTACCGCATGCTGGCCGGCAAGCCGCCGTTTTCGGCGCCGGGCACCGGCGAGCTCATGGCGATGCACATCTACATGCAGCCGCCGCCGCTGCAGGCGGCAAACCCGGCTCTGCCCGAGCCGCTCGTGGCGCTCGTGCACCGCATGCTGGCGAAAAATCGCGTCGAGCGGCCGTCGATGGCCCAGGTGGCGCAGGAGCTGGAGGTCTTCGGCACCCGGTTCTCCGGCATGGTGCCGGCCCTGCCGCCGGCGATGGTGGCAGCGGCGTCGGTCAATGAGTCGGCGACGGTGCTTTCCGACCACAGCAACATGAACATGCTGGCGACGCGGCCGCTCAGCCGGCCGCCGATGCCGGTGGGGACGGCTGCGGCAGTGCCCAAGTCGCGCGGGCGGCTCATCGTTTTCATCGCGCTCATCCTTGTTTTGATATCGGTCGGCGGCGTGGTGCTCCTGCGCTCCGTGCTGCGGCCGCGTTCGCCGCAGCTTGGCACGGTCAAAGATCCGGTGGCGACGCCGGAAAAGGTCGAGATCGAGCCGCCGCCGCCGCGGCCCGCCGCCAAGATCCGCTGGCGCATCACCAGCAACCCGCCGGGCGCCGAGGTCCACCGCCTCGACAGCGATCAGGCGGTCGGTACCACGCCCTTTGACGCCGATCAGGAAGCCAAGCCCGGCACCGTCGATGTCGAGCTGCGCCTGGAGGGCTATAAGCCGATGAAGCTCACCCTCGCCGGCGACAAGAACGAAGATCAGTCCAGCATCACGCTGGAAGCGGACAAGCCCAGCAAGCCCGATCGTCCCAAGCACGATCGCGGCGGCCGGCACGGCGGCAAGAAATAGTCCGCCTCTCCCAGCGGCAGCCCGCCGGCAGCGCACCCCCATGGCATCTAATAGCGGTACGCTACCTCTGCCAAGCCCCGAGGAAGTCGTGGCTCGCAGCGCCCGCGGGGCCGCGATCACCACGGTGGCGGGTCTGCTCGGGCGGGCCGCGGGGCTTTTTACGACGCTGCTCGTCACCCACTTTGTCAGCAAGGGCGACTACGGGCGGGCCAACCTTGCGCTGATCATCGCCACCCTGGCCAATCTGATCACGCTGCTGTCGCCGCAGCAGGCCCTGCTCACCCGCAACCAGCGCTATAGCGCGGCGGCGCGCCTGGTGCATGGCTTCGCCGTGTGGAGCGGGCTCCTGGTCGCCGGGCTTATCTTCGGCTGCGGCGGATATCTTCTGGCCAAGCTGCACGAGCCGACGGCGCTGCCGCTTTTGCGGGTGTATGCGGTGGCCCTCGTGCTGGAGCGGCTATCGCTGGTCCCGGCCCTGACCCTGCGCTATCAGCTGCGGTTCGGGGCGCTCTTGCGGGTGGATCTCGGCGGCGATCTCGCCTATGTCGCGGTGACGGTGGGAGGGGCGCTGTGGGGGGCCGGCGCGATGTGCCTGCCGCTCGGCATGGTGGCGCGCCACCTGTGCCGCATCGTCGCGCTCCGCTGGGGATGCGGCAGCCTGCTCCTGCCGCCGCCGCCGGGTTCGCTGTCGCCGGACTCGCGGGTTCTATTGCGCGAGGTGCTGCAGTACTCGTGGCCGATCCACCTGGGCGGGCTCGGGGAGTTTTTGACCATGTACCTGGACAACGTGGTCGTCGGCCAGCTCTACTCGGCGGCAGCGCAGGGGCTGTACGCGGTGGGCTACACCCTGGTGATGACCCCGAGCGAGACCATCGCCATGTACGGGGCCACGGCGATGGTGCGGGCGCTCGGGCTCAAAGATGTGGAGACGCGGCAGCGGACGTTCCTGCAGGGTCTGCGCTATGTGTCGCTGCTGCTGTGGCCGATCGGCGCCGGCGCGGCGCTGGTCGCCGGGACCCTGGAAGGCGCGGTCTTGCCGCCGAGCTGGCGCGGCATCGCCGATGTCGTCGCCGGCCTGGGGCTCGGCGGCGCGGCGCTCGGGGTCTCACGCATGTGCTTCGCCCAGCTGACCGCTCTACACCGCCCGCGCATCGGCGGCGCCATGTACGTCGTGCAGCTTTTGACGTTTGGGCTCGGGCTGTTTCTGGTCGGCCGCTGGGATCAGCAGCGAATGCACATGCCGGCCGTCGCCCTGGCGGTCTCCGCCGCGTTCACCCTGCCGGCGCTGCTAGGCCTGTGGCTGAGCATCCGCGCCGACCACTTGCAGGTCCGCAGCGTCCTGCTCGCCCTGACCCCGCCCTTCATCGGCACGCTGGTCATGGGCCTTTCCGTCTGGTCGCTGCAGCGCGCCCTCATCTACGCCGGCATGCCGGCATCCCTACCCCGCCTGCTCATCGAAATCGGCAGCGGCATTCTCCTCTACACAACCTACCTCCGCCTGCTCCACCGCCCCCTCTGGCAAGAAGCCACCACCTGGCTCGCCCACCGCCGCCACTCCCAACCCTAACCCCCAACCACCCGCCCAGCCGAGACGTCCGAGAAGCCACCACTCATCCCAGACGCCCCTCATCCGAGACGCCCGAGACCCTGCTTCTCAAGAGATCTCCGGCCAGCTGACAACGAGCAAGACCGGCGCTCATCCAAGCCGCCCGAGACCCCGCCCGCCAAAACAAAAAAACCCGCGCGAGAAACGCGCGGGGGAGGGAGGCTCACTCGGCTTTGCCGAGTGAGGGAGGTGAGAAAGCCCTCCCCTAGATGGAGGAAATGGGATTCGAACCCACGACACCCGGCTTGCAAAGCCGGTGCTCTAC
>CALFML010000431.1 GCA_937879845.1 uncultured Myxococcales bacterium
CGACGGGGAGCACTTCGTGTGGCAGACCACCGGTCCGTACTTTGCGGCCACCGAGGCGGCGCTGCTCGGGAGGATCGCCGTGGGCCCGGGGCAGCGGCTGCTGGAGATGGGAGCGGGGGAGGGCGGCAACCTGTTTCATCTGCGCTCCCGCGGGGCGTCTTGTTTCGGGGTCGATTTTTCGCCGCAGAAAGCGGCGTTCGCGCAGCGGGCGACCGGCGCGCCGTTTGTCGCCGCCGATGCCGGGGCGCTGCCGTACGCCGACGCCAGCTTTGATGTCGTGCTCATCCGCGATCTCCTGCATCACCTGCCCGACCGCATGGCCGCGCTCGCCCAAGCGCACCGCGTCTTGCGCCCGACCGGACGCCTGTTTCTCATCGAGCCGAACGTCTTTTCGCCGCTCGCCCTGCTGCAGGCGCTGACCATACCGGCGGAGCGCGGCATCCTGCACTCCACCGCGGAGCGGCTGCAGACCGAGCTTGCGGCGTCCGGCTTCCGCATCGTGGCGCAGCGCCCCGAGCAAGCTCTGCCCGCCGCGCGGGTGGTGTTAAATCCGCGATTTGGCCGGCCGGCGTTAGGCGCGCGGCAGGAGGTAGCGCAAGCGCTGGATGTCGTGGAGCGGCTGGCGCAGCGGATCTTGCCGCAGCGGTTGTGGCTTTACCTCAGCTTCGAGGCCGTGCGCATGGAGCCCGAGAGCGCTTGGCCCGAAGGTACGTAGCCAAAGAGTTTTGAGAAAGAACGATAGAAGAAGATGAGTGAAGCAAACCCCCAAGCGGGTAAAAAGCGCGTGGTCGTCACCGGCGGGTCGGGATTTCTCGGCTCGTTCGTGGTGCAGGAGCTGGCGCGGCGCGGTTACACGGACGTGTTCGTGCCGCGGTCGCGCGACTACGACCTCGTGGATCGCGATGCGGTGC
This sequence comes from uncultured Myxococcales bacterium, assembly GCA_937879845.1. Classification (GTDB taxonomy): domain Bacteria; phylum Myxococcota_A; class Polyangia; order Palsa-1104; family JAEUJZ01; genus CALFML01. The sequence continues at coordinate 912 of CALFML010000431.1, forward strand.
GCCGCCTCTATGCGCAGACTCGGCCGGATCTGGTGATTCACCTGGCGGCTCAGGTCGGCGGCATCGGTGCCAACCAGCTCCATCCGGGGCGTTTTTTCTACGACAACCTGATGATGGGCGTGCAGCTCATCGAAGAAGGTCGGCGCTGCGGCGTCGCCAAGATCCTCGCCGCCGGCACCATCTGCGCCTACCCGAAGTTCGCGCCGATTCCGTTTCGCGAAGAGGACCTGTGGAACGGCTATCCGGAAGAGACCAATGCGCCTTACGGCCTGGCCAAGAAGATGCTGCTCGTCCAGTCGCAGGCCTACCGGCAGGAATACGGCTTCAACTCCGTGGTGGTGTTTCCGGTGAACCTGTACGGGCCGCGCGATAACTTCGATCTGCAGACCTCGCACGTGATCCCGGCGCTCATCCGTAAGATCGATGCGGCGCAAAAAGCGGGGCAGGATGAAGTGGTGCTGTGGGGCGACGGCTCGCCGACCCGCGAGTTCCTGTATGTCGAAGACGCCGCCGAAGCCATCGTGCTGGCGGCCGAGCGCTACGAGCTGTCCGAGCCGATGAACCTGGGCAGCGGCATGGAGATCAGCATCGCCGAGCTGGCGCGGCTGATTGGAAAACTCATGGGCTACGGCGGACGATTCACGTTTGATACTTCGCGGCCCAACGGTCAGCCGCGGCGGGCCCTCGATGTATCGCGGGCGGCGCAGCACCTTTGCTGGCAGGCGCGCACGTCCTTGCAAGAAGGACTGCTGCGCACCATCGACTGGTGGCGTGGCGCGGCGGACGCCAAGGAGCTGCAAAATGGCCGTTAAGCGCGCCTTCATCACCGGCATCACCGGCCAGGATGGCTCCTACCTTGCGGAGCTTCTTCTGTGCAAAGGCTACGAGGTGCACGGCCTCGTCCGGCGCTCGTCTTCGTTTAACACCGGACGCATCGAGCACCTGTATCAGGACCCGCACGTTCCCACCGCGCGGCTGCATCTGCATTACGGCGATCTGCTCGATGCCGCATCGCTGACGCGGATCCTCACCAAGACGCGCCCGGATGAGGTCTATAACCTCGCGGCGCAGACGCACGTGCGGGTGTCGTTCGACATCCCGGTGCATAGCGGGGACGTGACCGGACTCGGGGCGATGCGGCTCTTGGAGTCGATCCGCGACTGCCAGCTGCGGCCGCGGTTTTACCAGGCCTCCTCTTCGGAGATTTTCGGCAACGCGCCGTCGCCGCAATCGGAGCTGACGCCGTTCCGACCGTGCTCGCCGTACGCGGCGGCGAAGCTTTACGCCTACTTCATGACCGTGAACTACCGCGAGGCGTACGGCCTGTACGCCTGCAACGGCATCCTGTTTAACCACGAGAGCCCGCGCCGCGGCGAGACGTTCGTGACGCGCAAGGTGACGCGGGCGGCGGCGCGCATCGCGCTCGGACGGCAGGAGAAGCTTTACCTCGGCAACCTCGATGCGCGGCGCGACTGGGGCTTCGCCGGCGACTATGTGGAGGCGATGTGGCTCATGCTGCAGCAGGAAAAGCCGGATGACTACGTCATCGCCACCGGCGAGTGCCACAGCGTGCGCGAACTATTGGCGGTGGCCTTTAGCCACCTGGGCCTGGACTGGCAAAAGTATGTCGAGGTCGACCCGCGTTACTACCGCCCCGCCGAAGTGCATGAGCTGCGCGGCGACATGGCCAAAGCCCGCACGCGGCTGCGCTGGGAGCCCAAGGTCGGCTTCACGCAGCTTGTGCAGATGATGGTGGACTCAGACCTCAAGGAGCTGAAACAGCATGAGCCGGAGGAGCATGCCCGACGTGAACGCCACACTTGAGTCGTCGTTTGCCGAGCGGGAGGCGCAGGCGCTCAAGGAGCGCATCGCCGCGTTTGACCGCTACATAGTCGAGCGCGATCGCTACAGCGCTCACAGCGCCGCCTATCACGACGCCATCACCCGCCTGTGCCGCTTCGTCATTCCGGAGGGCCAGAGCGTCCTTGAGGTAGGCTGTGCGACCGGCGATCTTTTGGCGGCGGTGCGGCCGTCCCGCGGGGTCGGCATCGACATCTCCCCGAGCGCCATCGCCCGCGCCCGCACCCGCTACCCGCAGCTGGCGTTTCATATCGGCGACGCCGAGACGCTGGATGTTAAAGAGCTGGTCGGGCAGACGTTCGACTACGTGATCCTGTCGGATGTCGTGGGCTTCTTAAACGATGTGTGGGCGGCGCTGCGCGCCTTGCGCAAGGTCTGCAACCCGCGCACCCGCATCTTCATCACCTACTACAACTTCGTCTGGGAGCCGCTCTTGGCGCTGGCGGAGCAGGCGGGCCTCAAAGCGCCGGCGATGGCGCAGAACTGGCTCGGCATGCAGGACTTGCGCAACCTGCTGTCGCTCAACCACCTGGAGATCATCCGCGAGGGCACGGCGCAGCTCTTGCCGGTCGATGTGCCGGTGCTGGCGCCGCTGGCCAACCGCTACCTCGCCCAGGCGCCGGGTCTCCACCACCTGGCGTTGACCCAGTTTTTCGTCTGCAAGGTGCAAAGCGGCGGCGGCCCGATCCCGCACCGCGAGTACAGCTGCAGCGTCGTCGTGCCGTGCAAAAACGAGCGCGGCAACATCGACGACATCGTCGCCCGCACCCCGGAGATGGGCCGCGGCACGGAGATCATCTTCGTCGATGGCAACTCCAACGACGGCACGGTCGAGGCGATCGAAGACCATCTGGCCCGCGGCACCCGCCCGAACATGCGCCTTATCCATCAAGGCGACGGCAAAGGGAAGGGCGATGCGGTGCGCAAGGGCTTTGCCGCCGCCACCGGCGACGTACTGTTCATCTTGGACGCCGATCTCACCGTGCCGCCCGAGGATCTGCCCAAGTTCTACGCCGCCATCGCGGAGGGAGTCGGGGAGTTCATAAACGGCTCGCGCCTGGTCTACCCGATGGAAAACGGGGCGATGCGGGTCTTGAACTCGATCGGCAACAAGGCGTTCAGCATCGCCTTGTCCGCGGTCTTGGAGCAGCGCCTCAAAGACACGCTGTGCGGCACCAAAGTCTTGTTCCGCCGCGACTATGAGCGAATCGCCGCCGCCCGCGGCTTCTTTGGCGACTTCGATCCGTTCGGCGATTTCGATCTGCTGTTCGGCGCCGCCAAGCAGAACCTGAAAATCGTCGAGATGCCGGTGCGCTACCGGGCGCGGATCTACGGCGACACCAAGATCAGCCGCTTCCGCCACGGCGCGATGCTGTTGCGCATGACCGCCTATGCTTTCTCGCGCTTCAAGACGGCGTACTGATGCCGCGCTTCGTCCTGCCGCCCAAGGGGCATCTGACGCCCAATAACGCAGTGGATCCGCTGCGCTACTACTATCATCCGCTGGTCGGGGTGCTGTTTCGCCAGCGGCTGCAGGTCGGCCTCGATCTGTTGCCGGGTCGCAGCCAGCGGCTCTTGGAAGTCGGCTACGGCTCCGGGCTCCTTCTGCCGACCCTGGCGCAGGCGGCCGATGAGGTCTACGGGGTCGATCGCGAGCCGCCGCCGCCGGGGGTGCGTGAGCGCCTTTTGCAGCTCGGCTGCGTCCCGCGGGAGCTGTGCACCGCCGATGTGACGGCGACCCCGTTCGGCGATGGCTATTTCGACGGCGTGGTGGCGTTTTCGATCTTCGAGCACCTGCGGGCGCCGGAGCTCGTGCAGGCGGCCAAAGAGCTCGCCCGCATCCTGCGGCCCGGCGGCTTCGTGCTCATCGGCTGTCCGGCCGTGCATCCGCTGATGAACGCGGCGTTCGCGGCGATCGGCTTTCGCGGCATCGAAGATCACCATGTAAGCTCGATCCACGACGTGATCCGCGAGTTCTCCGCTCACTTCGAGCTGGCCCAGAGCGCCACGCTCCCCTGGATGCCGCCGGCGCTAGGGCGCACCGCGCTGTCGCTGGCCTTGTACAGCGCGGTGCGGCTGCGCAAAAAAACCGAGACCGCACCATGCTGAGCCCGCGCGCCCGGCTGCTGCTGCAGCGTTTGTTCCCGGTGGCGCTCCTGCTGCTTTCGGCCGTGCTGTTCTGGCTGCGGCTGCCCGTGATCATAAAAACGCTCAACTCCTACCCGTGGGACGGCAAGGTGGACTGGCTGGCGGCGCGGGCGTTTCTCGCCGGCAAAAATCCCTACAGCCCCGCGGAGCTGGCGGCGGTCAAGCTCGATGGGCTGGGCCACCCGCCGACGACCTCGTTCTGGTTCATTCCGCTGGCGCTTGTCGACATGCAGACGATGAGCAAGATCCTCGGCTCGCTCAGCATCGCCATGCTGCTTACGCAGTGCTGGCTTGTGGCGCGCGAGATGAAGCTCCGCTTCGCGTTCTCGATCGGCGTGCTGGTCGGCGTGCTGGTGCTGTACCGCGAGTGGATGCGGTTTCACCTGCACTTGGCGCAGATCTCGCAGCTCATCTCCTTTTTGCTCGTCCTGTGCTGGGTCTGTCTGCGGCGCGGACGACAGTGGCTGGCGGGGCTGCCGCTGGGGATGGCGTGCACGCTCAAGCTGTTTCCCGGGCTTGTGTGCGTGTTTCTGCTGCTATCGCGGCGCTTTCGCACGATTGCCGTGGCGGCGCTCGTGTACCTGACGGTCGCGGCGATCATGACGGGGCGGTTTGGCTGGGAGTGCTGGCCGCAGTTCGTCGCCAGCGAGCACAAGGTCGTGGACCTGTGGATCGGCAACATGCGCAACGCCAGCCTGCACGGGGTGATGGTGCGCGTGTTCTCTCCGGTGTGCGTGCGGCAGAGCGGCTCGCTGCCCGAGGCGACGGCGATCGCCAGCGGCATCACCCTTTCGCTGTTCGCCGGCGCGCTGCTGCTGTG
>CALFML010000432.1 GCA_937879845.1 uncultured Myxococcales bacterium
GCATCCTCACCAAGGTCGCCTATCTGACCCTCGGCCCGGCCGCGATCATCACAAACCCCGGCGAGCTTTTGCCCGAGCTGTTCCTCGGCGGCTACGGCGGCGAGAACGCGGGCCTTTACCAGTTCATCGACATGACCAAGCCCAACGCGCCCGATCCCAGCAAGGCGCCGCCGCCGCCCTACCTCAAGGACATCATGGACGGCGAGCGCGCCCACCGCATGACGTTCGGCCTGACCATGGACTTTGTCGGCTACATCGTCCCGCCGTACAACTGGGTTCTGTCCGACAAGCGCCCCTACTTCGAAGAGGCCGACGGCGATCACTACGAAGAGACCAACTCCATCGGGCCGCTGGCGGTGCCGCAGATCGTGGGGACGATGCGGCAGCTCATCCTCGACGGCCGCCCCAACCAGGCGCGCTGAGCCGGGTCTTGGCCGTAAAGCTCGAAGCGCCGCCGCCGGCGCCATCGCGGCGCCAGGTGGCCGCGGAGGTGCTGCTGGCCTTTTTCGCCGTCACCGCGCTGGTCTCCGGCTGCTACCGCCTGCGCTGGGTGGGGTTTGTCGATCGCAACCTGGCGGTGATGGCGGCGGTGCTGTTCCTTTATGTGCCGGCGATGATCCTGTGGCGGCGGCGGCTCGATCTGGAGCAGTACGGGCTGCGGCTACGGCCGCTCGGGCGCGGGCTCCTTTTGTGGCTCGTCACGGCGGCGGTGGTGTTTCCGCTGTTCTGCGCCGGGTATTACCTGTACATGCGCAAGATCTGTCCGCACCTGCCGCGCGCGCTTGTCTACTGCGCGCCGGCGCTGTCGCCGACCCTGCGGCTGCCGCCGCAGCTGTTTCTGACCGTGGTCTCGCAGCTCGTCGTGGTCGCCCTGCCGGAGGAGTTTTTCTTCCGCGGCTTTATCCAGGGGCGCCTCTTCGAGGTCGTCTCGCGGCCGGCGGCGCTTGTCGCCACCGCGGCGCTGTTCGCGCTCGGCCACCTGCTCGTCACCTTCGAGCCGGCGGCGCTAGCGGTGTTCTTTCCCGGCCTGCTCTTCGGCCTCCTGCGCATGCACACCGGCTCGATCCTGGCCGGCACGCTGTTTCACGCCAGCTGCAACCTGCTCATCGACATACTGCATCGCAGCGTCGGCTAAGAGCTTTCTGCCCGTCGGCCTGCCTTTGGCCTGCCTTTGGCCTGCCTTTGGCCTGCCTTTGGCCTGCCTTTGGCCTGTTCGTTGGATCAATAAGCCGAGCTGACCCTGCGACGAAAAATCAATCCGCGATGCAGCGTTGACAGGTCGCGCACATCCTGACTAAGTTCCGCACATTGTTCGCGGAAACCCTCGTCGGCTCCGGTGGAGTCCGCTAGCCGCCCTCGCGGCGCCGCATGAAAAGGGGAGCACACAGTGATGTCGATGACCTTTAACTCCAGGTCTCTTGCTGCAATCTCGTTCGGATCGTCCCACAGCCAGGCGAGGTCCGCCGCCTCGCGTCCCAGTGCGTGGCGGCGCGGCGCAGCCCTCTGGGCTCTGCTTTTAGCCATCGGTCTAGGCCTTGGCAGCGCCGGCTGCAAAAGCGAAAAGCCGACCAGCCGCGACATGTCCATGATGAGCGGCGATCTCGCCATGATGATCGCCTGCGAGTCGGTAAAGTGCGAAAATCCCGACGCCAAGTGCTGCAACGGCGAGCCGTGCGTCGACATCACCGCCAACACCCAGAACTGCGGCGAGTGCGGCAAGGTCTGCCGCACCCGCGAGCAGTGCATCGGCGGCAGCTGCAGCTGCACCGGCGGCGGCCACAGCGGCGCCTGCGCCTCCACCTCCACCTGCTGCGCCGACGGCTGTCATGAGACCATGACCGATCTGCAAAACTGCGGCGGCTGCGGTCTGCCGTGCAAGATGGGCGAGACCTGCACCTCCGGCAAGTGCAGCTGCGGCCCGGCCGGCCCCGCCTGCCGCGGCAGCCAGACGTGCTGCGGCACCGGCTGCGCCGACCTGCAGACCGATCCCAAAAACTGCGGCAAGTGCGGCAAGACCTGCCCCGCCGGCAAGGCCTGCACGAGCGGCGTCTGCGAAGGCGAGTGCATCACCTGCGGCACCGGCGAGACCTGCTGCGACGGGATCTGCGCCAACCTGCTCAACGATGCCAATAACTGCAAGACCTGCGGCCACAAGTGCGGAGTAATCTTGGGGGTGCCGCTGCCGTGCATCTTCGGGATCTGCGCCTTCGCCCCGGTCGATGGCGGAACCGACGCCGGTGCCGTCGACATGAGCCTCCCGACCGACTAGCGTCCGCGCCGCTGCTGCAAAGAGGTGCCAAAATGAGCATCCTTTTACACGTCAACATCGATCACGTGGCCACCGTGCGTCAGGCGCGCGGGACCAGCTACCCCGATCCGGTGTGGGCGGCGTCGCTGTGCGAGATGGCCGGCGCCGACGGCATCACCGTCCACCTGCGCGAAGACCGCCGCCACATCCAAGATCGCGACGTCGAGCTCCTGCGGCAGACCGTGCGCGGGACGCTGAACCTGGAGATGGCGGCGACCCAGGCGATGGTGGACAAGGCGCTTTCGATCATGCCGGACGTGGTGACGCTGGTGCCGGAGAAGCGGCAGGAGCGGACGACGGAGGGCGGGCTCGATGTCCTGGGGGAAGCGCAGGCGGCGGTGCACAGCGCTGTGGCGCAGCTGACGCAGGCGGGGATCCCGGTGAGCCTGTTCATCGCGCCGGAGCCGGCGCAGCTGCGGGCGGCGGCGCAGCTCAAGGTGCCGCGCGTCGAGCTGCACACCGGCTCCTACTGCGAGGCGACGCTGCACCGCGGGACGGCGATGGAGCGCGACCGGCTGGCGGCGGCGGAGCTGGAGCGCCTGGCGCAGGCGGCGGAAGAAGGCGCGAGCCTCGGGCTGCACGTCGCCGCGGGGCATGGCCTGGACTACAACAACGTGGCAACGGTGGCGGCGATCCCGGGCGTCGAAGAGCTGAACATCGGCCACGCCCTCATCGCGCGGGCGGTGTTTGTCGGCCTGGATCGGGCGGTGCGCGACATGATCTCCCTCCTGCGGACCGCGTCCTAGAGCGCCAAACCGTTTGGTGCTCTAGCTGATTCCCATCGGAAAACTCGCTGCAGGCCCGCTCGCCGCGGCGTCCGTCCGCGCGGCCGCTCGGCGGTTGCCCCATCGACCGGAGCTCTAGGCCGCGTTTCCGGTTGGGAACTAGCTGGTACGGTCAGATCGCGTAGCGTACGCTCGCGGCATGACGACTGACGACTTGTCGGCTGGCTCCGATCCGGCGGAGCAGGTAAGCGCGCTGCTTCTGGACTCGCTGCTCGCGCTGCCGCTGCGGACGCTGCTTGTGCCCAAGCTGCATGCCCCGCTGCTGCGCGCGGCGCTGCGCAGCCTGCTGCACGGTCCGTGGTCGCGGCCGGGCAGCGGCGCCGGACTCGACGCGCTCACGGCCCACGCGGCGCGCTTTTTGCGCGGTCAAGCGACGCTGCGCCAGGCGATCCCGCCGGCCCTCATCGAGCTTACGCGGGAGCTCGTGCGCCGGCCTTACGTGCCCGAGCGCGGGCTCATGCTCGGGCTTATCTCGGTGCCGCCGCTGCGCACGCTCACCCGGGAGCTGATGGTCGGCACGCTGCTCGACTACGGCCGCAAGCTGCGCGCCGCGACCACCGAGCCGGCCGCAGGATCAAAAAGCGGCGCCGCGCCGTCAAGAGGCGGGCTCCTAGGCCGGCTGGCGACCGAAGCCGTACGCAAAGGCGGCGCCGCGGCGCAGGCCATCGCCCCGGGCGTGACGAGCCTGGTCACCGATGAGCTGGAGCGCCAGATGCAGCGCCGCGCCACCGAGTTCGCCGACGGCGCGGTGGATGAGCTCCTGCAGCGCGCCGCCGCCACGCTCACCGATCCGCAGCGCGCCGCCGAGCAGACCGCGGTGAAGCTGGCGATGCTCGACTACTTGCTGACGCTGCGCGGACCGGAGCTGGCGCAGGAGCTGGAACGCCTGGAGCCGCACGCGCTCGGTGAGCTCGGACGAAAAGCGCTGCTCGCCTTTCTGGAGAGCGCCACCGCGGAGACCGATCTGGTCGCGATCCTGCAAGGGCTGAGCGACGCCGCGGCCACCGACCCGGCGCTGAGCTTGGGCGCGCTGCTTGAATCGGCGGGGGCGCTTGAACCGTTGCGGGCGGCGCTGCTGCTGCTGTTCCGGCAGGTCACCGGCCCGGTGCTGGCAAGCGGCGCCCTGCATAAGGCGCTGCCCCCGCCCGCGGGGTAGTCGGCGCCCTTTGCCGGCGACCGGCGCCGCAGCTTGCAATGTCGGCGCATATCGACGATGTTTGCTCACGGAAATCTGCTACCGATGAGCGACGCTGCCCCAAGTTTAGACACCTCCCCGGCCTCTTCCGCTTCCCCGGCCGCACCGCGACGGGACTCCCGGCCTCCGCTGCCGGCGTTCCTGCAGCCGCGGCGGGCGGGGCTGCTCCTGCTCTTGCTGAGCATCGTGGTTCTTTTCCCCCGCCTTGGCAGCTTCGGGCTGTGGGATCCCTACGAAGTCCGCCTGCTCGAGGGGGCGACCGAGCCGATCCCGGCGGCCCAGCTGTGGGTGCCGATCGGCTCGTTCAAGCCGCGGCTGCCGCTTTTGCCGATCGCCTGGGGCAGCAAAGCCCTGGGGATAAATGAGCTCGGCGGCCGCGTGCCGATGGTCGGGCTGGGAATCCTGACCCTTGTCGCGATGCTTGGGCTGGGCCGGGCGCTGCGGCGCGAGCGGGCGGGGGTGCTCGGCGGGTTTGCGCTGCTCACCATGCCGGCGTTTTTTCTCTCCGCCCGCCAGGTGAGCTTGACGCTCATCCCGATGCTCGGACAGATCCTTGCGGTGACGGGGCTGACCCTTGTGTGCTGGCCGCCGCGAAAGCGCCGGATCGTCGCGCTCGGAATCGGCGCGGTGCTGGCAGCGCTGGGGCTTGCGCTGGGCCTTCTGTCGTGCGGCGGGCTGCTTGGGCTTGTTGCGCCGCTGGCCGCGGTCGCGCTGACGCTGGCGCTGTGCCGGGGACCGCTTGCGGGGCAGCTTTTTTCCGGCGCCCTCCTGGGGCTTGCGCTGATCATGCCGACGCGCTTTGTGCTGACGCTGGCACATGCCGACAGCGCGCTGCACTACAAGCTGGGGCTCGGGCTCTTGGCGCTCGGGGCGCTGGCGGCGGCGCTCACGCGCGGGCGCAGCGGGCTGGGGCTCGCGGCGCTGCTGTTCGGCGCCGGCCTTCTGCCGGAACTCGCAGAGCTCAAGAGCGGCTACTCGCCGTGGCTGGCCGGGCTGGCCCACTATCCGGTGAGCCGCGAGGTGCAGGTGGACTCGCTGCTCAAGCCGCTCGGGTTCCAGCTGCTGCCGTGGTCGGCGCTCTTGCCGCTGGCGATAGCGTCGGTGTTTTCGCGCTGGCGGCCGGATCTGGGGGACAGCGAGGCGGATGCAGATGCGGATACCGGAGGCGGCGACGGCCGCGCCGCGTACGCGATGATGCTGCCGGTGGCGTGGTTTGCCGCGACGTATCTATTGGGCAGCTTGCACGGGGCGCTGGTCACGGAGCCGGCGTTTCCGGCGCTGGGCGCGCTGGCGCTGCTCACCGGCCAATATCTCGATCGCTTGCAGAGCGGTCCCAAGACGCCGATCGGGCCCGAGCAGATCGGCGCCGGTCTGTGCGCCGCCTTGCTACTCATCATTCTGGGCCGCGATCTGTTCTTCGCCCCCGAGCTTCTGCTGAGCGGCCAGCTCACCGAAGCGCTGCGCTGGCCGGCGCCGCTTTCATCGGTCGGTCAGCTTTTGAGCACGCTCGGGGTGGGAGCCGGCGCGGTGTTCGGACTGGCCGTCCTGTGCGCCGGCGTACGGCGCTGGACGCTGGGAGCGGCGCTGGGGCTGGCGCTGCTCATGACGCTGGCGACGATCCACGGCCTGGTGCCGGCGGTGTCAAAGCACGTCTCCTACCGCGGCATCTACACCAAGTACCAGAAGCTCGGCGGCGGGGCGCTGGGGATCTACGGCGTGCAGCAGTCGGGCAGCAAGATCTACGGCCAGAGCAGCCAGCAGCTGACCTCCCTCACCGAGGTCCTGACGTTTTTGCACAAGGGCGATCCCGAGACCAAACGCGCCTTCGTCATCGTCGGCTCGGGTGAGCTGGCGGCGCTCGATCTGACCGCCCGCGAGCGCAAGCAGAGCTACTACGTCGTCGACGACTCCAACAGCCAGTTCCTGCTTCTGTCCAACCAGCTGGCGGCGGGCGAGAGCGATCTCAACCCGCTGCGCCGCTTCATCTCAGAGAAGCCGCCGCAGATCGGCCATCCGGTGAACGCGACGTTCGAGGACCGCATCGAGCTGCTCGGCTACGATGTCCCGACCGAGGTCAGCCGCGGTGACGAGATCGTCGTGCGCCTGTACTTCCGGGTGCTGCAGCCGCCCGGCGGCTCGTACAAGGTTTTCCTGCACTTCGACGGCATGGGCGCCCGCTTCAACGGCGACCACCTGCCGCTGGAAGGCCGCTTCCCGACGAGCTACTGGGCCACCGGCCACTACATCGTCGATGAGCACCGCGTCCCCACGAGCCGCCTCAACCAGGCCGCGGGGTATTATCAGATGTTCACCGGTCTGTGGCCCGGCGGCGAAGGGGCGCGGCTGAAAGTGACGGTCGGCGCACATGAGGCCGACCAGCGCGTGCGCCTGGGTATAATCAAGGTCAAGTAAGATGGAGCTGCGGTCTCTAGCCGACATCGAACTCAAGGACGTCCTGGGACCTATCAACCGCTCTGCCGCCGGCCGGGCCGCGCCGCTGATGCCGGTGGCCGTACACACGGTGGCGCAGCTGCGCGAGCGCGCGGCCCTGGGAGTGCTCGACTTGAAGCTGTCGCGGGCGCTGCTGGTCGCCGGCGGCATCGCCGGCGCGTGTCTGGTCGAGCGAGTCGGCGATCGGGCGCACATCGAGTCCCTGGGCGTCGATCCCCTGGCGCAGCAGCGGGGCGGCGGCCGCGCCCTGTGCGAAGAAGTCGTGGCCTCGGCGGCCGCGGCCGGGGTGCGGCGCCTTACGGCGTTGTGCTCCGACCTCGATCCGCAGTTTCTGGCCATCTGGCACGCGGCGGGTTTCGCCCGCGTGCGTGAGGTCGCCCGCCACACGCTCTCCTCCAGCGGTCCGGTGCAGGCGCTGATTCCGGAGGAGCTTGGAGCCGATGGCGGCGAGCTTCCGCCGCTTGGCGCAGCCGCGCAGCTTGTGCCGCCGGCGGAAGCGCTGGCCGTCCTGGCGCTGAAGACCACGCCGGAGATGCCGTTTGCGCAGCAGCCGGAGGTCCTGCGGCGGCTATCGCCCAAGCTGACCGCGGTCGTGCTGCGGACCCCATCGGGGACCACCGCCGCCGCCGTAACCGATCGCGAGCGCCGGCAGCTCCTGTCCCTGTGCGGCCATAGCGAGAGGGAGGCGGCGCAGCTGGCGGCGCTGCTTGCGGCGCGCTATGGCGTCTACCAAATCGACTCGCTGCCCATCGACGATCCCATGACCGCGGCGGTAAGCGCCGCCGGCTTCCAGCGCGCCAGCCTGCGGGTGGAGCTGCAGAAGGTGTTATAGGCGGCCGTCGCCGCGCCGCGCCGCCGGACATTCGGGGAAGGACCAAGACCGTGCTGCTAATCGGATTTTTGATCTGCCTCTATATCGCCTACGGCGCGGAAAAGCGCGGGGCCCTGACCACCGCCGGCGCGGCCTGGTCGGTGGTGGTGGGAACGATCATCTTCGGTCTGGGCGGCGGGGTACCGGGGATGGCGCTCATGGCGTTCTTTCTGACCAGCACGGCGCTGTCGCGCTACCGCAAGGCGGAAAAGGACCAGCGGACCGCAGGGATCGCCGAAAAGGGCGACTGCCGCGATGCGCTGCAGGTGCTGGCCAACGGCGGTCCGGCGGCGGTCTTCTGTCTGCTCTACGCGGTCAGCCAGCAGCCGATGTTCTACGTTGGGGCGCTGGCGGCGCTGGCGGCGGCGACCGCCGATACCTGGGCGACCGAGGTCGGCCTCCTGTCCCCGCTGCGGCCGCGGCATGTGCTCACCTGGCAGGAGGTGGCGCCGGGAACTTCGGGGGCGGTAACGGCGGCGGGTCTGGTCGGGACGATCGCGGGGGCGCTGTTCATCGGCCTTTTGTCGCTGGGCGAGCCCGAGCACGGGACGGTGCTGCGGGCGCTGTTCATCAGCCTGGGCGGCATCGCCGGGGGACTGCTCGACTCGATCTTGGGGGCGACGGTGCAGGAGCAGCGCAGCTGCCTGCACTGCGGCGAGCCGACCGAGCAGCTGCACCATCCCTGCGGCGGCCAGACGGTCTGCACCGCTGGCGTTCCGGGCCTTGATAACGATATGGTAAACGCCCTGGCCACCACCCTGGGCGGCGTGCTTGCCGCCCTGGCCTGGTGGATCACCGGGATCCGCTGATACGGCGTACGGCGCGCCGACCCAAGGCGGGTATCCGGCGGACACGGCGGAGCTCTCCCCGGCGCCGCGGCAAAAACCTGTCCTGCGGCCTGCTACGTAGCGCGCCGGAGCGGCTACGGCGGGCAAGACAGGGTGTGCTCGCCAAAGAACGTGAGGAGCGTGGCGAGCTGGCCGCGGCGCAGCGCGTCCCACTCGCCGGCGTGATCGGCGCGCGGCAGCGAAACGAAGCGCAGCGGGTGTCCGCACGCCTTGAGGGCATCGCGAGCCGACTCGGCCAGCGCGGCCAGCGGGTTGCGCTCGCCCAGCAGGTAATAGACCGGGACCGGACACCGGGCGCAGGCGCCGACCTGCGGCCCCGGCATCCCGCCGCCGAGCAGCGCCACCGCGGCAAAGCGCGACGGCAGCTGCGCCATCACGCTGGTGAGATACGAGGCGCCGCCCGACCAAGCGAGCAGGTAAATTCGCTGCGGGTCGATCCGCGCGGAGCCGCTGCTCGGCGCGCTGCCATCGGCTCCGCCCCGGCCGCGCAGCAGCGCGTCCACCTGATCGGTGATGTAGCTCGGCGCGCCGCCCCACTGCCAAAAGCTGCGGCGGTCACAGCCGAGCTGCCGCGGACAAGCAAGGGCCAGCACGGCGAAGCCGCGGCGCTCCGCCTCCCCTTGCAAGAGCTCGACAAGCTGCGCCGGCGTGCCATTGTCCCCGTGCAGCGCCACCACCAGCGGCCGCGCCCCCTGCCAGGCCGCTGCCGCCGGTAGGCGCAGTACGCACCCGCGGCACGGCGCCTCCGGCTGGTGCGGCGCGGGCGGCGGATCGGCGCGAGCGGTCCGCATCAGCAAAAGCCCCAAGCCGACCCCGGCTGCCGTAGCCCTGGCGAGGCGAGCGTGCCGCATCCCGCGATTATCGCATGTCGTCATCCTCACGCAGCGGTCGCGCTGTCCGGCCGGACTCAGCAGCGCGGTCGCGAGTCCGGGGCGGCCGGCCGATTTTTAGTTCGTAAATGCAGGCTGGGTGCCGCCGCTGGGCGGACGGACCTTTGATACAATGCCAGAAGCGCTCTTGTAGCGTCGATGCTGCTTCACTTAGGGGGGACTCATGGCGAACTTATTTACGCACTCGCTCCGAAATACTCTGCTCGCCGTCAGCGGCGGCGTTGCTGTCTTGGCGGTGGCCTGCACGGGCAGCAACCCCGGCAGCACCGTAGATATGGGCACCGAGCCGGACCTCAGCACCACCTTTGACCCGGACCTCGCCACGGTAGCCGGAGCGCCGACGATCACCAGCATTACCCCGGCCAAGGCGCCCACCACCGGCGGCACCACGGTCACCATCAACGGCACCAACTTCGCGGTCGGCGCCACGGTGAAGCTGGTCTCCGGCACGACCACCGTGACGGTCGTAAACCCCACCATCAGCCCGGACGGCAAGAGCATCAGCTTCATCTCTCCGGCGGCCACCGGCAAGCCCGGCGTCTACGATGTCTCGGTCACCAACCCCGACACCATGGTTGCGACGCAGGCCAAGGGCTTCAACTACTATCTGGGCACGGTGAGCTTCGCCGCGGGCGTCGCCTTGCCCGGCAACATCCTCGACCGCGGGCCGCGCAGCGTGGTGGCGGCGGACATGAACAAGGACGGCAACCTGGATCTGGTGGTGGCGTATGCCAACACCAACACCGTCGGGGTGTTCCTCGGCGACGGCACCGGCGGCTTCAGCGCCAAGACGACGCAGATGGGCGTGGGCACCTACCCGTACTCGGTGACCGTCGGCGATGTGGACGGGGACGGCAAGCTCGATGTGGTGACGCCGAACCAGGGCGGTCCGAGCGTGAGCCTCCTTCTTGGTGCGGGCGATGGCACGCTGAACTCGCCGACGTCGCTCCCCGCCGCCGCCAACAGCCAGCCGCAGTCGGTTGCGATCATCGATGCCGATAACGACAACAAGCTCGATCTGGTGGTCAGCAACTTCTATAACGGCGCGGCGGCTCCGACCAACAACCTGACGATCCTGCTCAATAAGGGCGGCACGACGTTCACCGCGATGCAGATGACGGTCGGCGCATCCCTGTACTCGCTGGCGGTCGGCGACTTCGACAAGAACGGCAAGCTCGACGCGGTGGGCATCCATCGCCTGGCCGCCGGCATGGCCAGTGTAACCACGCTCATCAATAAGGGCGGCAACACCAACCCCTTCTTCACCACCGCCGGCAACCAGTCGGGCGGCGGCGAGCCGCTCACCGCCGCGGCGGCGGACTTCGACGGCGACGGCAAGCTCGATCTGGCCATCGGCAACAATGTCGCCGCCTCCAATAACGTCGCCATCGCCAAAGGCAGCGGCGCGGCCCAGAACACCTTCGCCGATCCCGCGGCGCAGAACGTGTACGCGGTCGGCAACGCCAACGCCCGCGTCGAGCACCTGGTGGCCGCGGACATCGACCTGGATGGCACGCCGGACGTGGTCACGGCCAACTTCAACCCCGCCGCGCTGGGCGCCGGAACCCTGAGCCTGCTCATCAACATGGGCGCCGGAGCGATCGGCTTTAAGACCGCGCAGACGATCACGGCAACGGCAGCCGCGGATCCGAACTGGGTGGCGGTGGGCGATTTCAACAAGGACGGCATCCCGGATCTCGTCACCACCGACTACAAGTCCACGGGCGGCAGCGTGATCTACCTCAAGGGGACCGGCCAGTAATAAGCGCCTTCGGCCGCCGCCCAAAAGCCCTGCGCCGCTCCGCCCCGAGGCCGCGCGTTGACGCGGCCTCACCGTCAGAAGTAACATCCCTGTCATGAAGTTGTCCGCACCGCTTGCGGCCCTATCCCTGGGGCTTGTGTTCTCTGTTTCGGGATGTCCGGCAAACTCCGGCGCGAATATCGAAATCCCGCCGCCGAACGGGCCCGAAGTGACGTTCTCTGCCGCCGATGGGCTGGTCGTCCATGCCACGGTCGGCGGGGCCAGCGGCGGGTCGCGGCCGGTGGTGGTCCTGGCGCATCAGCTGTGCAGCGATCGCTCCGAGTGGAGCTCGGCGCAGCACGACTGGGTCGCGGCGTTTGCGCAGCGCGGGGTGACGACGCTCGCGATCGATCTGCGCGGCCACGGCCGCAGCAAGGTCTTCCCCGACGGCAGCATCAAGGATCTATGCGGCGGCGGCGGCAACGACGCGCTGTACGCCGGCATGGTCAGCGATGTGAAGGCCGCGGTGGACTATGCCCGCACCACGCTCAACGCCAAGTCGGTGGCGGTGATCGGGGCGTCGATCGGGTCCAACAGCTCGCTCGTGGCGTTCGCCGATGATGCGCAGCTGGCGATGCTCGTGGCGCTGTCGCCGGGGCTCGACTACCTGGGAGTGAAGACCGATGGGGCGGTCGGGCGGATCGGCAGCCGCCCCGCTCTTTTGGAGGCGGCGGACGATGACAGCTATAGCGCAAGCTCGGTGCGGCAGCTCAAGCAGCTAAACGGCGCGGTCACCACCCAGGTCTTTCCCACCGGCGGCCACGCCAACCAGCTGTTCGTCACGCACCCGGAAGAGCTGACGCGCATCGCCGACCTTGTTACTTCCAAGCTCGGAATATAAGGCCAAGCGGGCCGCGGCGCCCGGGCACGCCGAGCCGAGGGGGCAGCTATAGCCGGTTCGTCCCGTCGATCGAGAACGGCTTTTTCACCGCCGGCTTGCCCGTGTTGACCGGCGGGCGCTGCGCGGTCTCGAGCAAGAGCTTGTTGAAGTGGCTCGATAGGGCCGGCAGGGTGTGCGGTTCCAAGGCGACGAACTGCAGGAGGCGGCGCTCGCCTTCGCCGCCGAGCTTGAGCAGCCCTTCGCCGGCTCGCTGGAGCGCCGCGGCGTCGCTGCCGAACATCGGATCGCTGCGGTAGGTAAGCAGCGTCTGCCGCAGCGGCGCGAGCGCGTCCTTCCCGCCGAGCTGCACCAAAGCGGCCACGATGTCCTTGAGCGCCGCCGCCGGCGTGCTGGGATCCGAGAGCCGCTGCGCCAGCACCGGCACCGCCTCCGACGCGCCGACCGCCGCCGCGGCGCGCGCCAGCGTATCCAGCCCGCGCGGCCGGCGATCCTCGAGAAAGTCGTAGCTCTGGTTCAGCGCCGCCACCAGCAGCCCGGCCACTTCCGGTTCCTTACGCTGCACCAGCACATCGCCGGCGGCGCGGGCCAGCTGCTGCGGCAGTCCCTCTGCGGTGACCACGCGGATAAGCTCCGCCGTGGCTTCCTTGCCCGGCACCCCGCCGAGCGCCTGCACGGCAAAGGTCTTCACCGACAAAAAGCTCGAGTCGCGGTCAAAGATGATGCCGCGCAGGACCTGCAGCACCGGCTCCGGCGCCGCGGCCCCGGCAGCGGACGGCGCAAAGCCTTCGGCATCGAAGCTCGCCCCGAGCACGTGCTGGCCGGTCTTGAGCTGCAGCCGCTGGGTCAAAAGCTTCGCCCCGCTTTCGCGCGCCAGCGCCCCGAGCTCCCCGTCCAGGGCCGCGTACAGCACGACCTTTTCGTTCATCTCCGAAGCCATCAAGTTCTGCCGCGGCTGCGCGTAGGCCCACTTCACCGCCCCTTTGTCGGTATCGACGGCGAAGAAGAAGCGGTAGCTGTGCAGCACGGCCTGGTTGTCGCGGAAGCGCAGCTTGCTGCCTTCGCCCTCGGTGTCCCAGAGCAGGCGGTTGCGATCGAAGGCGGAAAAATCGGTCTGCTCGGCGCGGTAGCCGTCCCAGTTGAGGAACACGCGCACCCGCTCGCCGAGCTTGGGCGACAGATAAGCGATGTCCTTGCGCTCCCCGACCACGCTTCGCTCGTCGAGCATCGCCACGCCGGAGCTGCCGACCCCGTAAAAGAAGCCGTGCGGCGCCGCGCGGACAAAGCCGATCTGCTCGTCCTTCTGCCGGATGCGGGTAAGCTCCGTCCCGGTGCGCGCATCGAGCACCACCACATCCTGGTAGCTATAGGGCAGCGCCAGGAGTCCCGCCGACGCCGCCGGCGCTCCGATCGAGCCCTGCGCCGGCAGCCGCCAGGCCCGCTGCCCCGAAAGCGCCAGCGCGGTGAGGAAGCTGCGGTTCTCGCCGGCGATCTTGGCGCGGGTCACGTAATAGATCTGATTCGCGTCGGCGGTCAGACCGGCCAGGGTCTCGCCCGCTTCCAGCGGGACGCGCGCCCGCACCGCGCCGGTCTGGGCGTCGCGCAGGACGAGCTCGCCGTTGCCCTCGCGATGGCAGAGCACCCCCTGCGAGACCGCGAAGCGCGAGCGCACATCGGCCGGCACCGCGAACACCTGCTTCCCGTCGGTCAGATCGTAGCCGATGAGGGTCCGCTCGACCTCCGCGGGGGGCGGGGCCTCTTTGGGGCCGTGGCGCTCCGGACCGGCGAAGACGTAGACCATGGCGTGGCCGCTGCCGTTTATCGGCCCTTGCCGCACGGAAGCCTGCTGCAGGCGCGCAAGCGTCGGCTTGAGCGTCTGCAGATCATTGTCCTGGGTGTGGATCGAAAACGGGGCTTCGGCACAGCCGACCGCCAAGAGCGCGCCCGCGCCGAGCAGCGTGTACCGACGGGGAGACAGCGACAGCGACTTGCGGGGGGAAAGGCCGCAGGGTTTGATGATTTCGCGGATTTCCTCCACGTCTAATTTGACCATCTCAAACGGATTATCCGCCCGGGCAAACAGGATCGGCGTGATTTTATTCACCCGTTCATCCGTGCACTGCGCCGATAAGAGCACCGCAATCAGCAACGTATAGGCGTCTTCGTGCGACAGCGGAATGGGCGTTTCCGGATACAGTTCCTCCAGTATAGCTGCAATGGCTGCCGCTTTTTGTTTTTTCCCGAGCGCCATGCTATTGGTATTCAAAGGTTCCGTGAGGACTTTCGATGCGAACTGCGCTGCCCTGATGGGCCTCCACATGGCCAATCACCGCCGCTTCGATGCCGAAAGATTCGGAAATATCAATGACCTGCTGTGCATACGCTTCGGGCAGATAGACCTCCAGCCGGTGCCCCATATTAAACACCTGGTACATTTCTTTCCAGCTTGTTCCCGATTCATCGTGCACCATTTGGAACAGCGGCGGAATCGGCAGCAGGTTATTTTTTACGACGCGTGCATTTTCGATGAACTTGAGCACTTTGGTTTGCCCGCCCCCGGTGCAGTGAATGAGGCCGTGCAGGTGTGGCCGAAGCTGGTTCAGCACCTCCTTGAGCACGGGCAGATAAGTTCGGGTGGGCGAAAGGATCAACTGGCCCACATCCAGAATTTTGCCGCCTATGTTTATTTTATCGGTGAGGCGTTTGCTGCCGGTATAAATAAAATCTAAAGGTGTGCGCGGATCGTAGCTTTCGGGGAACCGTTCGGCGTAGATTTTATGCAGGATGTCGTGCCGGGCGGAAGTGAGGCCGTTGCTGCCGGTTCCGCCGTTGTAGGTTTCTTCATAAACAGCCTGCCCGTAGGAAGCCAGTCCGACCACCACGTCGCCGGGCCGGATGTCGTTCACAATTAAGTCCGCCCGTTTCATCCGGGCAAACGCCGTAAATCCCACATCAATGG
>CALFML010000433.1 GCA_937879845.1 uncultured Myxococcales bacterium
CAGGACAAGCATGCTGAGGCAGTCCGCCACATCCAGCAGGCCGCGGTTGTGCTCCCCCGCCAATCCTACTTCTGGCATGCCTTGGCCACCAGCTATCAGGCCCTCGGGCGAAAGCAGGACGCAATGCACGCCGCCCGCCGGGCAATGGATGCTGCCGCTACTCCCGAACAAGCTGAAATGGCCCGCGCTGCCATCCAATCTTTACAGGACCCGCCGGCCGCCGCCGTTCCACCGAAGCCGCCCGCCGTCGTCACCCCCGATTCCTGGAAGAATACACAGGGCGATGCCAAACTGCAGGGCATTCTCGAACGCATCGATTGCCTCGGGCAGAGCGCACGCTTCCACGTCCGTTCCCAGAACAAGACCCACGCCCTCCTGGTGGAGAATCCCGGCGATGTCCTTCTCAAGAACTTCTCTTCCGCTACATTTGAATTCCGCTGTGGTCCTCAAAAGCCCCTCCCTATCGTCTTGGAATACTTTTCCAACACGGGAATTATCACCGGAATCGAGTTCCCTTGAGTACTGAATTCAGTCACTGCAAAAACTTCGGCGTTTGACATGCGCGCTCAGGGCGATTATCGTCAACACTATGGAGTCGTCCACCGGCTCCAATTTGTAGAGGGGGTAATTGACACCACATGATCAGCCGATTCCCATGGCTATTGTGTCTTCTCGCCCTGACCCTGTTTGGTCAAGGTGAGCGTGGAACGTTTAATGGAACCATCGCCGATCCGTCCGGAGCAGTAATTCCGGGGGCTACCGTAAAGGCTCTGAATCTGGCGACCAACGTAGAAACGCCTGTCGAAACGACGTCCGCCGGCGTCTTCCGCATGCCATATCTTTCGCCGGGCACCTATCGCATCACCGCCAGCGCGCCTGGCTTCAAAACTTCCGTCCGCGACAACGTCAACCTCGCCGTGGCGCAGACGCTGACCGACCTGGGCGTGGGGTTTCGCGGGCTTGTGACCAAGCGGAACCTCAAGCGCGCCCTGGACTACTGCATAAGCCGTCAGCCGCAGAGCTCCCGCAGCAGGTGACGCCGCCGATGCCAGTGCCAACTATGTCGAAGGCGTCGCATATGGAGGACCCATGACTCTGCTGCGCACATTAGAAGAGACCCTGGCGCAGTATGTCTCGCCCATCAATGCGCGAGTGGTGGTGGAGCGCAGCCGGCGGGTTCTAGGCGAAAAGGCCGTGCTTACGCGTGAAGATCGCGCCCGGTTTCTCATGACGGTGCGTTCCAGCCTGCGGATGTTCACAAGCGATGAGCGGGCGGCGACGATCGTCGAAGAGCTGGACCGCCGGTTGGTTCCCGGAGCGGGCCGCTTGGATCACGCGCACAAGAGCTTTGCGATTCAGGATGAGGACGATCTGCGGGCGGCCCGGGCGGTGGCTCGCGACATCTGTCTGTCGCTTTCCGCCAGCAGCAGTGAGGCGCAGCGGGTCGCCACCGCGGTCAGCGAGCTGGCGCGCAACATCGTCGCCTACACTCCCGGCGGCACGATCGATATCGACGTCACTCGCGGCCCGCCGCTGCGCATCGTGCTCCTGGCGCAAGACCGCGGCCCCGGCATCCCGCATCTGGAGCAGGTGCTGGCGGGGCAGTATCGCTCCAAGACGGGACTTGGCAGAGGGCTTTTAGGGGTCAAGAAGCTGATGAAAAACTTTCACGTCCACAGCGATCACACGGGTACGCGAATCGAGGGTGAGGTGTCACTGTCATGAGCAACACCACGCGGCCGGCCAAGAGCCAAGAGTCGATCCCGGTGATTGAGCTGTGGGGGCACCTGCTCGTGCCGCTGCAGGGGGACGTGAGCGATGCGCAAATGTACGAGGTGGTGGACAACGTGCTGCACCGGATCGCCAAGCACGGAGCGGAGGGCTTGGTCATCGATACCTCGGGAATCTGGATCGTGGACAGCCACTTGTGTGCGGGTCTCGGGCGGCTTGCCACCTCTGCGAACATCATGGGCGTGCCCACCGTGCTGTGCGGGTTGAGCGCTGACGTGGTGATGACGCTGCAGAGCATGGACTTTCAGCTGACCGAAGCGCAGACCGCCACGAGCCTGGAGCGGGCGCTGGAGAAGCTGGGTGTCTTTATCGAGAAACGCACTAGACTAGGAGAGTCCGATGAGCGACAAAGCCCCGCCGAGCGTCCTTTCCGACCGCAGCTCCGCGATGAGCGCCCCTGAAGCCAAGACGGAGAGCGGGGCCTTGCGCGGCGAATCTGAGGTGATACGGGGAATGCTCGAGATGCTGTTCGAGCGCAACCCCGACCCTGTTTGCTACACTGATCCAAAGGGCAACATATTCATCAATGCGGCGGCGCAGGCCATGGGCGGCACCGGTCCGTTCGCGCCCGATGATAGCGGCGTAGGGACGTGGTCGGAGAAATACGGCTGCTTCTTGCCGGACGGCAAGACCGTGCACCCGACCGAGACCCTGCCGCTGGCGCGGGCCCTGCGCGGCGAAGTCGTCCGCGACTATGAGATGATCATCAAGAACCCGCACCACCCCGAGGGAATCTGGATCCTGGCGAGCGCCATGCCGCTGCCGAACGGCTATGCCATGACCGTGTGCCGCGACATCACGGAGCGCAAGCGGCTGGAGTGCGAGCTGGAAGAGCGCAATAGCGAGCTGGCGCGGCAAGTGCGCGAGAACAACAGCCTGATCGAGCGGCTGCGGCTGGCGATGGACGAGCTGAGCACACCTGTACTGGAGCTGTGGGACGACATCCTGGCGCTGCCGGTCGTGGGCGTGGTCGATACCGTGCGCAGCGCCCGCATGATGGAAAAGGTGCTGGCGGAAGCCGTGTCAAGGCGCTGCCGATCGGTCATTATTGATCTAACAGGGGTGGATGTGATCGACACCGGAACCGCCGACCGTTTCCTCCGCATCGCCAGCTCAATCGAGCTTTTGGGCGCGGAGTGCGTGATAAGCGGCGTGCAGCCCCTGGTTGCACAGACGCTGACCGACCTTGGCGTGGGCTTTCACGGCCTTGTGACCAAGCGGAACCTCAAGCGCGCCCTGGACTACTGCATAGGTCGCCAACCGCAGGCTCCTCATCGTGGCCCTGCAGCCTGAGCTTGCACCCGTGCGGATGAGCTGTACACGGCTGGAGGATCGCGCCGCCATCAGCGCGGTCGCGCTCAGCTACGCCCAGCGCATGGGCTTTGCCCAACGCGCCTGCTGGGAGATCGGCATCGTCGTTCAGGAGCTGGTCTCCAACCTCGTGCGGCATGCCGGCGGCGGTTATCTGGAGCTCAGCGCCCACGGCGGCTGCCTGGAGGTCACCGCCACCGATTCCGGCCCCGGCATCCCGGCGGCGGTGGTGGCGGCAAGCGGAGAGTCGCTGCGCGGCCTCGGCGCAGTGCGTCGGCTGATGCACGAGGTGCAGATCGACTCGGCCGCTTCCGGCGGGACTCGCATTCGCGCACGCCACTACCTGGATCGCCTGTCGTGAAGCTGCTGCACGCCTTCGGTGTTTTGGCGCGCGAGGGCGAAACCCTCTGCGGCGATGCCGTCCTGGCGCAGGTTGCCGGGGATCGGGCGATGTTCGCGGTGATCGACGCACTAGGCCACGGCGAAGGCGCATGGCGGGTCGCCCAGCGCGCCATGACTTGTCTGGAGCGCCTGCCGCGCGGGGCCGATGCGGCGACGGCGCTGGACGCCCTGAACGTGGGTCTGCACGGCACCCGCGGGGCGGTCGCCACCATCTGCTGCGTGCGCGGCGCGGAAGCGGAGCTCATCGGCATCGGCAACGTGACCTGCCGGTCGCTAAATGGCAGCGTGCCTTTTGTCTCCCGGCCCGGAATCGTCGGGGCGCGCAGGACCTTGCACAAGGGGACGCTCGTCACCTTGTCCGCCGGCCAGCGTCTGGTCATGCACAGCGATGGCGTCTCGCACCGCTTCGATCTGCGTACGCTCAGCGGCATGTCTCCCGCGGAGGCCGCGGCCTTCATCCTGCGCAACCACCGCTACCCTAACGATGATGCGAGTGTGCTGGTCATTGACATCAAAGCGGGTGTGGAGACTACGCCATGACACAAGTAGTTCACCTGGATCAGCACGAGCTGCGCTTCTATCTGGTCGAGCCGGAGCTGGTCTACGTCCGCTTCCGCGGAGACTTGAACATCGAGCAGGCCAAAGCGCTGGCGCAGCTTCTGACACAACAGTTCCCAAGCAGCGGCCGCCGCTTCCTTGTCCAAGCGGCGGCGCTAGGAACCATCTGTCCGGAGAGCCGGCGCGAGCTGCTTAGCGGCACCGCTTTTCCACCGGCTCACAATGGGCGCGTGCTCGACATCGTCATCGTCGGCGCGAGCCTGCTGCATAAAGTCGTGCTGTCACAGATCGTGAGCATGGCCAGCCGCGATCTGGCGGCGCTCGGCCAGCCGCACTTTTTCGATTCGATCGACGATGCTCTCCACTGGCTGGGGCTGCCCGACTTGCTGCTTCCGGTCTAGCAACTTTTCTTATTCGGCTAGTCTACGCCACGGCCGGGTAGTACTTCGGCTCCGCGCGCCGGTGTGGCAGTTCCTGCGGCTTGGGCGCAGGAAGGGCGTAGGCTTTTTGACCGAGCTCGCAGGCCAGCAGCGTGATGCCGGCCGCGGTCAAAAAGGCCATGTAGCCGCCGCAGTGCATCAGCAAGACCATGCCGGACGCGCCGGAGGCGAAGCATAGGAGCTTGCCGGCCAGCAGCGCGCCCTGACGCAGCGCCCGCCCGCGCTCGGCGCCGCGCGTCAGGCAGGCCCGTGCGAGGTTGATGCCAAGCTCCGTCACATGCCCGGTCAGGTGCGTGACGCGGGCGCCGAAAGCGGCGCTGGCGGCGACCGTCGCGTTGAGCAGTCCCATGGCGAAGCTCAAGAGGATGAGCAGCGCGAAGTCGCCCGGAGAATCCAGACTCCTGCCGATCCCGCCAAACGCCCCAAGGAAGCCGAGGACTCCCACGAGCGCGATGAGGAACGCGACCAGCCGCAGCGGCCGCGCCGGATACTGCGAAGGGGGGGCGAGCGCAAGGAGGAACACCGCGGTCGCGGCGCCGATCACAAAGCACAGCAGCACCAGCAGGTATTCCGAGATTGCGGACCAGGAGCCGAAGTCGACGCCGATGAGCGTGACGGTGCCGGTCACGTGGCTGACGAAGCGCTGGCAGGTCAGGTAGGCACCGGCGTTCACGGCGCCGGCGCTCATCGATAAGAGGAGCCGCTCGATGCTCTGGTTGCGCGTCGGCGGGGCGTCATTTTTGATCGGAACGAGGGTCATGGCGATTTCTCCCGCGCAGAGCAGCCGTGGACTAGGGCTTGGCGCACAGCGGCGCGGCCGTTTCGTGGCTGCGCGCTGCGGTGACTTGGTTCTGGGCTGAGTCACGCTCCGTGCGCGACTGGCGCAAGGAGAAGTCCAGATCCAGGTCCGTAGCAAGGCCGGTGATGAGCCCGCGCCCGAGCAGGGTCAGCGCGAGCAAACCGACAACGCCGAGCGTCATGGTGATTGTGTGTCGCATGGAGGACGTACATTGCAACCCACGGGCCAAGCCGGCCGCAGGCTTCTCCCGTCGGAACTCGGCTACGCCGGCGCCCGCGGTTGTCGGGATTCACCGACAACGTCGGCCTGAACCGACGCTTGCGGGTCGGCCGCAGGTTTGTCGCTCGCGGTGAGCTAGCTGCCGCGCCCCCCTGGGGCGGGTGAGCGGCCGTGACGGCGCAGCAGATCATAGAAATCGGTGCGGTTGCGGCCGGCCAGACGCGCTGCCTGCGACACGCTCCCGCCGGATCGCTGCAGCACGGCATCCAGGTAGGCGGCTTCGAGCGCATCGCGGGCCTCGCGCAGCGCGGGCAGCGGTGGAGACTCGGGCGCCGCATACTGAGCCAGCAGTCGCGCCGTCGCCCCCGCGAAGTCGTCGAGCGCGGCGCGCGGGGTCGCCGCCGGGCTGCCGATGCTCACAAGGTGCTCGACCCGAATCTCGCCGCCGCCGGAGAGCAGCACGGCCGCGGCCATCACGTTTTCCAGCTCGCGGACGTTCCCCGGCCAGCTGTGCCCCTCCATCATCTCCAGCGCCGCCTGGGTCAGCTGGGGAGCGGGCGTGCCATAGCGGGCCGCGGCGCGGTGCAAGAACAGCTGGGCGAGCAGCGGCAGGTCGCCGATTCGCTCGCGCAGCGGCGGCATCACGATGGGCAGCACATGCAGGCGGTAGAAGAGATCTTCGCGGAAGCGGCGCTCGGCGATTTCCTGGCGCAAGTCGCGGTTGGTGGCGGCGAGGATGCGGACGTCGGCCTCCAGCTCGGCGGTCGAGCCGACGCGGGTGTAGCGGCGCTCCTGCAGCACGCGCAGCAGCTTGGCCTGTACCGCGGGCGGCGCTTCCCCGATCTCATCGAGGAACAGGGTGCCGCGGCGGGCGGCGCCGAAGTGCCCCTCGTGGTCGGCGATGGCCCCGGTGAAGGCGCCGCGCGTATGCCCGAACAACGTGCTCTCTAATAGATCCGCGGCCAGCGCGGCGCAGTTGACCGCGACGAACGGCTCCTTGCGGCGCGGCGACAAGGCGTGAACCGCCCGCGCCGCGAGCTCCTTCCCGGTGCCCGATTCACCCAGGATAAGCACGGTCGCTTCGGTCGGCGCAAGCCGCGCGATGAGCTCTCGCACCTGCTCCATCTGCGGGCTCACGCCGACGATATGGGCATCGGCACCGGCGGCGCCGACCGCCTGCCGCAGCCCGGCCACTTCGCGCCGGAGCCGCACGCTCTCCACCGCATGGGCCAGCTGCTGGAGGAGATCGTGGGCGCGAAAGGGCTTGGTGACAAACCCAAAGGCGCCGCGCCGCATCGCCGTCACCGCGGTCTCGATCGAGCCGTGCGCGGTGAGGATGAGGACCGGCACGTCGGGCATGCGCTTGCGGACGCTGTCGAGCACGACGAAGCCGTCTTCGGCGCCCAGCCGCAGATCGAGCAAGATGGTATCGATCGGCTCGCGGCCGATGGCGCGTAAGGCGCCCTGGACGCTGTGCTCGGTCATGACGCGGTAGCCGCTGCTGCCGATGCGCAGCTTGAGGAGCTCGCACATCTCCAGGTCGTCATCTACAAGGAGCACGCGCGGGGCGTCGGCTGCGTTTTTATCGGGATCACGGTTCATCGGTTCCTCGGAGTAGGGGAAGCTCGGCGGGGGAGTCGAGCGGCAGCTCGATGCGGAATGTCGTGCCCTCGCGGCTCGTGCGGATCAGGGTGAGGTCGCCGCCATGGGCGCGGGCGACCTCGCGCGCCAGCGGCAAGCCGATGCCGAGACCGGCCGGTCGATCGGCTTCGGGGACGCGGGCGGCATGGAAGGGCTTGAACAGATCGGCGGCCACCTCTTGCGGCAGTCCCGGCCCGTGATCGCAGACATCGATCCGCACCCGGCGGCGGCCGCCTTCCTCATGGACGACGCGCTCGATGCGCACGACCTGCGCCGGCAGAGAGACCGAGACGGCGTTGCGCAAAAGGTTGGCGATGGCCCGCTCGAAAAGCGGCGCATCGACGCGCAGCACCGGGGAGGGCGGCACCGCCGCAAGCTCGAGCACGACCCCGCGCGCACTAGCATCGGCCTGCTCATCGGCAAGGGCCGTACGCAAAAGCGAATCGAGGTCGCAGGCCTGCTCGCTCACGATCGGCAGCCCTGACTGAAGACGCGACATATCCAGAAGCAAGGTGACGATGCGCACCTCGCGGTCGCAGGCCCGCCGCGCCAGCTCGGCGACTCGCGCCTGCGCTTCATTGAGCTCGCCGCAAGTGCCATCGGTGAGCAGGCCGATCGCCTCGTTGAGCCGGGCCAGCGGCGAGCGCAGCTCATGCGAGACGTTGGCCAGGAAGTTGCGTTTGAGCTGCTCAGTCTCCGCCAGCGCCGTGCGCATGCGCTCCAGGTCCACCCACAGCGCCTCGATCTCACGCGGCCCTTGCACCTTGGGAATCGGCGCAAAGTCGCCGCGGCCCACGCGGGTCGCCTCGATCGCCAGGCGGGCGATCGGATCGGTGATGCTGCGGGCATGGTTGCGCGCGACCAGCACCGCGGTGAGCGCCGCCAGCACGGCGACCAGCGCGCCGACAAGGAGCGTGATGACGCCGATGCGCCGCGCGTCGTCTTCCTTTACTTCGATCTCGGCATGTAAAAGGTGCAGCCGATCGATCCAGACATCGGTGAGCTCTTCATCGAGCGCCAGCCGCTGCGCGTCGGTCTGCGGTGAGCGAAAATAAGCGCACGTCGCCTCCCGGAGTCCCGCGTCCGCCAGATCGCGGTAGCGCTGCACCGCGGCCAGGAGCGGCGCCGGAGCGGTCTTGCCGTGCGCGCGGATGGCCTGTTCGATCTTGTTCCGCGCTGCGGCCAGCGTATCGCGTACGCTCGGTTCGGCGCTGGGGTCGGTGCACCGGCTTTCGGCGTGGCGCGCCGCCAGCTCGACCGCCCAGCCGGCGCGGTGCAGCTGTTCCTCCGCGTCCAGAGAAGACAGGCGCTGCTCGCTGATCTCGGTGATGAGGCCGACCATCCGGAAGATGCCCTGCAGGGTCACGACCAGCAGCAGCATCAGGATGGCGACCTGCACGCCGTGCGAAAGACCCAGGCGCGCCGCAAGAGACAGGGGGGACCGCATCAAGCGCCGCCCTCCATGTTGCAGACCGGCTGTGCGGTGTCGGTTCGGACCGACAGCTTGGGCCGCGCTGTCTGCGGCGGCCGACAGATCGCGCCGACCCAGTCCTCCGAGCTTATGGCTTCCTCCGTCGGTCCGGGCGATCTCGGCCAGCTCGGCACGGATTGTGATTGGTAGGCATCGATCATGAAAACTCTCCTAAACGGACTCAATCAGTATGAACGCAGCCACCGGCAGCGCTACTCTAAGCAATTTGCGAGCCTAGCAGCAGGGCAGGTTCCGCACACGCTATTCATAACCTGCGCGGACAGCCGGGTCGTACCCAACCTGGTTGCCTCGGCGCAGCCCGGGGAGCTGTTCGTCGTTCGCAACATCGCCAACCTGGTGCCGCCGTGCGGTGACTCCCTGGACGCCAGCGTCCAAGCGGCGGTCGCCTACGCGGTGGAGCAGCTCGGCGTAACCGATATCGTCGTCTGCGGCCACTCCGGCTGCGGCGGCATCAGGGCGCTGCTCACGCGGCCGCCCACCGATGACAGCCTAGGCAAGTGGCTGCAGCATGCCGAGCCGGCGCTGTCCGCGGTGCGCACGCACGGACCGATGGATCCCCATCGCCCGGTGCACGATCAAGTATCGCAGGCCAGCGCGCTGCACCAGCTCCAGCACCTGCTCACTTATTCCAGCGTGGCAGAGCGGGTCAAGGCCGGCGCGCTGAACCTGCACGCCTTCTGGTTTGACATCGCCAGCGGCCAGGTGCTCGCCTACTGCCGCAACGAACAGCGCTACATCCCGGCCGTCGAAGTGCTGGCGCGGCGCTGCGGCGATGACAGTGCGCGGCGGGTTGCTTGAGCGAAACAGGCGCGGCTAGCCGCATGAGCGCGCTGCGTTTTGTGCAGGCAGGAAGCAGCGAGCGCTACTTCGCGTTAAGCGCCATCACTCCGTTCCAGTCGGGCGGGACGCCTTCTTTAAGGAACTTCTGGCAGCGCTCTATATACAGCTGCGCGGCAACATCCCTGGGGGAGGTGGCGCGGGCGGTCTCGAAGCACGCCAGCGCTTCTTTCATGGCGCCGCGGCGGAACAGCGCGAGGCCTTCGGCGAAGACTTCGCGCGTCTTGATTCGCGCGCTGCGGTCTTCTTCGGGGAGGCCGTCGAGGATTTCGTATACGGTCACGGCGGCTTTTTTGCCTTTTACTTTGACGCGGTCGACCTCGCGCAGCTCGACGGGGTGGCGCAAAATGGCGTAGGTGAACTCGGTGATCAGCATCGCCGCGCCATAGAGCTTGGTCATGCCTTCGACGCGCGCGGCCAGATTGACCGGATCGCCGATCACGCCGCACTTCATCCGTTCCGCTGAGCCGATGGTTCCCAGGATCAGCTCTCCGGTATTGACTCCCACGCCGATGGATACCGGCGTCTGTCCTTCCGCGGTGCGCTGGCGGTTGAACACCGCCAGCGCCTTGAGCATACCGATGCCTGCGGCCACCGCATCATCCGCGCTGCTGGCCTGCTTGCCGGGGAACAGCGCCATCATCGCGTCGCCTTCGTAGGAGTCGACGAAGCCCCCGGCCATGCGGATGGGCGGCTCCATGCTGGCGAAGTAGCGGTTGATGAAGGAGAAGTTTTCATTATGGCTGTGACCTTCGACCATGGTGGTGAAGGAGCGGATGTCGGAAAACAGGACGGACATCTGGCGCTGCACGTGGTCGCCGCGCTGGATCTCCAAGATGCTGGTCTTGTCCAGGCAGCTCAAGAACTCCTGCGGTACGTAGCGCTCGAAGGTCTTGGACAGGGCTTCGTTCTTCTCTGCTTCCGCCAGGCGGTCGCGGATGGCTTGCTCGCGCTTGCGCCGCTGGTGTTCCAAGCGGTGGCCGGCGCCGGCGGCCAGCATCACCATGAAGACGGTGAAGCCCGCGGCCGGAGCGTAAGGCGTCATCCGTCCGGCGTGCATCCAGCCGCGCGCGGTCGCGACCGGCCAGGCGCTGCAGAGAAGCACAATAAGGAGGGCCAGAGCAATGAGCCTCCCCTCCCGCCGTTGCCGCAGCGACCGCCAGCACGCCATGCCGATGGGCAGCATCATGCCGCCCACGGCAATCTCCGCCAGCGCGCTGCCGATAAAGCCGTTGACGAAAAAGCTCACGACGATCGAGACAGCGCAATATAGATGAAGCAGCGCGGTGTAGCGGGCGATAAGCGGCGCGGTCGTACGCAGCGCCAGGACCTGCCGCAGGAAGCCGCTGAGTCCAAGCGCGGTCAGGAAGATTCCCAGGAACACGGCGCGCAGCTCGCAGTATGCAGCGATGTTTCCGGGAAACCAGGCAAAGGCGTCGCCCCAGACATAGAACGCAATGAACAGCAGCATCCCCACGCTGGTCACCGCGAGCCAGGCATTGAGCTCTTCGCGCAGGCGCAGATAGATGTACGTCGTATAGCAGGTGACAAGGAGCATGAGCCCAAAGAGCATGCCGCTCACGAGGTGGCGGGTCCCCTCGCGCGTCACGATCTCGGGAAGAGTCAGAAGCTCTGCGGTGGCGGTCATGATCTCGGCGTTGAAGCGCATCACGACATGGCGCGTCTCGCCCGCGGGGATGGTGATCGGAAACATCGGGGTCGTCGTTTGAATGACCCGCTCCGCCACCGCGACATGTTGGCCGCTGCTGTAGTGCGACCACGACCCTCCGGAGTTATCCAGCCATATGTCCAATTCATCGATGCTGCGGTTGTCTACGACCAGCACTCGCTCCAGCTGCGTCGCTTCCGGATTTTTGATGGCGAAGCGCACCCACAGCGCCCCGGGGACCGGCTGCTTGTTGTAGATGGGTCTGAAGTTGGGAACAAAGCGCGCCGCCATGGCGGGCGACTGCACGGCGGCAAAGTCCAGCGCGAGCGTCGTATCGAAAAAGACTTCCGCGTGGAGCAGCGCCGGGCCGATCTGTTGTCCGGAGACCACCCAGGGCTCCGGCGCGGCGCCGGCGTTTGCGGCAAATAGAGTCGAAAGAAGAATCAGCACCGCTGCCGCGAGCCAGCGGGCGCAGAGGTCGCGGCGGTAGCCGAGCGCACGCTTCCGCATGTAGGATACTCGGCCCCCCGAGCGTACCATCCTGACAGTATATACCGATCGCGGCGCGCTTGCCGCTTATCCCTTATCGCTTATACGGTACATGGGTACGTGGACGGCGCGATCAGAACGCGAACGTGATGCCGAACTTAGCGGCCGGATAACCAAAGGAGAAGGTCAGGCCGATGTTGCGAGTGAAGAACAGGTTCCCGCCGAGCTCGAACAGCGGAAAGCCGTAAAACGGTACGCAGTCGCAGTAGTTGCCGCGCGTGATCCACGGCCACAGTCCAAAGCCGAAGTTGGCGAACGCGGACAGACCCCCGCTCTGGAACAGATCGAGGATGACAAACCGCCACTGGAATACCAGGCCGAACGCCGGGCCGAAGATGAAGTTATCAAAACCGAAGCGGCCGTTGGGCAGGAGCAGGAAGTCGCCGAAGAAGCCGAGGTACATCGGGTTATTGACCCCGGGGATGGCGTTCTTCACGATGGGAAAGAGCATCTGTATGCCCGGCCCGACGGCGTAGTCGCCCCAGTGGCCGTAGCCGTACAAACCGTCGAGCCAGTCGTAGCCGTAGTAGGCGCTGCCGCGCAGGGTGAGCTCAATCTGGCGATCGGTGCGCGGCTGGTTGATGACCACGCGGGCCTGCGCGTGCGCCTGCTCGACACCGAGGTTATCTCCTCCGCCGACCAGAGCTGCCAGAAAGACGAGCGCGAGACCAAGGGATCGTAACATGCAGACCTCCCACCTTGTGAGCGAGTTCATCACGCTTGCAGATACGCGGGGCCTGACGAGTATACCCCATCTAGACCGATACAAGCCAATCTTAGAGCGGATATTGCGGGTTAGGTCGGCGCGCAACGATGGATGGGGCGGGGCTTTGACAGCGAGGCTTTGACAGCGAGGCTTTGACAGCGAGGCTTGGTTAGGGCGCCTGCCGCGGCGGGACCCACAGCGGATTCCAGTTTGGCCCCGCTGCGGCGGTGACACGGACGGCGCCGCTACCATCGCTGCGTGCGATGTAGATCTGGGTGTCGCCGCCTTGCCGCACAGTAAACGCCAGGTAGCGCGAGTCCGGCGACCAGGCCGGTTCTGCTAGCTCGCCTTGCAGTGCTGGCGCTACCTGCCAGCGCTTGCTGGTCGCGACATCTTGGATGAAAAGCTCCGCGCTGCGGCCCGGCCGCCGGACGACATAAGCCAAAAGGGATCCCTGCGGCGAAAAGCGCGGCGACTCTTCGACCGCAGAGCTGTCGATCGCCGAGTCGGTGACGCGGACGGTGCGGTCTCCGCGCAGCACATACAGGCGATCGGCCCCATCGCGATCGCTGGCGAATGCGAGCAGCTTCCCATCGGCCGACCAGCACGGGCTCCACTCATCGCGGTCGGTATGGGTGATCCGGCGCGGCGCGCTGCCGTCCAAGTGCGCGGTATAGATCTCCGCGACTCGATCGCGGCTGGAGATAAATGCCTGGACGTCTCCGGTTGGGGAAACGGCGGGCTCGAAGTTTCCTTCCGGATTGTCGGTCAGGCGGCGCAGGCCGCTGCCATCGCGGCGGATGCGGTACAGGTCGCGATACGATGGCGAGTCCCCCTCGAACACGACGAACATCCCGTCCGGCGACCAGGCGGGGTGCCGCACCACGAGCCGCGGCGCCCCGAGCGGCCGGATGGTTGGCAAGCCGGCAGCAGCGGTCAGCGAAATCAGATGCAAGCTCTGGCGGGAGCCCGCAGGCGTCTCGGCAACCGAAATGAGCAGAAGCTCCGTGCCGTCGGCCGACGCCGGCCCGTTGTAGTCGCCGCCCGCCCGCTGCGTCAGCCGCCGCTCGCCTGCGCCGCTGGCATCGATCAGATAGACTTCCAGATCGTGGTCACGTTCGGAGATGAACGACAGCCGCGCGGTGATGCGCGCCCGTTCCTCTTGCGAAATCGCGACCGCGGCCGGTGCAGGAGTGCAATGGGACAGGGGCTCGGCGGCGCTGGCTAGGGCAGGGAGGGTCCCGGGCCCCTCTTTGCTGCATGCCGTCATGGCCAGCAGCAGGAGCAGCCTGGGTACCCGACCCCCCCGCTTCCTCAAGGTGCTACTTGACCCGGATGGCATCGGCGACCACTTGCGCCCCCGCCGTGGTCCACCGCGACACGGAGACCTTGTTCCAGCCGGCCTTGAATGAATAGGTCCCAAGCGAGTTCCACGTTCCGCCCCCGCTCTGCTGGTTCTTCTTTACCGTACCCACGACCGTGCCCGCGGCATCGGTGATCACGAACGGCGTGGCCGTAGAGCGATCCGTGCCCGCGGTCCACCAGGCGAAGATCTCATGCGAGCCGCTCGCATCAAGCTTGAACTGGAAGGTCGCCGCATCGGACACGGCATCGGTCGGGGCGACGAAGTAGCCGGTTCCCCAATAGCCGGTGACTTTGGTGGAAGAGGTCCAGTTGCTGCTCGGGGGATCGATCTTGGCCACCGCGCCGTCGTTGTTGGCCTGGTTGCTGTCGATGATGATCTCCGGGTCGCTGCCGCCGATGCAGGTGCTGATGCGGTTCATGTAGTCCGCCCACGGGAACGCCGTTCCCGGATCATCGGCGCGGTTGACCGGATCGGGCTGGTAGTGACCGATGATGTGGTTGCGATCGCGGATGATGCCGTTGCGGCGGACGATGTCGCAGGACAGCTTGGCGGAGGCGGCTACCTGGCCTTCGGTCCAAGCGTTGGTGCCCTGGTAGGGGAAGCCGCCGTGCTCGATGCCGATCGAGCGCGAGTTGGTGGACAGGCCCATCCACGTGGCCCCGACGTGGTGCGCGGTGTCCTGCTCATCCACGAGCTGCGCGATCTCGCTGCCGCTCTCATTGACGACGTAGTGGGCGCTGGTCTTGTTGGGGTTTGTCGGATAGGGAGTGCGCAGCCAGCCGAGGCACCCGGAGTAGACGCCGGCGCAGGTGTGGATGACCAGCCACTGGATGGTGGCTGTACGGCCTTCGGTAAAGTTCGAAGCCGGAGCCGGCAGCCACTTGGCGTCGGTATAACCGACCAGGGTGGCCGGCTCGGACGGGAGGTCGGTGAAGTCGGGGCGTACCTCCGGAACCGGGACGAAGCGCAGGCCGGCGCGCATGAGCTCTTCGCTGGGGATTCCGTCCCGCACCAGGGAATAGACGGCCGCGTGGATGTAGTGCGCCTGGCTCTGCGGATCGGTGATGCCGCTTGATTGCGCCACCGCCTTGGCCCACGCCCCAACGTCGGCGCCAAGCCGCGCCGGATCCAGCCCGAGCGCCCGCGCCTCCGCGGCGAGGAGCGCCGCCGCGGCCCGCACGTTGGCTCCCGAATCGCTTCGCACATCGGCAACGGACAGACCGGCCAGCTCGGCGCCGCGTGCCAGCCTGTCGCCGCGCAGCGCCATCACCCCATAGGCCGGCTCCTGTCCGGCGAACTCCGAAGCGATCCCGGGGACGTGGTAGAAGCGGGTCTCGGCGTAGGCGATCGCCTTGAGCAGGGTCGCCGGCACTCCGGACTCGGCGGCGGCGCGGGTAAATGCCGCTTCCAAGCCGGCCGCGACCGGCGGCAGCGGCGCGGCGACTTTTTCCGCGACCGGCTCCGCTTCGTGTCCGCAGCCGGTGAACGTACCAGCCAGGAGAAAGGAAAAGGAGAACCAGCGAGCCGCTTGCGTCATCGTCATCGTCCTCATGGGAGCGCTCCTTGGGGGGGCCAGTGCGAGGCTGCGTGCGTTGGCGACAGCGCCGGTCTGGCGGCTTGCCGGAACGAACCGCAGCAATTGCAATCATTTATGAACGGACTGTATTCAGCCGCGGAGGCCGGAGCAAGGAAATCCGCCGGCCGGACAGCGGGTAATTCGCCAAGGATTTCGACTGTTTCATATACTGGACCCGCATGACGAGCACACGCGCCGGTATGTGTCTGGTTTGGGGCCTCCTTTGGGTCGCTTTGGTAGATGGGGTGCAGGCCGCGGAGCCGGTTCGTCCGCCGGTGCCGGGACTTCTTCCGGTGGCGGCGGCGGCGGCTCCGGTCGTGGCGCCCGAAACGCCGCGCGAACCGGCGCAGACAGCCGCGCCCATCGCCCCGCCTGCCCCATCCGCCGGACCCGGGAGTCCGTTTGCGCTGCGGCTGGCGGTGGACCTGCCGGTGACGCTCGGAGCCGGCCTCGCCGCCGCGGTCAGTGAGCTTGCCAAGAGCGAGCTGCCCGGACCGCAGTGCGGCGGCGGCGGCTGTGATCCGCAGCGGATAAATCCGCTCGATCGACTCAGCATCGGCAGCCACTCCCAAGGGGCGCGGACCGCTTCCGATGTGCTGCTG
>CALFML010000434.1 GCA_937879845.1 uncultured Myxococcales bacterium
GCCGCATTGCGGCGCCGCAGTCTATGGATAAGTAGGCCGCGGATCCATTGCGGATAAAGTATATAATTCCAGCCACCCAGATGTCTTACATCATCAGCCAAGCGACGGAAGCCCACCTATCGGCCCTCCCGGAGATCGAGCGCCAAGCCGCATTCCTCTTTGTCGATTACGATCTGCCGCGAGAGGTCATCGAAGCGGCTACACCCATGGCGTCGTTTCGCGCCGCCCTGCATGCCGGGTATCTCTGGGTCGCCTTGGCTGGGGAGCTGCCGGTTGGTTTTGCTCAAGCGGAGCGGCTCGGCGCAAACCTCCACCTGGAGGAGCTGGATGTCCATCCGGCGCACGGGCGGCGGGGAGTCGGCCGCGCGCTGGTCGAGGCGGTCTGCGCCTGCGCTCGCGCCCAAGGGCGGAGAGCCGTCACGCTGACGACGTTCCGTGAGATACCGTTTAACGAGCCCTTCTATCAGAAACTCGGCTTTCACAGCCTTGCGGCGGAAGCGCTGCCGCCGGAGCTGAAGCGGCGAGTCGCCGAGGAAGACGCGCGCGGCCTGCAGGCGCACCGCCGCGTCGTCATGAGCAAGCCGGTCTGAGCGCGGCATTCACACCCACAGCAGACTCCCGCAATCGATACAAGGGGTAATAGCTTGAGCGCGCGTGGGCGCATCAAGTCTTGCTGCGTCCGCGGCCTGCGCTGACGCGGCGCGGACGGATTGCGTCCCGACCTGACTCGCCGGCGACAGTTTGCATGGCAAGGTAACCAGCGAGAGACCACGCGGGCAAATCGTTCCGCGGCGCGCCCTCCGCTGTCCCGCCCCGCCTGCTGCCAACCCCGCAAGCCGCGCGGCGCTTCAATTCAGGTTCACGCCGCTGCCATCGTCACGCGAGCGGCGGAGCTCCCGCGCGGTGCTTGGCTGTAAAGCCGGCTTGGCGCAACATAGGGCAATGTCGCACGAGCCGTGTTTGAGTCTTGAGCAGCGCGAGTTCGAAGCAGCAGCCCTTGTGGCCGCACACCCGCCGCGCTTCCGCCACGAAGCCAAGCGGATGATCTATGAGCAAGCCAGCCGCACGCCGCAAAGCGGCACCATCCATTATTCCCGCTGGGCCCCGGGCGCGCTGCCCGAGCGGCTCCCCGCCCCCAAGCTCCACAGCGCCGTGGTCCCCGATGTCTTCGACTATGCCGGCAGCGACCGCGGCGTGTGGCACCTCAACTTCGCCGACCCGCACCTGTTCATCGCTTACGGCTCGGCGCTTTTGGCGCAAGACGAGCTGCAGGTGCTCGAACATCCGGCTCTCGGCTCGCTGCGGGAAGCGCTGCTGGCGGCGCAGCTGCCTGCGGTCACGGAAGAAAACACGCGCCCCACACCGGTGCTGGTGGCGGGAGTGGAGCGACGGTGCGTACTCGATACATCTCCCGACCTCGATCGGCCGCAGGGGCTGTATGGCAACCACTTTGCAAAAGCGCCGCTTGCCGCCATCAAGAGCGCCCTGCGCATCTTATCGCCGCCGACTCATACCAATATCATCGCGATGGCGGCGCCGGTCGGCAGGGGTCGCTATAGCCGCGCGCAGCTTGGTGGGATCTTGCTCACCGCTTACACGGCGTTTGCCGCGGCCGCCCAGATTTCGCGCCGCCTGTGGCCGGAGGCCGCGGTTGAGGTACGCACCGGATTTTGGGGCTGCGGCGCGTTTGGCGGCAACCGAACCGTGATGATTCTGCTCCAGCTGCTGGCGGCGCGCCTGGCTCAGCTCGATCGCCTGATTGTCTACTCGGTGACGCAGTCCGGTGTCTTGGACTATGAGTCTGGAGTGTCAGCGCTGCGGTCGCTGCTTGCCGCAAGCTCCCTGGATCCCGCCATCGCCGACCTGCTGCAGCAGGTGGAAGAACGCGGCTACCTGTGGGGAGTAAGCGACGGCAATTGAGCTCGCGGCCGCCATTTGGAACCGCAGGGCTACTGCGAAGCGACGGCCTGCACCGGTGCCGCCGAGACGGAGCGAATCCGCAAGGCAAGCACCGCGCAGGCGCCCAAGATGGCGAGCGAGATGTACTGCGCAGTGCTCATTCCCAGGTACAGGCCGCGTGAGGCATCGCCGCGCCACAGCTCGATGACGAACCGGCCGCAGCCATACACCGTGAGAAACGCCAGCCATGCCGAGCCGTCGCGCGGACGCCGGCGCAGCACCAGCGCAGCAGCCGCGGCGGCGATGAGACCCAGGCTTGCCTCATACAGCTGCGTCGGATGTACCGGCAGGCTGGGAAAGCCCATCGGCACCCAGCCGCGCTGCGCGTGCTCCACCGCCGCCAGGCTCCCCGGAGGAAATCGCAGCCCGCCTGGACCCGCGGTCGGTTGGCCGTAGTCGCAGCCGGCGAGAAAGCAGCCAGTTCGCACGAAGCAAAACACCACTCCCGCCCCTACCGCCACGCGATCGAGAAACGCGCTTACTGATTGGCCGTTGTGGCGCAGGTATAGCGTCGCGCACAAAAGGGCGGTGAGCAGCCCGCCATACGCCGAGCGCCCCGCGGAAAAAATCGGTCCGAGCGAGCCGGTCACGATCGCCACCGGCACCATCCGCAACGACTCGACGATGTAACCGCCGGCGAGCGCCGAAAGATATGTAACCAGCAGAGCGCGCGACTGCCAGAACAGATCCGCCCCATCCGACCGCGCGATGCGCATGACGATCATGCACGCGACAAGACCGCTAAGACCAACGAGGATAAAATAAGTAGGAACGATCCAGCCGGGCAGCCCATGTTCCACCATCCACAAGACCAGTGTTGGCCTCATCGCCGACTCCGACGCTCGATCCGCATCAGAAAGGCCAGCGGCGCCAAGAGGAATCCCAAGGTCACGTAGTCAGGGATCTCGCCCATCGGACGCATCGGGACCAGCGAGCATTTGCTGCTACCGCAGCTGCCGCCGCTGCTGCACCCGCTGCCGCCGCTGCATCCGCTGCCGCTGCTGCACCTGCTGCCGCTGCTGCACCCGCTGCCGCTGCCGCTGCTGCACCCGCTGCCGCTGCTGCACCCGCTTCCACTGCTGCATCCGCTTCCGCTGCTGCATCCGCTTCCGCTTCCGCTGCTGCATCCACTTCCGCTTCCGCTGCTGCATCCGCTTCCGCTGCTGCATCCACTTCCGCTTCCGCTGCTGCATCCACTTCCGCTTCCGCTGCTGCACCCGCTTCCGCTGCTGTTATTGCAACCGCCGGTCTGGCATGGGGTCTGGGTGTCACAGCCTTTTTCGCTGGAGTAGCGGCAGCAGTCCGTAGAGCTGCCCGTGCCGCTGTCGAGCGCGTACGTCAGGCTCTCGATGGGCAGACCCGCGGCGGTGGTACGCGCGCTGCCTTCGCCCTGCGAGCTTGCCCCGCCGCTGCCGGTCCAAAGCGTCTGCGGCGGTGCAGCCTGGCGGTGTCCGTCATTGCCGCTACGCTCTGGCTCGCTGGTTCCGGAACCGGCTGGCTTGGGAGCTATAGATGGATCGGTTTGGTTCGGTGCCGTCTCCGCGCTGGAGAGCACCGCCCCAGTTGACGGCGGCCTGCCTTGCGAGCTCTCGATCACCGCGCCGCCGCAGCCGCCTTCGATGGACGAGCCGCCGGGGCGAGCCGGGGTGCGGCCGCCGCGGCTCGAAGGCGGCGCCATGGCGACCAGCCAGGCGGCGTTCACGTATACGGCATCGTTGATAGCGACCACAGCGACCGGCCAGCTCTCCACCCGCACGAGCCGGCTCGCCTGGCTGAGCTGAAGCAGGCCGCGGACCACCGCGCCCGCCACCCCGCGCAGGGCGCTGGCCTCCTCTTCCGCGGTCAGGTCTGCGGGGATCCCCGACAAGGTCGGCAGCGGCGATGGAGGCTCAGCCAGTTCATCGGTGTAAGGCGCAACCTCCAGCCCGACCGCGGTGATGCGGAGCTGCCCTGCGATCAGCGAGTCCCGTCCGCGCGCGAGCCGCGCCAGATCGACTTGGCGGATTTGCTCCACGGGCGAAAATTCTGTCGCCACCAGCGTCTCCATAGGGCCGCCCGGATGACGCCGCGCGTCTTCCAGTCTCAGGGCGAGCTGCTGATGCGCCTCTGCCGATAGGGCGGCAATCACCTCCGGCTTGGCTAACAGCGCATCGCGCAGGCTCAGCTGCTCCAGCGGCGGGTTGGTCCCACCAGCGCTTGCTGCGGCCAGCATCACCACGATGGTGGTCGCCATGGCGAGACGGAACGACAGGGCCCTCATGTTCCCCCCTGACTTGACAGGATGGTCTGCCAATTGATGTACAGGCCGAATTCAGCAGATAACGTGCCAGCCGCCAGGCGTCCATACCTGCCGCGATGACCGAGCCGCCCGCTTCATTCCCCCGCCGGAGGACCCGCCGGATTGCGGCAAACTGAATCTCGCGCGAGCCAAGATCGAAGAAATTTCGCCACTTGGCGGCGCCTCCATACGCCGCCAGGTCCACCGGCGGCCGGAGCCGTCCCATCCTCAGCCCGGACATGCCCGGAACATGTACCGGACAGCGTTGCAGGTACAGCTCACGTCGGCGCCCTAAGTAGCTCTAGGCGCATACCCGGAGCCGCTGCATCCAGAGCTGGCTGCGCCTACCAGATCTTCATACACTGTCCGCGTACGCCAAAAACAAAAGCGTCCGCAGGTAAGTCAGAATGGGTATAGCGAGCCATGGCAAAACTGCTACGCGATCCGAGTTCGCGTCCGGCCGTGCCGGCAGCCACGAGGCTGCTCCGCGCCCCCGGACACCAACTCAGGCCGCTCGTTACGTTTTGCCACGGCCTGATAGGATTTACGCCGCATGCGACATAAACAAAAACTTGAAGGCTGGACCCTGCTCGGCTGGCTCGTCCTTTTGCTTGGGCTAGCCACGGCGCTCTTACTCTATTGCTTCGGTGTCGGCGAGCCTGGCCTGCGCGCCGGAATCCGGCTGACCGCGCGCATTTCCTATGTCCTGTTCCTGCTGGCGTTCGTGGCCTCATCGTGCGTCGCCCTCTTCCCTTCCGCCGGGACCAAGTGGTTGCTGCGTAACCGCCGCGCCCTTGGGGTCGCCTTTGCCGCATCGATGGCGCTGCACGGCGCGCTCATCCTCTCGCTGGCCGCCGGGTACTCGCGCTCGTTTTTTGCCACGGTGCAGCCGACCAGCCTGATTGGCGGCGGCATCGGCTACGTCTTCATCGCCCTTATGACCTTTACATCGTTGGACAAGACTGCGGGATGGGT
>CALFML010000435.1 GCA_937879845.1 uncultured Myxococcales bacterium
TGACTGGCTCTCCCGAGGCAGAAGCAGCGTGAATCAGTCCGCGCGGCGATGGCCGTGAGCGCGGACAGGTCTGCGGCGCAAGGCCGAGTCTCGACGTAAAGAGACTTATGGGTCCGGGAGCGGGCGGAGGACTAGGACAGCCAGGTCGCCCTCCAGCAGCAGCGAAATACGCTGCTTTTTCGCGAGCTTGCAGCGGCGCTCTGCCGCGTCCTCCGGCAGGCTCCGGGGGTTCTTGAAGAAATAAATCACGACAGCGAGGGCCGCACGGTCCGCCCAGTAAGGCGTGATAAAGCGGAGCGTCTAGCGATGCTCGCGACTTTACGGCACTCTTAGTTTATACTCGGCCGCATGGCACCGAACCTCTTCATCCTCCACGCCAGCCCCGACGCTCGCTACGAGGAACAGTTGGCGAAGCATCTGTTTCTCCACCATCGAGTGAAAAAGGCAGTCACCATGGTGCGGGAGCGCGATCTGGTCGCCTCAGGGAACCAGCAGAAGCAGCTTGAGGACGCTATCGCCGCGGCGGATATCGTGGTGCTGCTGCTCAGTCCGGATTCTCTGAGCGACTGCTATGAGCTGGCGGTCTCCGCGATGAAGCAGAAGAAGCGCGTCGTCCCGGTGCTGATCCGTGAAGTAGCGTGGCGCGAGGCGGACTTTGGCGGGCTGCGTCCGCTGCCGCGGAACGAGCGCCCCGTCGAGCGATGGACGGATCCGGACAGCGCCTGGGTAGACGTCGTAAACGGCTTGCGCATGGTCTGGGAGAGCGTCGCGGCGCAGCAGGCAGAGGCGGAGGCTAACCAAAAGGCGCAGGCGGAGGCTAACCAAAAGGCGCAGGCGGAGACTAACCAAGCGGTGCGCGCAACTCCTTATCAGCCGCAAGTTCCACCCGTACCGCCGCCGCAGCCGCTCCCGGCTGGCTCACGAATCAAGGTTCTGTTCTTCAGCGCCAATCCCAGAGATACGGGCCGGATTAACGTCAACGAAGAGCTGCACCAGGTCAAAGAGCGGGTCATGATGGCAGCCCACCGCGACCGCTTCGAGTTCGTGTTCGAGCCCGAGGTCCGAACCAATCGGATAAGCTCGGTGCTCTTGCGGCATAACCCGCACATCGTTCACTTCAGCGGCCACGGGGAAGACACCGGCGCCATCGTGCTCGCGGACCCCAATCACAACGGCCAGAGCCAGCCGGTCGATCCCGTCGCTCTGCGTGATATTTTCATGGAGCTCAAGGACAACATCTACTGCGTGGTCCTAAACTCCTGCTGGTCAGCGGCGCATCAAGATCAGGCGGACGCGCTGGCGGACGCGGTCGGCTGCGTGGTGGGAATGTCGGACGCGATCAAGGACAGATCGGCCATCGAGTTCGCCGCGACGTTCTACGAGACGCTGGCCTTTGGCAGGTCAGTCAAGACCGCGTTCAACCTCGCCAAGGCCAACATTCGCGCGGTGGGGGCGGCGGATGCCGAAGTCCTCCGGCTCACCACGCGGAGCAACGTCGACTCGTCCAAGCTGGTCATGGTTTCGGGGTAGGTGCGACTGCCACGAAACAGATTTGGCCGCGTTCCCAGGACCCCGTGGAGCGGCTCCAGCAAACACGAATACGACTACCGCATCGCCTGGTAAGTCTGAACATGCCGGATCCAACCATCGCTACTTGCCGCCAGCTGCTGTCGCGGTCAGCTCGGCGATGAGGGCTTTTGCGATCTGCACGCTGCTGACAAAGCTCAGATTGCTCTTGGGGCCGGACAAGAGCTCAATGGTCCGCGTGACCAGGGCGACCAGCGCCCGCGTGACGCTCCCGGCTCCTACGACATAGGTCTGAGTCGAGGTGTAACCTGTGCGCTTCGTGTAGGTAGCAATGTACTTGCGAACCTCGGCCGCCAGAGTTATCCCGCGAGACACGTCCGCGATGAGGTAGCTTTGTCCATGTTGGGCATGGATGCCATGCAGGGTGGTTAATAGCTCCTCCATCTCACTGAGGGAAATGCTCCCATGCGATACCAGGTGTACCGCGTTCCCTTCGATGGACATCTCATGCTTGCCCAGCTTCTGCATTGTGGAATTCAGGATAGCCGACCGCGGCGCTCTTGTGGGCAGCAATGACGGCCCCCCGAGGATCCAGCACGAAGCAGCGGATTCCGCGGCGGCTACCGCTGCGGCAGCGCGGCGAGGAACGCGAGGTACCGCTGCGCCGTCTCATCCGGTCTCTCGATCATCGGCGCATGTCCGCAGTCCTTGAGGATCTCAAGATTTGCACCGTGTATTCCGCTTGCAAACACGTTGGCCGCAGACACGTCGATGATGCGGTCGGTGTCGCCCCACAGCACCAGCGTCGGGGCGCTTAGCCGCGACAGCTCGCCTTCCAGCGGATCGGGATGCTGGATCAGATCGCCGAAGATCTTATCGTTGAAGGCCCGGGTCGTGACCGCGCGCTCGGCAAAGTAGTGCTTCAGGAAGCCGGGGATGTTCGGGGGCTTGACGAAGGTGAGCGCCAGCACGCGGTCGAAGTCTTGTACCGTCGAGACGAGGAGCGGGTTCCGGCCGCTCTTGAGCGCCACGGCGAACTCGCTCGGATGAGGTGACGTAACGCCGGCCGCGTTGATCAGCATCAACGACAGCACTCGCTCCGGGTGTTCGATGGCGAAACGCGCAGAGAGGTGGCCGCCCATCGAGTTGCCGGCCAAGTGGAAGCGCGCGAGCCCGACCGCATCGACGAACTCGCGGAGGCGCGCGGCCTGGTTGCGTATGTCGTAGCTATCGCCCGGGTGGCGGGAACTCTCACCGAAGCCGGGCAAGTCGAGCACCACCGGGCGGT
This sequence comes from uncultured Myxococcales bacterium, assembly GCA_937879845.1. Classification (GTDB taxonomy): domain Bacteria; phylum Myxococcota_A; class Polyangia; order Palsa-1104; family JAEUJZ01; genus CALFML01. The sequence continues at coordinate 2,816 of CALFML010000435.1, forward strand.
AACGGTCGGGGATGTGGCGGGCCAGCAGCGTGAAGTTGTCCTTGTCCCCGCCGAAGCCGTGCACCAGCACCATGGGCTCGCCGCTGCCGCGATCCAGGTAGACGATGTCGTGGCCGCCGCTGCGGACGGTGTGCTCGACCAGCCGGGCGGCCTCGCGGTACTCGCGCTTTTTCCACTCGACGAGTCGCGCCGACACCGCCGAGCACGCAGTGAATCCAAGGAGCAGCGGAAGCAAGAGCCGGCGCAGAGGAGCTAGGACCATGCCCCAACCTACCGGGCTCCTTCCCTTTCGCCAAAGGAAATCCGAAGGTCGCTGCGTCGTTGCGTAGCCGCGAAGCCATCCGCAGCATGTCCGCAGCCCCTTCACCTACGCGCCTCACCATCGAACCAGGTAGCTCCAAACCTTCTGCGGCTGACTGACTCTTGCGACGCAGAGACGGGCTAAATCTTTCCCCCCAGCCTCACCGCGGCTGCGGACGAATTCGCCGGCGAACCCGGCACGGCGACACGTCTTACGGCGCTTTCCCGGTCACCGACTCGAAGTCCGCGGGGGGCACGACCTCGGTCACCGTCTCCGCTGCGGTCGCGGGGACGGGCGGCTCAGGCATGACGACGTCGAGCATCCTCCCCCCTTCGGTCGTAATCTCGCTCATCCGATCCGTTTGGTTTACTTGGTCCGCAGCCCTGTCGCGAATCGCTTCGCGGAAGTAGTCTCCCCGCGATCCGACCTCTTCGAACAGGACCTGCTCCTCGGGCGTCAGCTTGATATTGGCCATCTTTAAAGCGTCCTTCAGCGGCAGGCGGCTGTCAATAGGACGACGCGCGGCCGACAACGACCTAGCGCTCAGCCCTCCCGCTCAGCCCCCCGCTCAGGCTCCCCCATCGCCGGAGCAGGGGCTCGCCGGGTCCGGCGGCAGAATGTTCTTGTAGCATGACTCAAAGGCAATGCAGCCGTCGGCCGGCGGGGATGAATTGACGATGCAGGTGTTGAGGCGGTTCAGGGTGTCGTCGTTGTAGTAGCGCAAGCTGAGCGCCAAATTGTTGGCGTTCGTGGTCAGGTTGGTGATGCAGGTAGCGGCATCGGTGACTTGATCATTGGCGACGCCGGGACAGCGCTGGCAGGCGCTGCTCACCATCGCCATGAGGGCCGCGCCGACCGGGATCTGGTCCGCGGCGGTCTGGGCGCACATAAGGGCCGCGCTCTGCGCCGCACTGTTGCACCCCAGGTCCAGCGGATAGCACTTCAGATAGGAGTCCGCGAGCTCCGGCCGGTAGAGCGGCTCTGTAGCAGTGCACTTTAGGTATGCGGCCTGCCGCAGGCACGCGCTGCGCGTCGGATTGCAGCGCTGGTCGTTGTCGCGCTGGCGGCCGCACAGGGTGTTCGAATCAGGAGCGGGCGGCGTGGTGGGGGCCGGCTTGGGTTCGCTGCTGTTGCAAGCAGCGACACACGCCATCAGTCCCAGCGAGAACAAATGAGACGTAAGGCTACGCATGGTCATGGAATCTCCGCGCACGTAGGTAAGACGCCAGGTGGACGCCCCCCGGCGCCAACAACCGATGAGACAGCAGCTGACAGGACCTATCTTAACGTAGAACCCCGCGGCGGTCGGGGTAAGTCGCAGGCGGCGGTCGGCGACGCCGACTGCATGGGGTGTCACATCCTGTTCGATCCGCTGTCGTTCCCGTTCGACAACCTCGATCCGATCGGCGCGTGGACCGACGTGCTCGACGGCGGGCCGGCGCAGGCAGCCGGGCTCGCGGCCGGGGACGTGCTGGTCGCCCTCGACGGTCTGCGCGTGCAGCCGCGCGGCTTCGAGCGCCAGCTCGGGCGCTACGCGCCGGGGGCGCGCGTCGAGCTGCTGGGGTTCCGGCGCGACGAGCTGATGCGCTTCCCGCTCGAACTCGCCGCCGCCCCGGCCGACACCGTCTGGATCACGCCCGACCCGCAGGCGGACGCCGAAGCCCTGCAGCGCCGTCAGGCCTGGCTCGGTGAGGCCGGTGTGTCGCCGGGGTGAGCTTGAACGGTCGGGGGCGAGTGTTTAGAGTCACCGCCGTCTGCGGCCCGCAACAGATCACAACAATTCCGGACAGGGGACGTACGCTCCCGACGCCATGACCCAGACGCCGACCGCCGAGGCGCCCTTCGAGCTCAAGGGCAGCCTGTTCACGCTGACTGTGCTGCATCTGCGCGAGACCGATCTCGGCGCGATCGAGCAGGCGCTGCTCGTCAAGATCGCCCAGGCCCCGGCGTTCTTCGCCAACACCCCGGTCGTCGTCGATCTCGACGCGCTCGCCGATACGGCGGCGATGCCGGATTTCGCCGGGCTGGCGCGGATCCTGCGCGCCCACGGGCTGGTGCCGGTCGGCGTGCGTCACGGCAGTGCCGCGCAGCTCGCCGCCGCCGCCGCCGCCGGGCTGCCGATGCTGCCGGAAAGCCGTCCGGCGCTGCGGCGCGAAGCAACGACCGATGCCGGCGGCGATGCGAAACCCGCAGACCCCGGCCCGCACAACCGCGTCGTCGTGCAGCCGGTGCGCTCCGGCCAGCAGGTCTACGCGGCCGACGGCGACCTGACGCTGCTCGGTCCGGTCAGTGCCGGTGCCGAGGTGCTCGCCGATGGCAGCATCCATGTCTACGGACCGCTGCGCGGCCGGGCGCTGGCCGGCGTGCGCGGCAAGCTTGAAGCCCGCATCTTCTGCCTCGGCCTCGAAGCCGAGCTGGTGTCGGTCGCCGGCCGATACCGCATCCTCGAAAAGAACGGCGAAGGCTGGGGCAAGGCCGTGCAGATCTACCTGTCCGGCGAACACCTGATCATCGAGCCGCTCACCGTCGAAGCCGGCGCGCACCGCAAGTCCTAGGAGACACACCCTTGGCCAAGATCATCGTCGTCACCTCCGGGAAGGGGGGCGTGGGCAAGACCACGACCAGTGCGAGCTTTGCCACCGGGCTCGCGCTGCGCGGGCACAAGACCGTCGTCATCGACTTCGACGTGGGGCTGCGCAACCTCGACCTGATCATGGGCTGCGAGCGGCGCGTCGTGTACGACTTCGTCAACGTCATCAACAACGAGGCGACGCTGAACCAGGCGCTGATCAAGGACAAGCGCGTCGAGAGCCTCTACGTGCTGCCGGCCTCGCAGACCCGCGACAAGGACGCGCTGCACAAGGAAGGCGTCGAGCGCGTGCTCGACGAACTGAGGCAGAGCTTCGATTTCATCATCTGCGACTCGCCGGCCGGCATCGAGCGCGGCGCGATGATGGCGATGTACTTTGCCGACGAGGCGCTGGTCGTCACCAATCCCGAGGTGTCGTCGGTGCGCGATTCCGACCGCATCCTCGGCATCCTCGCGAGCAAGTCGCGCCGCGCCGAGCAGGCCGAGGAACCGGTCAGGGAGCATCTGGTGCTCACGCGCTACTCGCCCGAGCGCGTCGAAAAGGGCGACATGCTCTCGGTCGACGACGTCATGGAAATCCTCGCGATTCCGCTGCTCGGCGTGATCCCCGAATCGCCGGCGGTGCTCCAGTCCTCGAACTCGGGCGTGCCGGTCGTGCTCGACGAGCACGCCGACGCCGGCATCGCGTATGTCGATCTCGTGGCCCGCTTCCTCGGCGAGGAGCGGCCGCACCGCTTCCTGAGCCTTGAGAAGAAGGGCTTCTTCAAGCGCCTGTTCGGTAACTGAACATGGGCTTCTTCGACTATTTCCGTTCCTCCCGGCACAAGGACAACACCGCCGCGGTCGCCAAGGAGCGCCTGCAGATCATCGTCGCGCACGAGCGCGGCGCGAACCGCCGGCACAGCCCCGACTACCTGCCGGCGCTCAAGCGCGAGCTGCTGGAGGTCGTGCGCCGCTACGTGCAGGTCGAGCAGGACCAGATCAAGGTGCATCTGGACCGCGACGGCGACTTCGAGGTGCTCGAACTGAACATCCTGCTGCCCGATGACGAATCGGCGCGGGTGACGGTGACGACGCCGTCGGCGCCGAAACCGGCGCGCTGACGCAGGAAACCGCAGCGGTGAGCGGGGTGGCCGATGCCGGGGCCGGGCGTGTCCGCCTCGACAAGTGGCTGTGGGCCGCGCGCTTCTTCAAGACCCGGGCACTCGCGACCGAGGCGGTGAGCGGCGGACACGTGCATGTCGGCGGCGAGCGCGTGAAG
>CALFML010000436.1 GCA_937879845.1 uncultured Myxococcales bacterium
CGCTTCAGGCGCAGCGCATAGGCGCGCCGAATGCTTCGTTCGTCGGTGGCTTCGTCCACCCCGAGACGGCGAAGGAACGGGTATTCGGTCGTGGCGTCGTCTTGCATGCCGTCACGCCTCACTGTAGCCCGCCGTCCAGCACCGGCCGGCGTTCGATCCGGTCCAGCGCCTGGTCGAGCTCGCGCCGTCCCGACGCCACGGCATGGTCGTCCTGGGTGGCCAGCACACTTTCGAAGCGCCGGATGAAGGCGATGGCGGCAGCTTTGTCCACAGCAGGCGCTCCGGACTTTTGGCCCGATGATGCGGAAAAATCGAGCATGGCCTGGTTGTCGGTGCTCGTGTATTTTTCCGGGTTGGCCTCGGGTTTTTCCTGTTTTTTGGGCGTGGCGGCGCCGTTGCCCTTGAAGCAATTGGTGAGGGCGTTGTTCGTGTTCATCTTCATGGGGTCGACGATGCCGTCCCATACGAGATCGGGGATGGACTTGTATTTGGCGACGGCGGCGATCTGGACCGACTATCCGTTCGGCTGGCGCGAAGCCCTTGCCCTTGACGGTCATCACGTGCAGTAACTGGGCACCCTTCAGCTCGCTCACGTTGCCCAGCGTGCTGACCAGCAACGGCAGGTCGTGACCGTCGATCGGCCCGATATAGTTGAACCCCAGTTCCTCGAACAGCGTTCCCGGGGCCACCATTCCCTTCATGTGTTCTTCGGTACGTCGCGCAATTTCCAGCGCAGGGCCCGGCAGCCGCGACAGTACACGTTTGCCGCCCTCGCGCATGTTGTTGTAGATGGGGCTGGCCCACAGACGCGCGAAGGCCGACGCCAGCCCGCCTTCGTTACGCGAGATCGACATCTGGTTGTCGTTCAGGATCACCAGCAGGTCGGCCGAAAGGGTGAAGGCCAGGGCTTCGGACGAATGGAGCAGCATCGTCATGAAACCGGAGAAGAGCCCGAACGGCGGCAGACCGGCCGCGGCCATCACCAGCAACACCAATAAGACGGCGAAGCGCGGCATGGCTTGGGCCAGTCCGCTGATGCGGTCCAGGGTCAGCTCCTCCTTGAGCGGTCCATAGCGAACCTTCACCCGCTGCAGGGCATGCAGAAGTCCCGCCATGACCAGCGCCACCGAGCCGGTATAGATGGCCGCTTGCGGCGTCGAGCTCCCCGAAACGGACAGATGCCACCACAGCATGGAGAAAAGGGCCAGGCTGGCATAGGCCAAAAGGTGGTTCGCCTTGACCTGCATGAGCGCCTTGAAAGACCCGTACAGACCGCCGATCAGCGCCAGCAGCCTGATGCCGCCGAGCAGCCCGCGCGGAAGCTCCGGCAAAAGGTAGTGCAGTCCGCAGTACCCCGCGATCGGCAGCAGCAGGGCGAGCAGCATCGGATAGGGGCCTCGCAGCCTGACCATCGCCGCGACATATGCGCCATGGAATGGAAAAAGCGGCAGCAGGAGCGCGGTCAGCACCACCAGAGCGGACGCTCCCATGCTGCGCAGCGACATCCCCCCGCCAGCCCGGACGACCACCAGGATCGCCAGCGTCACGCCGATAAGACCTAGCGCCGGCGTAAACCGCCGACTCCGATCGAGGCTGCGGGCGGTTCGTCGGACGCTCTGCTCGATCAGCGCCCAGATTGCGTCTATATAGAGGCGGTTCATGAACAACAAGTACAGCTGGATCTGCACGACGCCGATCCACTGGGCGATTTTTCCCGACGCCTTGATCGATCGGCCATGGCTGCGCGCGTAGATGAGAATCCATCCCGAGATGACGAATAGCGCCGTCGCCATGATCATGAGATCGAACAGCCAGTCCGGCAGACCGGCGGTGCGGAAGTAGTACGCCACCTCGCCGGGCGTCGGATAAAGGAACTCGGTGAAGACCTCCGCCGCCAGCAGATACGTCGAGACCACAAGCAGCAGCGTCAGCAGCATGAGCGCCGCCACTTTTCCCGAAGCGACCGCCTTTAGGCGATACAGAGTCAGGATGGCCTGGGAGGAAGTGAACCAGCTGAAAAAGAGGAAGATGACGGTGCCCTGCGAGTCTTTCAAGGGAATGCTCAGGACGCCGTGGAGGGCCAAGAGGATGGTCAGCGGCAGGACCAGCGTCGTCGCAAAGCCGGTCAGCCAGGTCAGGAGGGAGAACTCCGTGGACTCCTCCAGCTCGTCCTTGGATGGCTGCCGCGGATCCTGGCGGGCGGCATGAATCACATGGCCGCAGTTGAGGAAGATGGTGGCCTTGAACAAGCCGTGGGCGATGAGATGAAAGATGGCGAGGGAAAAGGCGCCCAGGCCGCACTCCATGATCATGTAGCCCATCTGACCGATGGTGGAGTAGCCCAGGGTCTTTTTGATGTCGTTCTGCGTCAACATCATGCTGGCCCCCAGGAAGGCCGTGAGCAGGCCGACGCCGAACACGATATGCAGGACCGCAGGACTTGCTCCGTACAGCGGAGCGAGGCGGTTCAAGAGAAATCCTCCGGCGTTGATGATGCCGGCATGGAGGAAGGCGCAGACCGGTGTCGGAGCGTAGAGGAAATCCGGCAGCCACTGGTGCAGCGGGAACTGCGCCGACTTGCTCATGCCGCCGATAAAGATCAGCAGCGCGATGGCGGTGACGGCGCGGATCTCAATCCGTCCGCCCGGCAGCACCGATAGGACGATGTCCGTCGCCTTGGCCTTGCTGAACAGCGGATCGAAGTCCAGGGTTCCGTAGTAACGATAGGCCAAAAAGATCCCGGCGAGAAACGCCACGTCCCCGAGCCGCAAGATGATGATCGTCCGGAACGCGCCTTTCACGGTCGGCGGATGCGCATAGTTATAGGGGAGCAGTCCTAGCAGCCAGCTGAGCAGCTGCCAGAATAGAAAGAGCATCAACAGATTGGCGCTGGAGACCATGCAGACCAGCGTCACCACCGCCAAGGATAAGAGAGTATGAAACCGCGCCCGCCCGGCTTCCGATTGCATGTAGCGTGCGGAGTAGTGATAGATCAGGGTGCCGACGCCGGTGATGACCACCATCATGACGGCGGCCAGCCGGTCGATGGACAAGACGACCGGTACGTTGGCCAGCCAGGACAGGAGGTCGATGCGGATGGGGCCACGATCGTGCCCTGCCACGTGGTACAAAGCCGCGACGGCGGCGGCAAAGGCAGCCAGCTGGAGCAGCGCGCCGATGCCGTACACCTTGCGGCCGGTCCAGGCTTGCGGCAGGGCGGTCAGAAGGGCCGCAAAGAGCGGCGCCAACAGGATCACCCAGGGAGCGTTGTAGGACATTCTCCTCCTCTATGCGCTATCGCCTAGGCGCTATTGCCCACTTACCCCAGGGCTGCCCGTGTCACGCAGACAAACTGCCTCGAGCTTTATTGGAAAATAGGCGCCGCATCGCGGTCAAGCACTTTTGCCCCCGGAGGATGTTATTGGCGCGCGGGAGCCGTCCGCGCAGCACCTGACATGTGCTCGCAGCTGCGCGCCGCGGCCACCTGCAAGCTCGCGCCTGACTAGCTGCTAGGCTCTGCCGCGGCGTGCGAATCCGCAGCGGCTGCGAACTCGTGGGAATCGTAGCGCCAGAATCGCGGCAGGAGTCCTACGCACAGCGCTACGCCTACCACGCATAGCACGCCGCCGGATACGACGGAGAAGGTGACGCCGGCATACGCCGCCGCCAGACCGGCCTCCGCGTTGCCGAGCTGCGGCCCGCTCATGTAGCTTATCATCTCGACCCCGGCCATCCGTCCGCGCAGCTTGTCCGGAATCGTCTGGTTCCACACCGTGGAGCGAAACAGTCCGCTCACCATATCGGCGGCCCCCGCCAGACCCAGAAAGAACAGCGCCAGCGGCACGCTGCGCGAATAGCCAAAGCCGATGATCGCGATGCCCCACAGGCCGGCGGAGATCGCGATGGCCACTCCGTGCCGGCGAATCCGGCCCGCCCACCCGGAGAACAAGGTCATCGCCAGCGCCCCCACCGAAGGCGCAGCGTACAGCCAGCCGAGCACGCGCGGGCCGCCCAGACCTTCGGCGATGGCGGGAAACAGCGCCATCGGCATACCGAAGATCATCGCCACCATGTCCACCACGTACGTACCCAGGAGCTCCTGCCGGCTCGCGGCGTAGCGCAGCCCTTCGACGATGGCGCGCAAGCTCGCCGGTTCACTGCTCGGCGGCGGACCCGGAGAGCGCAGCTGCCACAGGGTCAGCAGCGAGACTCCGTACGATAGCGCATCCAGCGCATAGACCCACGCCGGCCCCGCGGCCCCCGCGACCTCCAAGATAAGCCCCGCCAGCGCTGGCCCGCCGATCATGCCGACGTTACCGCGCAGAGAAGAGAGCGCCGCCACGGCCGGCATCGCCTCCTTTGGCACAAGGCGCGGCGTCATGGCTTCAAGCGCTGGCCGGTGGAAGCCCGCCACCGCCGAGCGTAGCGCCGCCAGCGCATACAGCGGCCACACCGCCGGCGTCGCCCGGCTGGCGTTGGCGAACAGCATGGCGCACAAAAGCACCATGCACAGCTCAGCCGCGATGAGCAGCCGCCGCCGATCCTGGGAGTCGGCAAACACTCCGCCGATCAGTCCGAACACGACCAGCGGCACAAGCTGCGCCATCCCGATCATCCCCACCGCCAGTGAGGAGTGGGTCAGCTGGTACACCTGATACGGCAGCGCGACATAGGACAGCTGCGTGCCGATGAACGAAGCAAACTGACCGGAGTAGAGCAGGCGGTAGTCGCGATAGCGGCGCAGCGGCGTCAGATCAAGAAGCAGCAAACGGAAACCTCGCCATCAGTCTAGCTCGCGAGTCGGCGGCGGCCACTATAAAGGGGGCGATTGCCGCAGCGGCGGCGCTGCAATGGACGGACTGTTCGGACGCCGGGCGTATTACTTGATGATCGCGATCGTCTGGCGGTTGAGGGTAAGGAGCTCGCCGGATTCGCTCCACAGCTCGCGGAGCTCGACGCTGTAGCCGTCTTGGCTGACAGTCGCCTCGGCGCGATGAAAGACCGGGGACTGTGCGGCGAGCTTTTGCGGATCCGCCAGCAGCTCCAGGGTGAAACAGAGCGTCGCGATCGGCCGCGGCGCCGCTTCCATCGACAGGGCGCACGGCCACCAGGCATCCGCCAGCGCCACAAGATCCGCCTCCGCCAGCACCGCGCCCGGACTGCGCAGCCGCACCCATCCCGAGGTCGTCGGCACGCGCTGCGTATCCGCTTGAAACGGCAGCGGCGTCGTCGGCCGGAACTCCAGATTTTGGGCGAAGCGCGCGGCGGTGATCGGCGCACCCGCAAGCTGCGGCGCCTCGGCGAACGGCACCGGACGCGGCGGCGTCACCCGGTTCCAAGTCGCCGTCCCGCTGCGCGTCCGTCCAAGCACCACGACCGCATGCGCCAACAGCTCCTCCCCCTGCACGAGCCGCGCCGCCATCGTGGACACGCCAGTCCCCCGCCGCAGCATCTCCACCCGGATCTGCGCCGCGCCCGGCAAGACCGGACCCACAAGCTCCGCGCTCAGCGTCCGCAGGGTGCGATCCGCCTCGGGCTCGCAGCTGCGTACGGCGCGCACCAGGTTGGCCAGCACCAGGCCGCCGAACGCGCCGCGGCCCTGCTGCCACCCATCGGGAATCTCGGTGGCAAAGACCCCCTCGGCGAGCCGCGCCGGAGTCGTCAGCGTAAGAAAGTCAGTCCGCTGCGTCATCTACTTAGTCTTCCCTGCCGCCTGCGCTCCGCCTTCCATCTTCGCCCAGGAGTCCTTGAGCGAGACGATCCGGTTGAACACCGGCCGCTCCCGCGTCGAGTCCGTAGTATCGACGCAGAAGTACCCCAGGCGCTCGAACTGGAACCGGCTCCCCGCCGGCGCACTCGCCAGGCTCGGCTCGATGACCGCCTGGGTGATGATCTCTTCCGACTTGGGATTAAGGAGCGTCGTAAAGTCCACACCCTCGGCCACTTCGTTGGGGTTTTCGTTCGTGAACAGACGATCGTAGACGCGGACCTCCGCCTGGACTCCCTTTTCCGCCGACACCCAGTGCGAAGTCCCCTGAATCCGCCGCCCGTCCGGCGCGTTGCCGCCGCGCGAGCCCGGATCCCAGGTGCACCGCAGCTCCACCACTTCGCCGGTCGCCGGATCTTTTATCACCTCTTCGCACTTGATGATGCACGCCCAGCGCAGGCGGATCTCGCGGCCCGGCGACAGACGGAACCACTTCTTCGGCGGATCCTCGCGGAAGTCGTCCTTTTCGATGTAGACCACGCGCGAAAACGGAACCTTGCGTGAGCCCTTCTCCGGCGCCTCGGGGAAGTACGGACAGTCGAGCTCCTCGACCTGTTCCTCCGGATAGTTTGTGATGACGACCTTGAGCGGATGCAGCACGCCCATCACCCGCGGCGCGGTGGCGTTCAGATCGTCGCGGATCGCGTGCTCCAGAAGCGCCACGTCCACTACGCTGTCGCGCCGCGCCACGCCGATGCGCTCACAGAACGCGCGGATTGCCGCCGGCGTATAACCGCGCCGCCGCAGCCCGGCCAGCGTCGGCATCCGCGGATCATCCCAGCCGCGCACGAACTTGTCGCCCACGAGCTTGAGCAGCTTGCGCTTGCTCAGCACGGTGTAGCTTATGTGCAGGCGGGCGAACTCGATCTGCTGCGGCGGCGTCGGAATCTCCAGCTCCTGCAGGAACCAGTCGTACAGCGGCCGGTGGCTCTCAAACTCCAGCGTGCAGATCGAGTGGGTGATCCGCTCCACCGCATCGCACAGTCCGTGCGCATAGTCGTATGTCGGATAGATCAGCCACTTCCGTCCGGTGCGATGATGCGTCGAGTCGCGGCGGATGCGGTACATCGGCGGATCGCGCAGGTTCATGTTCTGCGAGGTCATGTCGATCTTGGCCCGCAGCGTGTGCGCCCCGTCGGGGAACTCGCCGTTCTTCATCCCCTCCAGCAGCTTCAGGTTCTCTTCCACGGAC
>CALFML010000437.1 GCA_937879845.1 uncultured Myxococcales bacterium
AGTCGGGGAGCCCGACGCCGGACTCGCTGTTCCCCTGGAGCTTCACCGCGGCGATAAATTCTTCGCTGGAGCGCTCGAAGTAAAGCTCGGCGAGGCGGAACATGGCCTCCGGGGTGTAGCGCGGGTGGCTCGGGTAGCGCGCCAGGAAGTCTTCGAACTGGGTCAGCGCCTGCGCCCGGTGGAGCTGTTCTTCGCTCTCCCCGGCTTTGATCTGCGCCAGGTAGCGCTGACTCAGATCTTGGCGGCGGCGCGGGTAGGCTTCGCGGGCAAACTCCGCCAGCGCGGCCTGGTAGCTTCGACCGGCTTCGATGTAGCGCAGGTAGTCGGCGGCGACATCCTCGGGCATTCCCGCCGGGATCGGCACCGGTGGCGCGGCGCTTTGGGCCTGCGCATTGACCGCAGCCGGCGCCGGGGCGGCTTTATCCGGCGCTGGCGCATCGGGTGTCGCAGGCTTTTGCGCGTCGGGCTGGGCTTGGGGTTTGGGCGGCGTCCGGGCAGCGGCGAGCAGCTCGCCGGTGGGATCGAACTCTTCGTCAAGCAGCCGCAGCTCGCGCTTCTGATCCCGCACGAGCTCCGCGACCTTGTCGGTGCTCTTGACCTTCCGCGCCCACGCCGCATCGACGATCCCGGCATCGGCGCGCACGAGGATTTCGGCAAACCGCTGCGCCGCCAGCGCCCCGGTGCCGCCGACTACCACGCCGCCCAGGCGCGCGCTCTCTTCGATGAGGGCACGCAGGGAGTCGCGGTAGCCGCGGACCTTATCGCGCTCCGCCGCCGCCGTGGCCTGCACATCGCCGACTCGGACGTCGAGCATGCGATCCAGGCGCCCGCTGGCGGTGCGCAGCGCTGCGTCCGCCGCCGTGAGCCGCGCCGCCGCCTGCAAAAGCGCCTCCCCCTGGACGCGCACGGAATCACCCAGGCGCACCGACAGCGACTGCCACAGTGCTTGCTCTTGCGTCAAAAGATCACTGTGGGCGCGCCGCTGGGCGCTGGTCGAATCGAGCGCATCCGAGGCTCCGACCTGCGCCGCCGCCAGCTCCTCATTGAGCTGCGTCCGCCGCTGCAGCAGCGACTGCAGCGTCTCCGCCTCTGACGGCGACACGATCGGCGCGAGCAGCGGCGCGAGCTGTTCGCCGACCGCCCGGTGGAGCTGAAACAGCTGGCGGAACAGCGCGTGGCTGCGCGCCCGCGGCACCCCGAGCTCGGGGGCCAACCGGAACCGGTGCGCCCCGGTGAGGAGCTGCTTGTCGAGGAGCTGCAGCGTCGCTTCGAGCTCGTCCAGGGTGAGCTGGGTCTCGGTGAGCTCGCGCTGCAGGGCGAAGAACCGCTGCACCTGCGGATCGGTCTGCAAAAGCGGCCGCACCGGCGCCGGGCTCACCTTGTCCAGGTCGAAGCTGCGCAGGTTCTGCTCGATGAGCGTGCGCACGCGATCCGACGGGTTGCCGTTTTGCCCCAGCAAGTCGCCGAGCTTCTCGATGAGCGGTTTAAGCTCGGTGCGGGTGCGCTCGAACCAGTCGAGCGCGGAGTCCGGCTCGCCGCGGCGCAGCTGCAGGTTGCCAAGGAGCAGCTTGGCCTCGGCGGAGGCATAGCTGGCCTGCGGCGCGTCGCGATAGAAAAGGAGCAGGAGCTCCAGCGCTTGCTCGGCGCGGGCGAAGTCCTTGGCGCGGATCGCCGACCACGCCGCCTCGTAGATAGCGTCCTTGAACAGGTTGCTCTTCTGCGAGATGTGGAGGTAGGCGTTATGGGCGCGCTCGGACTGCCCGAGCTCGTGGTAGATGCGCCCGAGCGCCATATGCGACAGCTCGACGACCCGGCGATCGTCGTCGCGATCAGGCAGCGGACGAGCGGTCAGGGCGCGGAACTCCGCCTCGGCATCGGCGAGCTGGCCGTTGGCCACCGCCGCGGCGCCGATGAAGTAGCGGGCGCGCAAGTAGTAGGGATGCGCCGGCGGAATCGGGGTGAGCGCGGCCGCCGCCGCCGCGTAATCCCGGCGCATGAAGTGGAACTTGCCGCGTACGTAAGCCGACTCGGGGAGCTGCTCGGCCGGCGGGATCTGGTTGAGGCGATCCAGCCACTTGGCACAGTCGTCGTCGGTGTGCAGGTTGGCGGCGATCTCGAGCAGCCGCAGCAGCGCCGTCTGGGTGCGCGGGTGCGGCGGCTGCTGCTCCAAAAGCGCCGTAAACCATGGCTGCGCCTCCCGGTACTCGCCTTGCTCCCACAGCGAGTCGGCGAGCAGCGAGAGCGCTTCACCGTATTCGGGAGTCTGCGGACCGCGCTCCACGATCTCACGCAGCAAGCCGGCGGCGCCGACGAAGTTGCGCAGCGCGAACAGCGAGCGGGCGTCGGCCAGCGACCTGCCGGCGGCAGGCGGCGCCGCAGCAGCGCCGCTCTGGGGCGACGGCAAGCTCTGTTCGAACTCGCGAATCTGCCCTTCGAGGTCCGTCAGCTGCTCGCCGACGGTCGGCGCGGCCGGGGCCTGGGCCCGCGCCTGGGGCGGCAGTCCGGCGCCGAGCGTCGGCGCAAGGGCCGCCAGCACCCAGCCGAACAGCGACGCGCGGCGCATCGCCCGCCACCCGGAGTCACGCTGCGGCAGCGCGGAGCCAGCAACGCGGAATTCTCCCGCGCTAGGGCGACCGGCTATGTCGCTGCATTTTTTCACGCTACTTGGCCTTGGCCTCGGCCGGCTTGGCTTCCGCCGCCTTGTCGGCAGACGCCGGGCGCGCCGCAGCACCGCTGCCGGCGATCTTGAAATCGAAGTCCGGCCGATCTTCGACTTTGGCGGTCAGCGCCGTGCCTTTTTCAAAACAGCGGACGAGCAGGCGAGTCGTCTGTCCTTCGACCGCGGTGAGGCGGTGGGCAGCGCGGGCGGTGAAGTTGTACTTGTCGTAGTACGAGAGAACTTTGGCGCCGTTGCCGCGGTATACGACGGTCACGCCGACCGTGTGCTCACCGGCTTTCAGGCCGCCGTCCCAGACGACCAGGTCCTTGCCGTCCATGGCGACGCCGGCGGCGTCTTCCTTGGTGAAGACCTCACGGCCGTCGAGCTGATAGCTGACGCGGATCGGCTGAAACAGCCGGCTCATCTGGTTTTTATGCACGATGACGGCGCGCGTGGTGCCGACGTTGGCGCTGACCAGCGTCTCGCTGAGCAAGGTCAGTCGAGCCTTGGCGCGAAAGACCTGATCTTTGAGCTCGAAGGTGCGGCGTTCCAGATCGCGGAACTTTTCTTCTTGGCCCGCGGGCGGGCTCGCCGGGGCTGCGGAGAGCGGCGCGGATGGCCCGGATGGCCCGGATGGCCCGGATGGAGCGACGGCCGCCGGGGGTAAAAGGGCCGCTTTGGCCGCGTCACTCGCAAGCGGCGCCGGAGAGGCTGGGGTCGGGGCAACCGGCGGCGGCGCTTCGCTGCTTGGTTCACTTGCCGGGGTGATCGGATCGCCCTCGGCGTAGGCCGCATGCACGCCCCACGGCTGCGGCGTCGCCGAGCCCAGGGCGCACCCAAGGCCCGCCAGAAGCGCAACCAGACGGGCCGCCCGGGTCGGAGCGCGACCAAGGACGGCGCCCAGGCCGGCTGCAGACCCGCCGCGCTGCGGTTCCCGGCTGACACCCTGAAGAACAGGCTTTTTGTGCATGGACGGTCCGATTATAACCGAGCAGCGCTGCAGAAAATTCGCCATGGCTACCTGTCTATATCGATACCTGCGTGCCAAACGCCGGCCTTTGGCCCCTAGGAGGGTCGCAAAACGGCGTAAGATCTTATGAGCTGGTCGTCGCGGAGCTCCCATCGGCCGGGCTGCAGAGCTCGACCGTGCTGGCCATAATCCACAGGGTCAGCAGCGACCGCAAGAGCGCGAAGCCCTGGCGGACCAGCAGCGCGGCGATTACAAGTAGCGCATAGTCTAGGCGCGCCGCCAGCATGCGTCCAACGATGACCAGCCCCGCCATCCCCGCAGCCGCAGCCAAGGCGAGCGACATGCTGACCCGCGCCGCCGCCAAGCTGCCCATGGTCAGCCGCAGGCCCGCCAGGAGTGCGCGCCAGGCGCTGTGCTCCCCGGCGGTCTGCGCCAGCCGCTGCAAGCGGGCGGCATACAGCACCACCGTTCCCCCACACCACACCCACAACGCCAGCCCGGCCGCCGGGCCGACCCAGGCCAGAATATCCGGCAGCGAGTGCGTGTCCGGGTACTTGCTGCGCATGCCGAGTGCCGTCAGACCGCCGAACACGAGCACGATGGGTCCGCGGACCAGCAACAAGAACAGGAGCTCCAGGCGCAGCATCGCGCCAGTGGTCGCCAGGCCGCGCGCCACGATTTGGTTGAGCGCCGTGCCGACGCGCTGCGGGTGGCCGGGCCGGCGCAGCGCGCTGAGCAGACCGCCCGAGAGCACAAGATGGGTGAAGAAAAACAGCGCCGCGGCGATAAACACGCTGGCGACGATGATGGCGATCGCCACCGGGTGGTCTTCTAAGAGCTCGCCGAATAGGACATCCGACTCGCCGCGGGCCAGCTGCACCGCCGCCGGCCGCTTGCCCAGGAGCATCCCCAGCATCACCATGGCCGGCGAGCTGGCCGCCATCGCCGTCAGAAATGACAGCCCCCAGACGAAGAGCAGCAGCCAGGGCTGGCTGAACACGCGCCGCGCGCCGTGGCCCAGCACGGCCAGGAATCCGGGCGGCGCGGCGCGGCGCGGCAGCCGCGAACGCGCGGGGTCATCGCCCGGACCAGGCGGACGGACCTGAAGGACCAGCGGAGCGTCGCTGCGCATCGGGGTCGGGATCGCCAAGGCGGGCGGCGGAACCAGCGGCGGGACGATCGCGGGCTCCGAACCTGGTTCCATCGCCATACTCATGGGGCTTGGGTCCTTGTCTTGCATGGCCGCTTGCACCTATAGCGCCAGCAGGTCGAGCAGCGTCTGCACTGCGCCCTGGAATGATAGCCACAGTCGCCGCACCGGCCGCTTGTCGGCCGCCGCGAGCAGCCCGTTATTGATCCGCTTTTCGTCGAGCAGGAGCTGCTTGTTGGGATCCACTTCGGCGCTCCACACTTTGCTACTGCGGCGGAGGTAGTGGAGCATCTTGAACCGGCGCTCGGGCTCGGCCTGCTGCTCCGCCAGCGTCCACTTTTCGTTGATGACGCTGCCGTCGGCAAATTGCACTTTGATATCCACGGGGAACAAAAAGTCGCCGCGCCGGTAAACCGCGATCTCCGTGTCATATGTGGCCGGCTCGCTCTTGCCCGCCGCGCCCTTTTGCCCCTTGTCTTTGTCCGACGGCATGGGCTGCTCGTAGCGGCCCGGCGGCTTGCCGGCGCACACTTTCTCGCCGGCCTCTTTCCACAGCTGCTGCAGCTCGGCTTGTGTGGCCGCGTCGTCGGTATTCTCCAGCGCGGCGGAGGTCGGCAGGGGGCTCGGCGGGCAGTCCCAGTAACCGGCGGCGGGCTGATGCTCATCGCTGCTCACGTGCAGGATTTCATAGTCGGCCACGCGCGTCGTAATCAGCGCCTGTTGCCAGAACCAGCTGAGATCTTCGTCGGCGCCCTCGTTCATCGCGGCGATGAAGTCGGCGCGGCGGGGATGGCGGAAGCGGTAGCGCTGGCTGTAGGTGCGCATCGCCGCGAGCATCCGCTCTGCGCCGAGGTACCGCTCCAGCGTATGCATGGTGACCGCCGTATGGTTGTACGAGATTTGCCCGTAGGTGCCGCGCGGCAGATCGAAGCTGCGCGTCGCCAGCGGCGCCCGCCTTGTCGTCGACCGATAGGTCAGCCAGTCGTTGTCGAGATCGTTCAGACACAAGTACGGCAGATGAACCAGCGTGCAGCCGCCGGGATAGAGGCGGTCGAGCGCCCAGGACGTAAACGTCTCGTTGAGGCCTTCGTCGAGCCAGGCTTCCTCGACTTCATCGGTGCCGACGAGGTTATAGAGGAACTGGTGGCCGAACTCGTGAGCGGTGGTGAGCTCCAAGATGCGGATCGACTCGGGCAAGGGGAAGGCGAAGCTGGTGATGATCGTCGGATACTCCATACCGCCCGAGCCGTTGCCGTCGGGCGTCGGGATGACGACGGTGATGTTGCGGTAGGGGTAGATGCCGAAGCGCCGCTCGCCTTCCAAAAGGGACGCGGTCACGGCGGCGAAGTGGCGCGGCGTCTTGAGCTCCTGGCCGCGGCGGGTGAGCAGCCGCATGGTGATGCCGCCGAACTCGTCGTCGATGTGCTGCTCGACGGGGACGAAGTTGGGATCGGCGAACCAGGCGAAGTCGGCGACATCCTCGGCGTGGTAGCGCTCGATGCGGCGCTTGCCGTCTATGCGCTCACTTACGCGGACGCCGGTGGCGCCGACCACCGCTTCGATCGGGACATCGAGCTCGACATCGTACGTGCCGTAGTCGGCGAAAAATTCGGTGAAGCCGTGGTACTGGTGGGCGCGCCAGCGGCAATTTTTGCCCTCGGCGCCGCAGTCCCAGACGCCGATCTTGGGGAACCACTGGGTGACGGCATGGTACTCGTCGGCCCAGCCGGAGCGGGCGAAGACCTTGGGCAGCTGCACGACCCAGTCCAGCTCGACCTCGACGGTAGCGCTCGGACCCAGCGGCGTCGCGAGCGGCACCGTCATCAGCGTATCGACCACCTTGGTCTGGGGCAGCAGGTCCGCCCCGCCGATGTGAACCCCCGTCACATCGGTGTAGCCCCAGCCCTTGGCCGGCATGGTCGCCCCGCGCAGCTGCGGTCCGCTGTCGCGGATGAACTGCGAGGCGAAGTTCTTAAATGCGTTCTGGTAGAGGTGGAACACCAGATGATCGACGGGCTGGGTCTCCAGGTTGCGCCAGATGAGGGTCGCGTGGCCGGTGACCTTGTGCGCCGCCATGTCCAGGGAGGCGCGCATCCGGTAGCTGGCGTTGCGCGGGCTGAGCGGTCCGCCGACCCGCAGCGCCTGCGCTCCCACCGGCGGCGGGGCAGTCGGAACGACCAGCGCGCCGGTTGCGCCCGTCGCCGCCGGCGCACTGGGCGCGCTCTGAGCGCGGGCCGGCGCCGGCATCGGCCCGGTTCCCAGAGAAAACAGCGTGGCCACGAGTGCGGCGCCGGCTCCCAGTGCTAAAAAAGGCAGCGATGCTCGTCCGTGCCGCCGCGAAGACCGGGCAAGTCCGTCGGGATCGCCCGGCAGCTGATTATCACCAGTTCGGTTCGCCAGCATGTCTTCTCAGATAGCCACGTCTGCCCCTGTGTGCGCAAGCTGGTCGCGCTGAATGCCGGCCGCTCGGGGCCGCTCGGGGCGGTTGTCAAGGCTGTAAGCGGCTGGCTGGCCTGCGGGTGAGCAGCTTGGCGCCGGTTCTCCACGTCGCCGCAAACGCCGACCAGATCAGAGACGGCGGCGCGGGGCCGCGGCTAACACCGGCAGCAGGCGCTCCATGGCCGAAGCCAGTCCGCGTTCGTGGATGGCGCCGATGAATGCCTGCCGCACCACGCCCTCGTCATCGAGCAGCAGGGTGAGCGGCTGCGCGGTGCTGCCCAGGACGGCGCGCAGCCGCTCCGTCGTGCTGCGACACGGGTCGAGCTCGGGAACCTCGGCGGCGTGCTCGGTCCAGAAGGCGGCGACCTCGGCCGCTTCGGTGTCATGCGGCGGGTCGGCGATAAACAGAAAGCGCACGCTGCGATCGTGCTGCCAAGCTGCCGCCATCCGCCGCATCAAGGGAAGCTCTTCCCGGCAGGGCTTGCAGTGCGACGACCACAGGTTGACGACCCGCAGGCGCTCGGGCGAGCGGCCCAGGGGGTGCCAGGTGCGCTCCTTGCGGTTCCAGCACATCACCGACGACAGATCGAGCCGGCGATGCAGCAGGCTGCCCTCCGCGTTGAGCACCTCGTGCAGGGCGGCTTGGGTCGCGGCTTGGGTCTGTGACTGCGCGGGGCTCGACTGCGCCGCCGCCGGCCACGGACTCATCGCCCATATCAGCGTTATTGTCCGCACAAGTCGCGCTGAAGTCAGCGGCATCATCCCCCCATACCACGCTGCCCGGTCGCCGCCAAAGCCCCTTCCGGCCCCCCCGATGGGCCGGTTGAGAATTTTCCGGTCGAACCTAGCCGGCGGCAGTGTGATGCGCTAAGTAGCCTGCTGTGGCTGACGCTTCAACCGACCGGTCCGGCGCCGATGACGCCCAGGGCGACTGCCTGGTCATCGCATTGCCGACGGCGGCGGCGACGCGGCGGCTGGGCCGGCGGCTGGGGGAAATCCTGCAGCCGGGGGATGCGCTGAGCCTGGATGGGCCGCTCGGGGCAGGGAAGACATGTCTTGTGCAAGGTCTGGCTCGCGGGCTCGGCGTGCCGGCGAATGTGGCGGTGAGCAGCCCGACGTTTACGCTGGTCAATCAGTACGCGGTGACGCCGGCTCCGCCAACGCGCGCGCCGGGGCCGATCGCAGGCGCGGCGCGACCCTTTCCCTTTCCCTTTCCCCTTACCCTCTACCACGTCGATCTCTACCGCCTGGAGAGCGCTCGTGAGCTAGACGAGCTCGGGCTCTGGGAAGCCGTGGAGTCCGGCGGCATCCTGGCTGTCGAGTGGCTGTCGCGTTTCCCGCAGGCGCTGCCCGAAGATCGCTTGGCGCTGCAGCTGAATCTGCTGCCGGAGGGCGGGCGCTCGCTCTCGCTGCGCTCCGGCGGTCCGCGGTCGGAGCAGCGGCTGGCGGAGCTGCGCCGGGCGCTGCCTGCCACCAAGCGCCGACGTTGATCGCGACCGCCGCCGAGCCCTTCACCGGCCGCCGCCGGCTTTTTCTGTGCGCCGGTCACGGCCTAAGACACGCGGCTGGCGGTCGCGAAAAAGCGCGGCCCTTGGTATGAAGCTGGCGATGGCGATCATAGGTGCAGTGGTCCTTTCGTACCTTTTGGGCTCTATCTCATTCGGGCTGGTGCTGGCGCGGCTGCGGCGGGTGGATCTGCGCAACGTCGGCTCGGGCAACATAGGCGCGACCAACGTCGCGCGGGCGATGGGCAAGGGGTGGGGCGTGCTGGTGATGGCGCTGGACGCCGCCAAAGCTGCAGTGCCCCTGTGGCTCGCCGAGATTTACTTCGCCGCGGATCCGCGCCGCGACTGGATCCTCGTGGGCATGGCGGCCGCCGCATTTATCGGCCACCTGTTCCCGATTTTTTCCGGCTTCCGCGGCGGCAAAGGCGTTGCTACCGCGCTCGGCGCCTTCGTGGCCCTAGCGCCCAAGGCCGCGGGGCTTGGGTTTTTAACCTACGCGGTGGTCTATGCGATCTTCCGGATTTCGTCGGTAGGCTCGCTCTGCGCGGTGCTGAGTTTCCCCGCTTGGCTGTATCTGGTCGGGGCGCGGCGGCCGACCTATGTGCTCGCCGCGGGGCTGCTGGTCGGTATCTTGTTCACCCACCGCGGCAACCTGGCGCGGCTGTTCAAGGGTCAAGAGAAGAAGCTGTGAGCCTAGGTGTGGGCATGCTCGCCGCCGCACCGCGCCGCACCGCCCTTTTAGCTGCCGACGCCGCCTTGGCGCTGGTCGAGCTGGCTTTGGTGTTCGCCCCGGTGCAGATCCTGTTTACGCCGGCGCCTGCACTGTGGGCCGTGCTGGCCGGGCTGCTGGTGGTGGCGACGGGAATTTGGACGATCGCCGTGCGCCGGCTACACGCCCCGCTGCAGACGGCACTGTCTGCGATCCAGCCCGGCGAGCGGCGCGGGAGCGGGCCTGCGCCAAGTCCGCTGGTTATTCAAGCCGGCTATTTGGCCGGCACCCGGCTCGCTTTTATTTCACTGTGGCTGCGGACCGCGCTTCTTACCTTGGTCGCGGCGCTTTGGGGTGCCATCGGCGCCGCCGGGTTCGGGCTGCCGGCGCAGGCGCTGCTGATGATGCTCTGGGCGGCGGCGCTCGTCGGGCCGCACCTGAGCGCCTGGCGGTCGCTCCTGTGGCAGCGCAACAGCGATCGGGCGCTGCTCCAGCTCATGCAGAGCCCGGCCGCGGCCGCGTGGCACGCCGGTACCGACAGCGAGCTGCGGCTGTTGCGTGATAC
The DNA here is from genome assembly GCA_937879845.1 of uncultured Myxococcales bacterium. Taxonomy (GTDB): domain Bacteria; phylum Myxococcota_A; class Polyangia; order Palsa-1104; family JAEUJZ01; genus CALFML01. The sequence continues at coordinate 9,998 of CALFML010000437.1, forward strand.
GTTTCAGGGCCGGCTGGTGGTGACGGCGCTAGCGGTTACCGGCCTGTTTGCCGGAGCGGCCGTAGGCATCGTCGCCACCCTTACCGAGCTGCCGGTACGCGGCCAGCTGGAGCTATGGTGGTGGTTGCCGCCGGCGCTGCTTGGCGCTACTGCTGCGTGGATCGCGTGGCTGCGCGCCGCGACCGCGCCCATCGAACGATTCATCGACGGGGAGCTCGGCAGCGAGCCCGGACGCCCGCCGCGCCCCGCGCCGCGCCGCTTGCCGATTGCGGTGAGCCGCACCCAGGAGCTCGAGGCCGCCTTGCGCACCGTGCAGCGGCTCCCCTACGGACTCGCGGTGGCGCTCTGGCTTTCATGGATTGGCGCCGCCGGGGTCGCGCTGCTCGCGGCGCGGGCCCGATTCGCCATGCGCCCGACCGGCGTGCTGCAGCTGCTTATTCCGATCACCCTTGTGATGTTCGCCGCGGCGCTCTATCAGATTCCGCATCAGCAGGCGACGCTGGCGGCGCTGTGGCCGCGGCTTACGGCGCGCTTGCAGCGAATGCCGGGCCGGCAGCCCAACTGGCTTCTTCCTTTGACGCTGCTTTTGGCCGTGCCGGTGGCGGCGCTGATGATCCTGTGGGAGCTGCAGCTGGGCCTTGGCAGCGGCGGCCAGCCGTGGCACGGCTGGCTGAGCGGAGCGGTCCTGATGGTGGTTGCGGTGACGGCAATGACGCTGCTGCTGCGTGATCTGATGCGTCCGCTGCGTGAGCTGCACCGCCGCGCCGAGTGGCTCACTAGCGGCGAGTTCGCACCGCGCCCCGGCCCGCGGCCGGAAGAGGCGGGGGGCGGGACCGGCGAACCGGCAGCCAGCCGCGAGCCTGACGGCAATCCGAGCGGCGAAGCCGGCACCGCGTGCGAAATCGAGAGCGAAGGGGATGAGATCGGGCGCCTGGCGGCGGCGCTGACCGCGATGCAGCGAGCGCTCGGCGAGCGGCTCTTGTCCTCCGCTCACGCGCAGCTGCTCCTAGAGCAGCAAGTCGCGGCCCGCACCATCGAGTTGCAGCGGCGCAACGAGGAGCTGCGTGGGGCGCTCGCCAACCTGCAGCACGCCCAGGATGCGCTGCTGCACACCGAGCATCTGGCGTCGATCGGCCGCCTGGTTGCCGGCATCGCCCATGAGATCAACAACCCGATAAACGCCGTGGTCAACATGGCGGCGCCGCTGCATGAGGCCCTGGGCGAGCTGGCGAGCGCCGGCCACCCCGCCGACGGAGCCAACCTCCTCGCCGCGGAGACCCGACGCGAGCTGCCCGACATGCTCCGGGTCATCGAGCGCGGCACCCGGCGCACCCTGGAGATCGTGCGCGCCCTGCACAGCTACGCCGACTGTACGCCGGAACCGCTCGCCCCGGCGGATCTCCAGCTGATCCTCACCGAGGCGCTAGAGCTTGTGCAGCATCCGGCCAAAGCCGGCGTGGCGATCACCCGCACCCTGGCCCCGCTGCCGCCGATCTGGGTTCACGCCGGGCAGATCCAGCAGGTCTTCATCAACCTGTTCAGCAACGCCCTGCATGCCGTGGCCTCACGCGCCGCCGAGGCTGGGAGCGGCTATGCGCCGCAGCTCGAGGTGCAGACGCAGCTTGATGGCGGGCGCGTGCGGGTGGCCGTCCGCGACAACGGCGCCGGCATCCCGCCGGAGGTGCGTCTGCGCATCTTCGATCCATTTTTTACGACCAAGGACGCCAGCAGCGGCTCCGGCCTCGGCCTGTCGATCGCGCACAGCATCATCAGCCGCCACAGCGGCACGATCACCGTCGAAGCCCCGGCCGGAGGCGGGGCGTGTTTCACCGTGACCCTGCCGGTGGCGGCGCCGGCAGAGGAGGGCTTACTTGGCGCGATGGCGGAAGATGTTGGCGATGCTCTGAAACAAGTTCGTCTGGTCGTGGCCAAGTAGGAGTTCGAGCTCTTTATCGTCGAAGCCGAGGTAGCCGCAGCTATAGCACTTATCGATGGTGACGCCGCGGAAGGCGGTCTCTGTGAGATCCATGCCGCACTTGGGGCACTTCATGTAGTGCAGCTTCTTGCGCTGCTCGCGCTCTGCAACGGCCATCTGCTTGTTGAGCTCTAGGGCCTCCCGCTGCCGCCGGGCGGCTTCTTCGCGGGCGAAGTATTCGTCTTCTGCTTCCGATGGCTTGTTCAGGCTCATGGGTCTTCCACTCCTTTGGCGCTGGGGTGCGCTCCGCTGGCAATGGGCCCGGAGACGCTCCGCGGGAGTTCTAGCATAACTTGGCGATTTCGGGCGGCGCGGGAGCTAGGGCGAAGGCTCGGGAGCGGGCGCAGCAGGCGGCGGGGTCGGAGCGGACGGCGGCGGTTGCCCCTCTAGCTTGGCGATCGCCTCACGCGATAGGGCGGCAGCGGAGCCTTTGGGATTAAGCTCCAGGTACTTTTTGTAATAGACCAGCGCCTGCTCCTTGTCGTTTTTGAGCCGGTGGTAGGTCTTGGCCAGACCAAACACCGCCGCCGAGTAGTTTGGCCGACGCTCCAGGGCATCGCGGAAGTGCGAAATGGCTTCATCGCCGCGATTTTTCTCGAAGGCGCAGGTGCCAAGGCCGTTGTGGATGGCGGGGACGGCGCTGGCGTAAGTCAGCATGTACTCGTAGAGCGCCTGGGCGGAGTCGTACTTGTATCTTTCGACGAGCCGCTGGGCGAGTTCCATCTGATCGTCGAAGCCCTTGGGAATGTCTTCGCTTATCTTTTTGCGCAGCTCCTCCAAGGAGACCGTCGGCTTGGCCGCAGCGGGAGCCGTCCCCGGCGGAGTCGTCGCCGTCGCCGCCACGGCCGGCTTTTCCGGCTCGGTCTTGGCGGGCGCCGGCTTGGCCGGCTCCGTCTTGGGCGCCGCGGCTTGTGGGGCGGCGGGCTTGGCTGCTTCGGGCTTGGCCGCTTCGGGCTTGGCCGCTTCGGGCTTGGCCGCGGTGGGCTTCTCGGGTTCGGACGGCGGGGTTACCGCGGGCGGGTTGTTTCCGGTGGCACCCGTGCCTGGAGGAAGCGGCTCGACGACGGCAGTCGGCGGAGTCGTACCAGGCTCCTTGACTTCGCCGCTCGGCTCCGAGCCCGGGGTGCTGCCTTTGGCCGGCTCAGTGGTGCCGGAAGTCGGCTGCTCATTCGTAGATGGCGTCGATGGCGGAGTGGGCGTCGATGGCGTATCGCCGCTCTGGCTTGAGTACCAGATCACGCCGCCGATCACGACGACTGCCAGCACCAGCAGCAGGGGGCCGCGGCTCTTGGGCGCGCGGTCGCCCTTGCCCAGATACTCGGTCGAGTCGACATCCGCCGGCCGCTTGCGGATCGTCTCGCCGCCCTCCGCCGCCTCTTTGAGATGACGCGGCACCGGATCGTTGTGCAGGATCGCATCCTCTACCGGATCGCGCGGGCGGACCGGCTGGCGCTCGGTGGCGCGCGAGTCCGCCGGCGGCAGCTTGCGCGTCACATTGTCGTCATCCTCCTCATCGAGACCGTCTTTATCCTGACGGTTGAACACCGCGGTCTGCGCCCCCGAGGATGCGGGATCGCCTTTGGCGCTGCCAGCGGCGGCAGGCTTCCCGGCCGCGGCCCGCGCCGGCGGAGTTGGCGCTGCTGCCGGCGGCCGTGAAGTCGGTGCCGCGGACTCGGCCCGTTTGGCCTCGCCAGCCGGGGCTGCTGCCGGCTTGGCCGGAGCCGGCCCTCCGGCGGCGCGCATCGCAGCTTGGACGCTGCCCGCCATGCCCGGCATCGCTTGCGGCTTGCCGCGGTTGGGATCTTTCCGCGCCAGCCGCATCGGACTGAGTCCGCCCGCGCTGGCCGCGAGCCCGGGCGGCGGCGTGACCTTGACCGGCCCCACCGCATCGGCGGGCTTCTTTTCTGCTGCGGGGGCGCTGGCCGAAGGGGGCGCGGCAGGCTTTTCCACCTCGGCCGGTTCGGGCTTTTTGGCCGGAGTGGGCTCGGTCTTTTTCGACTCGGCCGGGTCGGGCTTTTTGGCCGCGGCGGGCTCGGGCTTCTTGGCTTCGACAGGCTCGGCTTTCTGGGCTTGGGTCGCCGGCACGGGAGTCGGACGGGCGCTCGGGGCACCCGATCCCGGCGTCGTTGCGACCGGCGTCGGCACCGGCGTCAGTCGCGGAGCCGAAGCGGCACTGGCTCCCGCCGGCGCCGGAACCTGGGCAAATTGACCGCTGTTGCGCCGCTGCTGCGCGCGTTCTTGCTCGGCACTGTAGAAAAGTGACTCGAGCTCGACGACGCTGCCCATGCGGCGGAAGCGCTGCCCGCTGCGCGAGATCTCATCGTCGCGGGCGATCCGGCGTTCAACGATCCACTGCCGCAGCGTGGTCAGATCCGGGCAACGCAGCACCTCCGCGGCGCCGCGCTTGCGGATAAGCCAGGGTCGCGGTGCGGAGGAGTCAGGGCTTGTGGCATCGGCACTCGGCGCGGCAGGTGCCTTGGCGCCTTTGCCAGCTGTCGGAGGGGCGCCCTTGGGTTCGGCGCTTTTGGGTTCAGATCGGTCCATGGGCATGGCTGTGTCTCATTCACCGGTTCACACACCGGCTTTCCCGGGGACTCGCCGGTAGGGTCCACTTGTTCAGGTCGGTTATAACCGGCGTAGGTTGATTTTGCAGCCGACCGCAAGCCGACGGCAAGTAAATCCCCGGCAGGCTCTGCATTTAGCCCTGCTTGATAAGATTTCTTGCCTGCTACGCCAAGTTATGTACGCCTAAGCCTGGCTTATGAAAAGGGCAGCGGGCGCCGCTCATGTAGAGCGGCAGGGCGGCGCGGCGTCTCTGCCGGCGCTCAGCCTATGGGGAGCGCCCCGCGCAGCAGATCGTCGATCAGCTCGCAGAGGCCGATGCCTTCGGCGGCGCGGGTGATGTGGCGCGGGCGGAGACCGGCGAGCTCCGGGAGATAGCGTTCGATATTGCGCACCCCGACTGACAAGGCGAAGCGGTCCGGCTCGAACAGACTGGCGTCGTTGGCGCTGTCGCCGACAGAGACCGCCCATTGTCGGAGCTCGGCCGCGGGATCGGCGATGCCGCGGCCGGCGAGCAGGGCCGCCGTGCCGCGCGCCTTGCTGCGGCGATTTTCGCCGTCGAGCATGAAGTGGATGTGGATGGAACTCGCGAGGATGTGACCGGCACCGGCCGTGGCTTCGGCGACGATCTCGCTCATCCGCTCCAGCAGCGCCGCCCCCGCCGAGCCGGCCGGCAGGGTGCGCACGGCCGTGTGATCCGTTACGCGGTAGGCGCTATCGGCGGTCGGCCGCAGCGGTAGTCCCAAACGCGCAGCGGTCAGCTGACGCAGCGCGATCAGACGCTCCCGGAGATCCGGCGGCGGCTGCACGGCAAACTGCAGCGGCAGATCCCCCGAGTCGGGCGCCGGCGGTTCGGCACGGCAATCGTCCGCGTCTTGGACCGTGGGATTTGCGCGATGCGCCCGCCGATCGAGCCAGGCGCCGCCATTTTCGACGACGACGGCGCTGACGCTCGGCACATAGCTGAGGAGCGCGGCGCCGAAGCCCGCCGGCCGTCCCGTGTTGAGAATGAGCTCGATTCCCGCCGCTTCGGCGCGGGCCGCGGCGGCCAGCACCTGCGGATGGATGCGGCCGCCCACCGTGAACGTGTCGTCCACATCGGCAATCAGGTAGCGTGGCAGCACGCGCCTCTCCTCATTGATATGGATTCAATTAGGTCTTTGGATTTTGGCGGTTTTGTCCGGTGGACCGGCTCAAAGGCTCAATGCCCGTCAGACGATGGCCTTGCCGAGCGCCGACATCGCCAGCTCGATGCACAGGCGCGAGGTCTGATGGTTGCTGTCGTACATCGGGTTTATCTCGACGAACTCCATCGAGCGCAGGATGCCGCGCGCCGCCACGACCTCGAGCGCCAGGTGGGCCTCGCGGTAGGTCAGGCCGCCGGTGACGGGCGTGCTGACGCCCGGAGCGTAGAGCGGATCGACCCCGTCCATGTCGAACGACAAGTGCACCGCCTGGCACCGCTTGGCCAGATCGTCCATCGCCTCGCTGATGCAGGCGTACATGCCGCGCTGATCGATGGTGGTCATGGTGTAGTAGCGAATGCCGGTCTGACGGACGAATTCTTTTTCGCCTTCGTCGAGGTTGCGGATGCCGATGAGCGCGACGTTCTCCGGCCGCACGCGCACGCCGAAGCTGCCGACGTTGACGAAGCGCTCATGCCCCAGCCCCAGCACCGCCGCGAGCGGCATGCCGTGCAAGTTCCCCGACGGCGAGGTGGCGGGCGTGTTCATATCGGCGTGCGCGTCGATCCACACCAGGCCAAGCTGCGCCCCCTGGCGGTGGAAGTACTCGCCGGCGCCCTTGATCGTTCCGACTGCGATGCTGTGATCGCCGCCGATGATGAGCGGGAACCGCTCCGCCGCCAGCGCGCCGATGACGCGGGCGCAGAGGTCATCGCAGACTTTGGCGATGATCCCCAGATAGCGGCTCTTGGCGGCTTCGTCATCCAGGGTCTCGCGCAGCGGCACCGCGACATCGCCGCCGTCGATCGAGCGAATTCCCACGGCCGCGAGCTTTTCTTGGAGGCCGGCGATACGCACCGTCGCCGGCGCAATGTTGGCGCCGCGCAGGTTGCAGCCTAAATCGAGCGGTGCGCCGATGATCTCGACGAGCTTGGGCCTGGTCTTCATGGACATTTTCCTGAGCCCCCCAGGGTTTCAGGAAAAGACACTACGCCGCCGCGGCCGCTGCGGTCAACGCTGCGCTCCCGTCCAGTCCCGAGTTCGCTCCGGCCCTGGTGCGGCGGTTGACACCTCAATTTGGCGCGGGCTAGGGTGCGCCGCATGCGTCCAAACCGGGCCTTTAGGGCTGCGCCGAAATCGTGCTTGGTGGTTCAAGGTCATCGTCAGCCGGAGCCGGCCCGCGCACGGCTTCGCGGCGGACTCGGCTCGCTGCCGGCGCGGGCGCTTTTGGGCCTTGGGCTCTTTGGCGCCCTGGCTGCCATCGGGCCCGCGCCCACGCCGGCGGAAAAGCCGCAGCGCACGTGGACCTACCTGACGACCGGCAACGGCCACGGCTTTCAGTTTTACGACACCGCGCGGAACAAGCTCACCCACTTCCTTGAACACCCCTACCGCTACCTGGCGGCGCGGCCCGGCGAGCCAAAGTCCGACGGCATCGGCCGGCGCCAGCTCGCCTACGATTTCTACTTCGGGGTGCGCGGCGGCGGCGGCAGCGGCTGGCTCAACGACGGCACCGCCGGCGAGGCGAGCTACCTCGATGAGACCAACATCATCCAGGTTCCGATCGCGCAGGCCGGCATCAACGCGCAGACGTACTACTTCGCGCCGTTTGGCTATGAGGGCAACGCGATGATCGCGCTGCTCAACGCGCCGGGCGCCAGCGATGGTTTCACGCTCTTCAACTTCCACATGGGCGACGGTACCCCCGACACCCCCAACGCCAACGGCGAGGCGCTGCGGCTGGCCAGCGATGGAACCTCGCTCATCGAGACCGGCGCCGGCGGCGGCGCCATGATCTACGTGCCGCTGACGCCCACCGCCCACATCGACTGCGACAACGTGTACAGCAAGGTCAAGTCGGGCCAAAACCTGGGCGACAACAAGACCTGCCGCGGCACCGACATCGTGCCTTCTTTTCAGGGCTCGCTGTCGGGCGCCGCCAGCGGCTGGATGGGGGTCGCGATCCTGTTTTCCGCCGAAGAGAGCGCCGCCGAAGCGACCTTGGCGCAGTTCAAGACCTGGGTGAGCGGCCGTGGTCCGGAGCAGATCCTGGCCGACGCGCGCGCGGAGTGGGACCGCTGGCGCAAGCCGCCGTCGTCCGCGGTCGCCCTGTGCACTGATAATGAGAAGAAGCTCTGGCGGCAGAGCGAAACGGTGCTGCGCATGGGCCAGGTGCGCGAGCCCTACGCCGCCGGCCGCAAGAACTACGGCATGATGCTGGCGAGCCTGCCCCCCGGCGAGTGGCACACCGGCTGGGTGCGCGACGCGATGTACGCGATCGTCGCGCTCGCCCGGCTTGGCCACCACGCCGAGGCCAAGGCGGCGCTGGAGTTTTTCCTCAACGCCGAGCCGTCGAGCAAGTTCAGCTCCTACGTCAGCGGCCAGAGCTACCGCGTATCGGTGTGCCGCTACTTCGGAAATGGCGAGGAGGAAGCCGACTACTCCGGGCAGCAGACCCCCAATATCGAGATCGACGGCTGGGGCATGATGATGTGGGCGGCCCGCCAGTACGTCGATGCCTCCGGGGATGTCGCCTGGCTCAGCTCATCGACGCGCCTGGGATCGACGGTCTATGACGCCTTGCTGCGCGGGGTGGCGCAGCCGCTCGCCGCCAATACCGAGGCCAACGGCATCGCCAAGGCCGACTCGTCGATCTGGGAGGTGCACGACGCCAACAAGAAGCACTATGCCTACACCACGCTGGCGGCGATTCGCGGCTTCTGCGACATGGCGCAGCTGGCCCAGAAGGCGGGTCAGACGGGGGATGCCAGCACCTACCGGGCGCTGTCGAAGAAAGCGCGCACCGGCTTCTTGGCGGCCTTTGTCGACCCGCAGGGGGCGATCGCCGGCTCGCTGGAGGGGCTGGCGATGAACCAGTACCACGACGGCGCGGTGGTCGAGGCCTTCACCTGGAACGTCCTTTTGCAGTCCGACTACGCCGGCCAGACCGCCAAAGCGACGCTGAGCCTCATCAACCAGCTGCACGTGGAGAGCGGCGGCTTCAAGCGCAATGACGATGGCAAGTCCTCCTACGACAACAACGAGTGGATCCTCATCGACATGCGCATGTCCGACGCCCTGTGGCGCGTCGGGCGCGAGCCGGAGGCCAACGGCATCCTTCAGCCGATCATCGAAAAAGCGAGCGCCAACTTTTTTCTCCTGCCGGAGCTTTACAACGCCGTGCGGGCGGACGGCGCCGTCGGCAAGTACGCCGGCAGCATTCCGATGGTCGGCTACGGCGGCGGCGCCTACGTCTTGACGCTGCTCGATCGCTCCGGGATCGTCGAGCCGAACGACTGCGGGGACGGCATGGGGAACATGACCAGCGGCCGGCCCTACAAGTGCGGGGTCGATAATCCGGGCACGCCGGATGGCGGTACTTCGACCAACCCCCCGGCGCCTAACGCCGATGCCGTGCCTTACGTCGGGGCCTGTTTGTGCAGCATCGGCACCCGCCGCGATGCCGCGGGCGGACCGCCGGCGCTGGCGCTGTGGACGGCGGCCCTTATCGGTCTGCGGCTGGCCAGTCGGCGACTTCGGCGGTTCGCGTGAGCGCCATGGATAGCGATAGCAAGCTCGCGGTCCGCGTCTTGTTTCTGGCTGCCGCGCTCAGTGTGGGCGGCGGCGCTGCCTATGGGCGTCAGGCGGATCCGGCGGAGGCCGGCCCCGCTCCTGGCACCGAAGCCGCCGAGCCGGCCAAAAACCCCGCCCCATCCGCCAGCCCAGCGGACACCGTCCCGCTTGAGCCGAGCAAGAGCGCTTCGACAGATCGGAAGAGCGTCGTGTAGGGAAAGAGTGTCTTCGCCTGTGTAG
>CALFML010000438.1 GCA_937879845.1 uncultured Myxococcales bacterium
TCCAAAATGCTGCCGGGCAGGTGCTCGCTGAGGGCGCTGAACACGTTCGCGGTCTGCAGCTTGGAGGTCCGGAGCTCCTGGTTGAGCCGGACCAGCTCGGCCTTCTCCTGCTCCAGCGCTTTATGGAGCCGGGCGATCTTGAGCTGGTGGGTGACGCGCGCGAGCACCTCGGCCCCGTGAACCGGCTTGGTTACGTAGTCGGCGCCGCCGAGCTCGAAGGCCTTGAGCTTGTCGCCTATGTCGCGCAGGGCGCTGAGAAAGATGATGGGCACGTCCTGCGTCCGCGGGTGCTCTTGGAGCTTGGCGCAGAGGCTGTAGCCGTCATCGCCGGGCATCATGATGTCGAGCAGGATCAAATCCGGCACCTGAACTTCCACCCGCTGCAGCGCCTGTGCGGCATTGCCCGCCGAGAGGACTTGATAGCCGGCCTTACGCAGAATCGCGCTCAGTACCTGTCGATTCGCGGCCACGTCATCCACTACCAGGATGACGGCATCACTCAAATCTACCGCATGTCTGTCGCTGCGCATTACGGACTGCTCCTAAACTCCTTACTCCTTAGCAGGAGCGCGCGCCGTACGGAATCATACTCCGCGATAAGCTCTGCCATCTGCGGGGTAGGAAAATCAGTGCACTGCAACCGGCCGAAGTGCTCGATCTGGTGGCTGAGCTCTGCCAAGCGGGGCGCTCCGAGCTCGATGGCGAAGGCACGAAGGCTCTTGGCGAAGCGCGCAATGGCCGGAAAGTCACTCGCTGCGACCGCGCGATTCAGCTGGTCCATAAGGAGGAGGCTGTTGGCCAAGTGGTCGGAGATGACCTCCGCAATCAGCTCGACGTCTCCGGCGAACAGCTTCTGGAATCGATCCCAGGCGTCGGCGTCCAGGGTCGTGTCGGCCACCGCCTTTGCACCGCGATCCTGCCGGCTAGAGATGGCGGCGCTTGCGCGGCGGAGCGCCGCCGCCACCGTCCGCAGCTGCACCGGCTTGGCAAGAAAGTCATTCATTCCTGCGGCCAGGCAGCGCTCCCGTACTCCCAGAAGGACGTTGGCGGTCAGGGCGATGATGTAGGGCGGCGCGGGGAGCGGAGCGCTCTGGCGTAGCTGCTCGGTCACGGCCAGCCCATCGAGCTCCGGCATCTGGATGTCCATGAAGACCACATCGTAGCGGCGCACCACCATGGCGGCGAGCACACGCGGGCCGGAGTCTGCCACATCGGCTTCATAGCCGAGCCGCTGCAGGAGCAGCAGCATGACCTTCTGATTGTCGGCGCTATCATCGGCCACCAGAATCTGCAGCGGCAGCTGCTGCCCCAGGCTCTTGCTGAGCATCGACTGTGGAGTATATCGCGCCTGCACCTGGGTCTGGCCGTGTAGGATCTGGCGCAGGGTCTCATACAGCTGCTGCCGCCGCACTGGCTTGCGCAGGACCGCGGCGAACTCGGGCCGCTGCATCGACTGCAGGCCCTCTCGGTTGGCGGAGGCGGACAGCAGCACGATGGGCAGCTGGGCCCAGTCCTTGTGCTGGGCGATGGCGTCGGCGACCTGGCAGCCGTCCATTGCGGGCATCGTCTGGTCCAAGAGCACGAGCAGATAGGTCTCCGTACCGGCCAGCAGGCGCAGCGCTTCCTCTCCGGACGACGCGAGGCGCGGCAGCAGGCCCCACGCCGCGGTGTGACGCGCCAGCATGGCGCGGCTGCTCTCGTTGTCATCGACGATGAGGACGCGGCCCGGTGCCAGCGCCTCCGCGGGCGTAGGCCCTACGCCGGCAAAACGGACGGGCAGCTCGAAGTGAAACGTCGTCCCTGCTCCCACCGTGCTCTCGACCCGCAGAAGCCCTCCCATGAGCTCGACGAGCCGCTTGCTGATGGCAAGCCCCAGGCCGGTGCCGCCATAGTGGCGAGCCGTCGAGGACTCCGCTTGGCTGAAGGGACTGAACAGCCGCCCGATGCGGTCCGCCGGAATGCCGATGCCCGTATCGCGGACCTGAAAGGAGAGCCGCGCCGGCGCGTCCGCGGCGACGCGGCCCGGTCCTGCCGGTTCGCCGGAGCCCACGGTCGCTTCGATCGTGATCTCCCCGCTCGCGGTGAACTTGAGGGCGTTGCCGAGCAGGTTCACCAGCACCTGCCGCAGCCGCGCCGAATCGCCGAGGATGTGAGTCGGCTGCGGATCGAGCAGCGCGACGAGCTCCAGGCCCTTCTCCAGGGCCTTGGGGGCAAGCAGGGAGAACACTTCCTCCACGCAAGTCTGCAGCTCGAACGGCGCTTGCTCGATCTGAAGCAGCCCGGACTCGACTGCGGAGAAATCGAGGATGTCGTTTATGATCGAAAGGAGCGCATTGCCGCTCTTCACGATCGTCTCCGCCAGATCCCGCTGCTCGCTGCCGAGCGGGGTGTCCTGCAAGAGCTCCGCCATTCCCAAGACCCCGTTCATCGGCGTCCTGATCTCATGGCTCATGCGTTCCGGCCGCTCCAATTCCATCGGTGATTACGGCCAAGGAGCGCTCGTGGGATCGATTGCGGATCGATTTGCCGGCCGCCAGCGTCTTGCGTTCAGCTTCGAAGATCCGGAGCGCCGTCGCGGTGAACCGGCGAGCCTCGTCGCCTATTCCCACTGGGAGGACTGGGTAGCGCGGCCCCACGCCTCCCGAATCTTGGCTCCGCTGCGGCCGCCGAGCCCTGGTGCGCGCCGGCAAGCAGGCAGGCGGGGTCTTATTTCGGGCCCGATGCGCTAGGGGAGCGGGGCGGGGCCTCGTCTTTGAGCGCACCGATGACCGTTTGCGTGTGCCACCAGGCTTTGGCCTGTATGCTGTCCCATTTAGCGCCGGCTTCGACCCCGGAGAGGGCCACGACAAGCTCCTCGGTGCTCTGGTAGCGATCGGCCGGTGCCTTGGCCAAGCAGCGTAGGATCACCGCCTCCAGGTCGGCCGGGATGGTAGCGAGCAGCTCGCGCAGCCGCGGCACCGGAGCCGAGCGATGCGCCTCGAACAGCTCGGCCAGCGAGCCTCGCTCATATGGCGGCCGGCCCGTCAGGGCGAAGCACGCAACGCCGCCCACGCTGTAGACATCGCTGCGTGCATCGGGTTGCCCGCTGCCCGCCTGCTCCGGCGACATATAGGCTGGCGTACCCAGGATCTGACCGGCCTGCGTCAGGTTCCGTGCGGCGATGAGGCCGGCCGCAAGCGGATCCGCGCCGCCCCTCGCCGCCTTCGGCACGCTGGCCTGCGGCTCCGGCTCAGCGCTGCTGCGGTGTACATGCACGAGCCCGTAATCGAGCAGCTTGACCACATCGTGCAGTCCGCCGCGCTCGCATATGAAGATATTGCTGGGTTAAATGTCGCCCTGCTTGGCTTCCGTTGGTGAACCACTTATTTGGAGCCCTTCCGATCGATTGCGGATCGATTCGAGCCAGGCCCCAGGCCTCGTTTTCCGCCTTGCCTCTTTGGGCTCGTTCGCTCAGCAGCTCCGCGAGCCTTGTGAGCGTATCCTCATCCAGCCGCTCTAATAGCTCCTCCGCGCTGACTTTGGACCCAATGGGGCCGGACGATAGCCCGTCGAGCACACGGGCCGTAGCAGCGTTGGCAACGGCCTCTGGCTGGGCATAGTACTTCTGCGTGACCGCAAACGAGTGAGCACCTGGCCCGTTGGGCGCGAGTGCCGCCCTGCGTGCTGCTCGTACAACAACGCTGCGGCGCGCCGAGGCGTCAGGGCCGAGATCTCCTCCCCGAGAAATGGCTGCAGCATCAAGCGGAGTCGGAAGGTCTGATGCTTGGCGCTGTGCGCCTTGCATGCTCCGCGTCCAGTTTGTCCTGCTCTCAGTCTGCAATCACGTCAGTCAGCTTTCTGAAAGGCTGCAGATCGACCTGCCGAGCAAAGTCGGCCTTCAGCTTCAGGGCTTCCTCTTGGCTGGCGCAGAAAAAGGACTTCCGCTGCCCCTGTTCCACGACGACGATACGCCATCTGTTTTTCTCCTGATATGGCCCCACGACGCAGTGCGGCTCTTTTCTTCGCATCGCTTTACTCCTCGGACTTGGGGAGTTCCGCGGCAGGAAGTGCTTGCGAGGCGGACCATACTACAGTGCGATACTTCTGCAACAGTGTAGGCGGCGGCGCTTTTGTGGCACGGTGCCCTCGCTCGAAGGTCGAGACTTACGCCCTGGCCTGGGTGTCTGTTATGCGGAAAACGCTATCAGCCCGGAGCGGCGCATTGGCAGTCATCGGGCTCGACTTTCCCCTCCCGGTGTTCGTATAGTTCGCCTCTCTGATGCCAAGCGGGCACTTCACGCACCATGTTGCGCAAGGGCACCGACGATGACCCCGCCGCCGCCCCCGGCTAGCGGACCCGAAGCCGAGGCCCGCGTCGAGATCGATGCGGCGCTCGCAGCAGCGGGCTGGGCCGTACAGAACCGCAGTGAGATGAACCTGTCCGCGAAGCGAGGCGTCGCCGTGCGCGAGTTCAAGCTGCGGTCCGGGCACGGCTTCGCCGACTACCTGCTCTTCGTGGACGGTCAGCCGTTTCTATACTTGAGCACCGGCGCCGTCACCAAGTTCACCAACCTCTTCCCTTGCGTCACGCCGGCCGTACGATTTGAATGCCGCGTCTCACCTGAACAGCGAAGACACGCGGGAGCAGGGTTGGGCCACCCGCCTCCACCGCATCGGCTGTTAGTCATGTCCTATGAGAACGGCATTCACTCGTGCTGTGGTCAAAAGGCGCTTGGCAAAGCCACCGACAAGCGCAAGGTTCAGCCGGAGGGGCAGCTACCTTCCAGGCTGCGTGCCCTCGTGACGCTCCGGTACGCTCGCTCGTACGGGCCGTGCCGACGTGATGACATCGACGACGTCACGCGCCGAGCGAGCTCCCTGCAGAACCTCGTCGAGTGAGCGCAGCGGCACCTGCGTGGCCGCTGAGATGGAAAGATTCGACATGAGGAGACCTCGAGAGAGCGGGAACGGTCCGAACCAGGGGGCGCTCTCTCTCGACCCCGCCGGCTCAAACCCGTCCCGGCCGTCCTCTCCCTCTCCCTTGGGGATCGGTCATGGCAGATCCCTCAATGGAAAAAGCCCGGCTCGGCGGCCGGGCTTCTCCAACGATTGGCGGCGAGAACGCGGGGCGGCCAAAGCCACCCTGCGGGACGTCGTTATTCGGCGGCGATGGGATGCGGCTCTGATCCGTCCGTCGCGGCATCCTGCCCTTCGCCGTCAGCGAGAAAAGCCGGGAGTGCCTCAATCGCGTCCGTCGACCTGTCCGACACCTCTGCGCTGTCGGCGAGCCGCAGTGGCTCGGGCAGCCAGCCCGTGCCATCGAGCAGCCGCTCGGCCTCCGTCGCCATTTCGGCCTTCTTGAGATGGTTGATGAGCTGCGCCGCAGGCTCGCCCTTGGCCTGCCGGACCGCTTCGAGGATGCGGGGCTTGGTGACGC